>JBDSWB010000063.1:0-11636 GCA_039926915.1 Ramlibacter sp.
CGCGCCACGCGATCGAATGCCGGCAGCGCGTCGCCCGACAGCGCCGCCGCCTCGCTGCGCTTGGCGACTTGCAGCGGATCGTGGTGCACCCCATTGACGCGGAACTCGAAGTGCAGGTGCGGGCCCGTGGCCCAGCCGGTCATGCCGACCGCACCCACATGGTAGCCCTGCCTGACTGCCTGGCCGGCGCGCACGTCGATGCGGCTCAGGTGCGCATAAACGGTTTCGTCCGTGTTGTTGTGCTTGACGATCACGACCTTGCCGAAACCGTTCTGTTCGCCGGCGAACGCGACTACACCTTCGCCGACTGCGCGTACCGGAGTACCCATGACGGCGCCGTAGTCCACGCCCAGGTGCGCTTTCCACTGCTGCAGGATGGGGTGGAAGCGCATGGCGAAGCCGCTGGTGACGCGCGAGAATTCCATCGGCGAGGCCAGGTAGGAGGTCTCCAGGCTCTTGCCTTCTGGCGTGTAGTAAGCGCCCTTGCGGCCAGTGTCCTGGAACCAGACCGCGTTGTGCGGCTGGCCCTTGTTCACGAACTCCACCGACAGCACCCGGCCGGTACGCAGCGCCTCTCCGTCGGCCTCCAGCGATTCATAGACCACGCTCAGGCGGTCGCCGCTGCGCAGCGCGCGGTGAAAATCGATGTCGCCGGCGAAGATGTCGATGATCTGCGCCACCACCCGGTCGGGGATGCGTGCCTCATCGGCAGCCGCGAACAGCGATGTGCGGACCGTGGCGCTGCCCATGCGAGTGGCGGCGACCAGCGCGCCCAGTTCCACCCGCGAAACAAACCCGCCCTGCGGCGTGCGCTCCACGACCAGACGCCTGAACGTGCCGTTGTCTTCGGGCGCCCACCGTGCTGTCAGGCGGGTGAGGGTGTGAACTGCATCGGCCTCCGCAGTGACCATGCGGCCGGCACGGCCGAGCAGCTGGGAGCGGAAGGTCGGGTCGTTGCGCAGGTAGGCGGCGGCCTGGCCGTCGTCGATGCCCAGGCGGGCGAGCAGGCCGTCTACCGTGTCGCTGGGCCGGGAGACCTCGTTGCGGAAAAGCTTGAGGTTGTGCAGGTCAAGCTGGACCAACTGGTCGGCGACCGGAAGGGCGTTCACCGCCTCCAGCACTTCACGGACGGGCAGATCGGCCGGGTCCGGGCCCAGGGAGGCCACCGCAAACGCGGCGCCGCCACCGCCGAGCATCAGTGCGGCAATCAATGCGGTAATGTGCTTGGGGTGATGTTTCAGCGCATGCGCCACCCGGAGCAAAAGCTGCTCCCCGGCGGCAATCAAACCGTTTTTCAATGCATGGGTCCTTACAACGGCAAACTTCCTGGTCCTACAGTGGCTGTAGGCGGTTCCCTACGGTGCGGCGTTGGCCGAAGCAAGGAACGATGCCGCAACTAGAATCGGCAGAGTCGGGAATCTGGCGCCAGTATAGCCAGCCCGCCGGCGCAGGGCCAGAAAAAACCTTTATGAATCAAGCTGTTGTTACAAACTTTCCGGTAAACGACCGTGTTCGGGAGGCTATTGCGATTTCACGTCGTGGAACGCACGAACTGATCCCGCAAGACGAGTGGGCGAAAAAGCTCGCGCGGTCCGAGGCTACCAAAGTCCCGTTGCGCATCAAGTTCGGACTTGATCCTACAGCGCCGGACATCCATCTTGGACACACCGTGGTGTTCAACAAGATGCGCCAGCTGCAAGACCTGGGGCACATGGTCATCCCCTTGATCGGTGACTTCACGACGATGATCGGCGATCCGTCCGGGCGCAACGCCACGCGGCCACCGCTGACCCGGGAGCAGATCGAAGCCAACGCCCGGACCTATTTCGACCAGCTGCGCATGGTGCTGGATGTCGAACGGGCCGAAATTCGTTACAACAGCGAATGGAGCGACCCGCTGGGCGCGCGCGGCATGATCCAGCTCGCGGCCCGGTACACGGTGGCCCGGATGATGGAGCGCAACGATTTCCACGACCGCTTCAAGGCCGGCAGCTCGATCAGCGTCCATGAATTCCTCTATCCGCTGATGCAGGGCTACGACTCGGTCGCGCTGAAGAGCGACCTGGAACTCGGCGGCACCGACCAGAAGTTCAACCTGTTGATGGGCCGGCACCTGCAGGTCGAATACGGCCAGGAGCCGCAGTGCATCCTGACGATGCCGCTGCTCGAGGGCCTGGACGGCGTCGAGAAGATGTCCAAGAGCAAGAACAACTACATCGGCATCACTGAGGACGCCAACACCATGTTCGCCAAGGTGCTGTCGATTTCGGATGACCTGATGTGGCGCTGGTACACGCTGCTGAGCTTTCGCAGCGTGGCCGAGATCGCGGCGTTGAAGGCGGAGGTCGAGAGCGGGCGCAACCCGAAGGACGCCAAGGTGATGCTGGCGCGCGAAATTACCTCACGCTTTCATGACGCCCGGGCGGCGGACGCGGCGGAACAGGACTTCAGCAATCGCAGCAAGGGCGGCATCCCCGACGAGATCACCGAAGTGCAGCTCACCGGTGCCCCGCTGGGCATCGGGCAACTGCTCAAGCAGGCCGGACTCGCGCCGTCGGGTAGCGAGGCCAACCGGCTGATCGATGGTGGCGGCGTCCGCGTCGATTCGAGCGTCGTCAGCGACAAGGCCCTCAAGCTGGGGGCCGGCACCTACATCGTGCAGGTCGGCAAGCGCAAGTTCGCCAGGGTCACGCTCGCCTGAACCTCCCGAGTTACTTGGCCGCCGTTGCCAGGGGCTTTCCCTTTTCGACGACGTACACGCCGACCAGCTTGATCGGTGCGCTTGAATCGTTGTGGGCATCGTGGACCACACCGGCGGGGATCACGAACGATTCTCCAGCTTTTACCTTGCGGGGCGGTTGGCCGTCGATCAACAGCGTCGCTTCGCCTTCCATCACATAGCTGATCTCGTCGCCGGGATGGGTGTGGCGGCCGGCCTTCGCGCCGGGCGCCACCTCAACTCGGGCGATCACGGCTTCACGTCCGGGTACGGACACGTCGCCCCGGCCCACCATCGTGCGTGAAAGGCCGGACGCGCCGGCTGCGGGAGCGGGGGCGGGCGCCTGGGCGGGCATGGCGCAGGCGCTCAGGATCAGCAGGGTCCCCAGGCCCAGGAACAGGGTTTGCGCGGGTTTCTTCATCGAGGATCCTTGTTGGAGTGTCGCGCGCGGAGTAGCGCTCAACGGATGCTAGCGATGGCCCGCTCCGCCCGGGTCGGGATGAACCCTGGCGCGGCCTGCTATCTGGCGCCGGCCTTTTCCAGCATTGCCACCATGGGAACGAAGCCGCGCGAGCGGGCGAGCTGCAGCGGCGTGTTGCCTTGCCGGTCGGCCAGCTTCAGGTTCGCGCCGGCATCAACCAGCGCCTTCAGGACAGCTTGGTGGCGCAAGCCGCCATCGCCCAGCACGATCGCTTCGACGACAGCCGTCCAGTGCAGGTTGTTCACATGGTCCAGAGGCGCGCCGGCGGCAATGAGCTGCCGCACCACGCCGTCGTGCCCCAAATGCGCCGCTGCAATCAGCGCCGTGCCGTCATAGCGGCTGGTCACCTGCTTGGCGCTGGCACCCAGTCCGAGCAGCACGCGCAGCGTTTCCTCGTCGTCGGCCACGGCGGCGATCGTCACGGCGTCGTAGCGGTCGCCCTCCAGCAGGTCGAGCGCCGCGCCGGCCTTCGCTAGCGCCCGGATGGCGTCCCGTTGCCGGGCAAAAGCGGCCACGTGCAGCGGCGTGCGCCCATGCGCGTCGCGGGAGTTCAGGTCCGCCTTGGCCGCGGCCAAGGCGGTGATCTTGGCAGTGTTTCCGCCGTGGGCGGCTGCCAACAGGCCGCGGTAGGCTGCGGCCTCGGACGGCGTCGGTCCGACCTGGGCGTTGGCCGGCGTGCCGGCAGAGAACAGGCACGCCAGCGCCACCGCCGAAAAGGCCTGCTTCGCGCTCGAGACGATAAGGTTGCGGGCGGACATGGCGTTACTTCAGCAGTTCCTTGACCTTGTCCAGGCCAGCCATCGCGCACTGTTCGTCGAGGTGCCCACCCGGCGCGCCACCGACGCCGACGGCGCCGATGGTTTCGTTGCCCACCTTGATCGGCACGCCGCCGCCCAGCAGCAGGAAGCCCGGCAGGTAAACCAGGTTGGCGGCCGCGGGATTCTTCTGCGCGCCTTCCATCATGGCCTGTGTGGCGCTCTTCGCCGAGGCCGACGTCCAGGCTTTCTGCAGGCTCGAGGCCAGCGTGTGCGGGCCGGCATTGTCGGCGCGCTGCATGGCGCGTGCGACGCCGGCGCGGTCAACGACCGTGGCCGCGACAGCGTAGCCGTTGGCAGCGCAGGCGGCGACGGTGGCCGACGCGATCTGGTTCGCGAGGTCCAGTGAAATATTCTTCTCGGTGCGCACGGCCTGTGCGCCGGCTGTGCCGGCGGCCAGTGCCAAGCCAAGCGCCAGGGTGGAAATCGAAACGCGGTTCATGGGGTTCTCCTCGAAAAGCTCACGGTTCAAGCAACCGTGGGAGAACTTTAGGGATTCGCCGGCGGCGCGGCCATTCGTGCGGCTACGCGAAGGCCTGCGTAGAACTACGGAAGGTCGCTCTCGTCCACCAGCCCCGCATACTGGCGGATCAGCTGGGCCAGCGATTCGGCGCCTAGCTTGGCGAACAGGTTAGCGCGATGCGTTTCGACGGTGCGCGGCGACAGACCCAGCGCGCGGCCAATGTCCTTGTTGGTCAGGCCCGCCACGATCAGCCCGAGAACTTCTCGCTCGCGTTCGGACAGCTGCGAGTAGCGTTCACGCGCCTGGCGGCCGGCGCGGTGGCGCTGGCGCGACTGCACGTGTTGCCGCACGGCGCTCTGCAGGGCTTCCAGCAGCGCCTCGTCGTCCACCGGCTTCTCCAGGAATTCGGCGGCGCCGGCCTTGAACGCGCGGCGGCACATTTCGACGGTGCCGTGGCCGGTCAGCATGATCACAGGCTGGTCGACACCCTGGGCCACGAGTGTGTCCAGTACGGTGAGGCCGCTGATGCCCGGCATGCGCACATCCAGCACGATGGCGCCGACGCTGTCCCGGTCGAAGTCCGCGAGGAATGCCTGCGGATCGCCCCAAGCCTGCACCCGCAGGCCGACGGTTCCGATCAGCAAGGCCAGGCTGTTGCGCACGGCATCGTCGTCATCGATGAGGTGGATGACCGGTGAGAGAGGCGCGTTCATGACGGAGCGAGCGGCAGCGCCAGGCGGAACCTGGCGCCGCGCGGTTCGTGGTGCGCCGCCGAAAGTTCGCCGCCGAGGCCCTGTGCCAGCGTTTCGCAGAGGCTCAAGCCCAGGCCCAGGCCCTGATCCCGGGTGCTGAAGAAGGGCTCAAACAGCCGGGGCAGGACGTCTGGCGCGATGCCCGGCCCCGAATCGATCACCGTCAGCACGCCCATCTTCGGCCCCTCGGAGATTTCCACGGCGAGCGACCGCTGCGACACGTCGACCTGTTCCAGCGCCTGCAGCGCGTTGGTCACGAGGTTGTAGATGATCTGTTCCAGCGCGACCGGCTCGGCCGACACCTTCAGCGGATCGGCCTGGGCCACCAGGCGCGGCGTGACAGCGCATCGGTTCAGCTCGGGTTCGAGCAGGTAGAACACGTTCTGCACGACGTCCTGCAGTGACACCGGAACGATCCGGGCTGTCACATCGGGCCGCTCCACAGCGCGCCTCAAACGGCCCACCACGTCGGCCGCGCGCCGGCCCTGCACGACAGCCTGCGTCATCGCATTGCGGGCGGTGTCCAGGGCGGGCGGGTCGTCGTCCAGCAGCCGACGCGCCGCCTGGGTGTTGGCCAGCACCGCCGTCAGCGGCTGGTTCAGTTCGTGCGCCATGCCGGCGGCGAGTTCGCCGAGCGCATTGAGCCGCCCCACCTGTCCCAGCCGCAGCAATTCTTCCGCCCGTTGCCGCTCTGCACGCTGGCGGGCCAGCGCCATCAGGCCGGCCACGATCAGGGCGACAGCCAGGGTCCAGGCGGTCATTTCCCCCCAAGGCAATTCGGACCAGGGCACCTGACGGACTGCGACGACATCGAAGGGCTGGCTGTCCGTCGCGAGGTGCTTTCGGAACTCGAAATTCCAGCCGCCGTCGCCGATGCGGCCCGGCTGCAGCACCAGCGACTGGCCGGCGGATTCGAGCGCGACGCGAACCGGGCTGGTCTCTCGCGGCATCGGCCATTCGCTCCACGGCACGACGGCACGCAGGTCCATCTGCAGCGCGAAGCTCGCGGGATCGGACGCGAGCACCAGCTGGTAGCGCGCGTTGGGCAGGTCGGCTTGCGCAAGCACGGCGCGTCGCAACCGCTTCGACAGGACCTCGGCTTCCCGCAGGCGCGGATCGTGCCACTCCATGCCGGCATCCCGGCGTTCGACCTTGAGGATCTGCGGATAGACCGAAGGCAGGCGCTGCTCGGCGGCCGCCGCGGCATCGGCGGGCTGTAGCAGGGCGAGCGTCGCGAGGATGGCGTCGTGCTGGACCGCCCGCTGGCTGAGGAGGCGGTGAGCGATCCGCGCATCGGTCTCGAATGTGTCGCGCAGGTGCGCCAGCTCGCCGCGCGCGATCGCGGTACAGCCCACCGCCGACAGGGCCAGCCAGCAGGCGACTCCCAGGGCCCGGCGACGGTTCGGTTTGCGCATGGGGCGCATTCTTGCATGGGGCCCGTCCGTTCCCGGTTGCCGCACAATCGAAGTGTGCTGCGTTTCTCCGCCCAGGGCCTCAGTCCGCAACTCCTGCTGCGGGTGTCGATCGGCGTTGCCGTGCTCACTATTGCGCTGAAGTCGATGGCGTGGTGGATCACCGACTCGGTGGGCCTGTTGTCCGATGCGATGGAGTCGTTTGTCAACCTGGCGAGCGCGGGGTTCGCACTGCTGATGGTGACAATTGCGCGCCGGCCCGCGGATGCGGAACACCCTTATGGCCACCATAAGGCCGAATATTTTTCGTCGGGGTTCGAGGGACTGCTGATTATCGTTGCGGCGCTGGGCATCGTGTGGGCGGCCGTGCAGCGCATCCTCCACCCGCAACCGCTCGATCAGCTGGGCTGGGGCCTGGCGCTGTCGGTGCTCAGTTCCGCCATCAATGGTGCGTTGGCGTGGGTGATGCTGCAGTCCGGCCGCAAGCACCGCTCGATCGCGCTCGAAGCCGACGCGCGCCACCTCATGACGGACGTGTGGACGTCGGCCGGCGTCGTGGTCGGCATCGCCCTCGTGGCGGTCACGCAATGGGATTGGCTGGACCCGGCCGTCGCCATCGGCGTGGCGCTGAACATCGTGCGCGAGGGCGCAGCCCTGATGTGGAAGTCCTCCCAGGGCCTGATGGACGAAGCGCTGGAGTCCGACGTGATGATGGAAGTCGAGAAGGTCCTCGATGGCTTCAAGCACCACACCATCCGCTTCGACCACATGTCCAGCCGCCGTTCCGGCCAGCGGCGTTTCGTCGACCTGCACATGCACATGCCGGCCGACTGGACGCTGGGCCGTGCCGCCGCAGTTCGCGCTTCGGTCGAACATGCGCTGATGAGCGCCGTTCCCGGGCTGCGGGCGACGATCCAATTGCTGCCCAGCGACGTCGAAGCCCATTTCGACGACGAGCGGGATCTGATTTGATCGCCCTCATCCAGCACGTGGGCCAGGCTCGACTCGCGAATCCGCTTCATTGTGAAGTGAGCTCAATAGGGATTGTCGAATCCCAGCGACCCCAGCAGCAGGATTTCCAGCGCCTCCATCTCCAGTGTGTCGCGCTCGCCGGACTCGTGGTCGTAGCCCTGCGCGTGCAGGATGCCGTGCACCAGCAAGTGGGCGTAATGCGCTTCCAGCGTCTTGCCCTGCTCGCGCGCCTCGCTTTCCACTACCGGGCCGCACAGGACCAGGTCCGCCGAAACCCAAGGGTCGCGCGCGTAATCGAAGGTGAGCACATTGGTGGCGTAGTCGCGCCCGCGGTACTGCAGGTTCAACGCCAGGGCTTCCTCTTTGCCCACGATCCGGACCGCGATCTCGGCCGGGTGTTTAAGTGCTGGCTCAATCCACGACTGCACGCGCGGTTTGCGCAGCGTCGCGCGATGTGCGGCCGCGTTGGGGAAGCGACCGAACTGCAGGGCCAGACCCAGTTTGAGGTGCATGCCGGTCGGCGTCAGGCCTTGGCGTCGCTCTTGCGCGCCGCGTCGTAGGCATCGACGATGCGCGCCACCAGCGGATGGCGCATCACGTCAACGCTGGTGAAGCGTGTATGCGCGATCCCTTTCACGCGCTTCAGGATGCGCTCGGCCTCGACCAGGCCCGACAGCTGGCCTTTGGGCAGGTCGATCTGGCTGATGTCGCCCGTGACCACGGCCTTGGCGCCGAAGCCGATGCGCGTGAGGAACATTTTCATCTGTTCCGGCGTCGTGTTCTGCGCTTCGTCCAGGATGACGAAAGCGTTGTTGAGCGTGCGGCCGCGCATGAACGCCAGCGGGGCGACCTCCAGCGCATTGCGCTCGAACGCCTTCGTCACCTTGTCGAATCCCATCAGGTCGTACAGCGCGTCGTACAGCGGCCGCAGGTAGGGGTCGACCTTCTGCGCCAGGTCGCCCGGCAGGAAGCCGAGCTTTTCTCCGGCTTCCACTGCAGGACGGGTCAGCACGATGCGCTGCACCGCACTGCGCTCCAGCGCGTCGACCGCGCAAGCCACGGCCAGGTAGGTCTTGCCGGTGCCCGCCGGCCCGATGCCGAAAGTGATGTCGTGGTGCGCGATGTTGTCCAGGTAGACGCTCTGGTTGGGGCTGCGCGCCTTCAGGTCGCTGCGCCGCGTTTGGAGCACGGTCGCGCCTTCCTCGTCCTCCTCCATCGAGGTTTCGCTGGCCACCATCAGTTGCAGCTTCTCGGCCGAGATCGGCCGGCCCGCAATCTCGTACAGTGCCTGCAGCACTTCCAGCGCGCGCTCTGCCCGGGGCTTGGCGCCTTCGATCCTGAATTGTTCGTGCCGGTGGGCGATCTTCACCTGCAAGGCGATCTCTACCGTGCGCAGGTGCTCGTCCGTGGGGCCGCAGAGATGGGCCAGCCGGGCGTTGCTGGGCGGGGAAAAAGTGTGTTTGAGAATCAAGCTGATAATTCCGGTGAAACCAGAAGCGGCCCCAGGGCCGAGGACCCCCATGATAGGCAAATTGACTGGAACGCTGGGTGACAAGAACCCGCCGCAGGTGCTGGTGGATTGCAACGGCGTCGGCTACGAGGTCGACGTGCCGATGAGCACCTTTTACAACCTGCCCGCGGTCGGCGACAAGGTCAGCCTCCTCACTCACCTCGTCGTGCGCGAGGACGCTCAGATTTTGTACGGCTTCGGCTCCGGGAGCGAGCGAGAGGCCTTTCGCCAGTTGATCAAGATTTCAGGAGTGGGTCCACGCACGGCGCTGTCGGTACTGTCGGGCATGAGCGTGGCCGACATTGCGCAGGCAGTGACGGCGCAGGACGCAGGACGGCTGGTGAAGGTGCCGGGCATCGGAAAGAAAACCGCTGAACGCCTGCTGCTGGAGCTCAAGGGGAAATTCGGCGCCGACCTGGGACAAGGCACCTCGGGCGCAACCAGCGACGCGCAAGTCGATATCCTGCAGGCGCTGGTGTCGCTGGGCTACAGCGACAAAGAGGCCGCCGCTTCCCTGAAGGCGCTGCCCAGGGACGTGGGCGTGAGCGAAGGCATCAAACTGGCGCTGAAGGCCCTGGCGAAATGAGCGCCTACTGGCGCAAGCTTGCATAGACATGGCGATCCAGACTGACGACTTCGAGATGCCCACGCCCAAGCGCGTGGTTTCCGCCGCCCCCGCCTCACCGATCGAGGAAGCGATCGAGCGCGCGCTGCGCCCCAAGCTGCTGCAGGAGTACGTGGGCCAGGCCAAGACGCGGGAACAGCTGGAGATCTTTATCGGCGCCGCCAGGAAGCGCGGGGAGGCGCTGGACCATGTGCTGCTCTTCGGCCCGCCCGGGCTGGGCAAGACCACGCTCTCGCACATCATTGCGCACGAGCTCGGCGTGAACCTGCGCCAGACTTCCGGACCGGTGCTGGAGAAGCCGAAGGACCTGGCTGCACTGCTGACCAACCTCGAAAAGAACGATGTCCTCTTCATCGACGAGATCCATCGCCTGTCGCCGGTGGTGGAAGAAATCCTCTATCCCGCGCTGGAGGACTACCAGATCGACATCATGATCGGCGAGGGGCCGGCCGCACGCTCGATCAAGCTGGACCTGCAGCCCTTCACGCTGGTGGGCGCGACCACGCGCGCGGGCATGCTCACCAACCCGCTGCGGGACCGCTTCGGCATCGTCGCGCGGCTGGAGTTCTACACGGCTGAAGAACTTGGGCGCATCGTCACGCGCAGCGCCGGCCTGCTCAAAGCGCCGATGGACGAGCAGGGCGGTGTCGAGATCGCCAGGCGTTCACGCGGCACGCCGCGCATTGCCAACCGGCTGTTGCGCCGCGTGCGCGACTACGCCGACGTCAAAGGCACCGGCAAGATCACGCAGGACATCGCGAACAAGGCGCTCGCCATGCTCGACGTCGACCCGCAGGGCTTCGACGTGATGGACCGCAAACTGCTCGAATGCGTGATCCACCGCTTCGACGGCGGGCCGGTCGGCCTGGACAACATCGCAGCGAGCATCGGCGAGGAGCGCGACACCATCGAGGACGTGATCGAGCCTTACCTCATCCAGCAGGGTTACCTGCAACGTACACCGCGCGGGCGTGTTGCGACGCTGGCCGCGTTCCGGCACCTGGGCGTGGCACCGCCGAAGGGCGCAGGCGAATTGTTCACCGATTAGGGGCCGAGAGTGGGGGAGCCACAATGAACCGACGGCGCATCATGAACCTGCTCGCCCTGCTGGGACTGGCAATGCGCGCCGACGCGGCCGCGCCCGACAAACTGCAATTGCCCGATGCCGAGTGGCGAAAACGACTGACCCCCGACCAGTACGACGTGCTGCGCCGCGCCGGCACCGAATGGGCGCGCTCCAGCCCGCTCAACCAGGAGAAGCGGTCGGGTCGCTACCATTGCGTCGGTTGCGACCTGCCTCTGTTTTCGTCTGAAGCCAAATTCGAAAGCGACACCGGCTGGCCGAGCTTCTACACGGCACTGCCAGAAGCCGTCGCCACGTCGACCGATTTCAAGATGATCTTTCCGCGCACCGAGTACCACTGCGCTCGCTGCGACGGGCATCACGGCCACGTTTTCGGCGACGGGCCGCCGCCCACCGGCAAGCGCTACTGCAACAATGGCGTGGCGTTGCGGTTCGTTCCCACGGCTTCCTGAGGCGCGACCACCGGTTCGGCACGGGTCGCGATCAGCGCCTGCGCCAAGTAGTAGGTTGCCAACACCCAGAACTGCGCCATCGGCAGCGAGAACGCGAATTTGTTGGTCGCCAGCAAGGCGTCGCTCGCCATGAAGAAGCCGGCGCCCACCGCCACTGCGACCGCGCTCCGGTCGCGCAGCACCGTGGCGCGGCCGATGGCCTGGGCCGCCATGAGTGCGATCACCATCACATAGGCGGCGACGGCGACTTTCAAGGTCGGGTTGAGGCCGTTGAAAAGGAAGGCGTACATCGCCGCGCCGAAGCCGAGCGTGACGAACAGCGCGGGCCGGCTCGGAAACCAGGGGATGCCC
>JBDSWB010000064.1:0-13308 GCA_039926915.1 Ramlibacter sp.
CCAGAGTGGCGCCCGCCGTTCGGGTTCACGAGCTAAGCCATCCACTCGACCCGGTGCTACCCTGTTCGGGGCGCGTTCCGCGCTTCATACCACGAAGGACAGAAACCATGGCCAAGAAACCAGCCGCGACCAGCGTGTACCGCGTCACCGAGATCATCGGCACCAGCCCGGTCTCTTGGGAAGATGCGGCCAAGAAAGCCGTGGAAACAGCCGCGAAGTCGCTGCGCGACCTGCGGGTTGCTGAGGTGACCAAGATGGACATGACCGTGGAAAACGGCAAGGTCGTTTCCTACCGCGCCCGGGTTTCGCTTTCGTTCAAGTACGACGCCTGAGGGGGTGGCGCCTCGCGGCCGGCTACTTGTTGTGGCTGAGCGCGTTGCTCACCAGCTTGGACGTGATGTCCACGATCTGGATCATGCGGTCGTAGGGCATTCGTGTGGGCCCGATCACGCCCAGCGTGCCGACCACCTGCCCGTCCACCTCATAGGGTGAGGTGACGATCGAGAGCTCCTCGAAGGGCACGACCTGGCTTTCGCCGCCGATGAAGATGCGCACGCCGGCCGCGCGGTCGGAAATATCCAGCAGGCGCATCAGCTGCGTCTTCTGCTCGAACAGCTCGAAGGCGCGGCGCAGGTGGCCCATGTCGCTGGAAAAGTCGCTCACCGCGAGCAGGTTGCGCTCGCCGGAGATCACTACTTCGTCCTGCTCGCTCAGCGCTTCCGAGCTGGCCTGGACGGCCGTCTGCATCAGCACGCCGATCTCGGTGCGCAGCTTTTCCACTTCACCCTTCAGGCGCTCGCGCACCTGCTCGATGGCCATGCCCGCGTAGTTGGCGTTCAGGAAGTTGGCCGCTTCGATCAGCTGCGTCTGGGTGTAGTCGGATTCGGTGAATACCACGCGGTTCTGTACGTCGCCATCGGGCGACACGATGATGACCAGGTAGCGCTTCTCGGACAGGCGCAGAAACTCGATGTGGCGGAAGACCGAGGTGCGGCGAGGTGCCATCACCACACCGACGAACTGCGAGAGGTTCGACAGCAGGTGCGCGGCATTGGCGATCACCTTCTGCGGCTGATCCGGCGCCAGGCTGGGCGCGTTGAACTCCTCGCGCTGCACCGTCAGCATGGTGTCGACGAACAGGCGGTACCCGCGCGCCGTGGGGATGCGCCCGGCAGAGGTGTGCGGGCTGGCGATCAGTCCCAGTTCCTCCAGGTCGGACATCACGTTGCGGATGGTGGCCGGGGAAAGATCCAGCCCGGACGCGCGCGACAGGGTGCGCGAGCCTACGGGCTGGCCATCGGCGATATAGCGCTCGACCAGGGCTTTCAGCAACAACTTGGCGCGGTCATCGAGCATGTTTGAACTCTGTGGGGCATTTTAGCGACGGCGCGGCAGGACCCGCGGTTCATTGTGGGGCTGCAGTGCAGGGGCCGGAGCCTTTTAATGATTTAATTTGCCGATGAAATCGCTCTTCCGCCAAGTGGCCCTCATCGGCAAGTACCACGCTGCGGTGTCGGGAGCGCAGGCGGCCTCCACCCGCGCCGGCCTGGAGGAGATCGCCCACTTTCTCGAGACCCAGGGCTGCGAGGTGGTGGTGGAGCGGGAGACGGCCGGCATCGTGGGCATCACAGGTTATCCCAGCCTCGACGTGCAGGCCATCGGCGCGCAATGCCACCTGGTGTTGGTGGTGGGCGGCGACGGCACCATGCTCGGCATCGGCCGCCAGCTGGCGCGGCACGGCGTGCCCCTGATCGGCATCAACCAGGGGCGTCTGGGTTTCATCACCGACATTCCGCTGGACCAGTACCGCAACACGCTCATCCCCATGCTGCAGGGCGAGTACGAGGAAGACCACCGCAGCGTGATGCATGCGCAGGTCCTGCGCGACGGCCGCTGCGTGTTCGACGCGCTGGCGATGAACGATGTGGTCGTCAACCGCGGCGCCACTTCCGGCATGGTGGAGCTGCGGGTGGAAGTGGATGGTCATTTCGTGGCCAACCAGCGCGCGGACGGCCTGATCGTGGCATCGCCCACCGGCTCCACGGCCTACGCACTTTCGGCGGGTGGGCCGCTGCTGCACCCTTCGACGCCGGGCTGGGTGCTGGTGCCGATCGCGCCGCACACCCTGTCCAACCGGCCCCTCGTGTTGCCGGATGCGTCGGAGATCACCATCGAGCTGGTGTCCGGCCGGGACGCCAGTGCGAACTTCGACATGCAGTCACTGGCATCGCTGCTGCACGGCGACCGCATCACAGTGCGTCGCTCCGAGCACCGGGTGCGCTTCCTGCATCCGCGCGGCTGGACTTATTTCGATACGCTCCGCAAGAAACTTCATTGGTACGAGATCTAGCCGATGGCCCTGAAACGGATTGCACTGCGCGATTTCGCGATCGTGCGCGAACTCGACCTGGACCTGGCCGAGGGCTTCAGCGTGCTCACCGGCGAGACAGGCGCGGGCAAGTCCATCCTGATCGACGCGCTGCAACTGGCCCTGGGCGCGCGGGCCGAGTCAGGCGTGGTACGCGAAGGCGCGGCCCGAGCCGACATTAGTGCCGAGTTCGACCTGCCGCCCGCGCTGGCGCCCTGGCTGGAGCAAGCCGGTTTCGAGTCCGAGGACAGCCTGCTCCTGCGACGCAGCATCGACAGCCAGGGCAAGAGCCGCGCCTGGATCAACGGCAGCCCTGCCACGGCGACGCAATTGCGTGAACTGGCGGATGAATTGGTGGACATCCATGGCCAGCATGCCTGGCAAAGCCTGACCCGGCCCGACGCGGTACGGGGGCTGCTCGACGGTTACGCAGGCGTGAGTACCGCGCCACTGCAACAACTCTGGCAATGCTGGCGTGCGGCGCAGAAGACGCTGGCCGAAGCCCGCGCCGCACAGGATTCGCTGCAGCGCGAGGGTGAGCGCCTGGCCTGGCAAATTGGCGAAGTCGAAAAGCTGGCACCTGGCGCTGACGAATGGGACGAATTGAACACCGGCCACGCGCGACTGGCCAATGCACAGTCATTGATGGAAGCGGCGCAGGGCGCGCTGGACCTGCTGGAAGGCGACGAAGGCGGCGCCGCGCGCAGCCTTTCGCAGGCCCAGACGCTGCTGCAGGGGCAGGAGCATGTCGAGCCCGCGTTCAGGGACCTGACCCAGGTGCTGGCATCGAGCCTGGCCCAGGCCGAGGACGCGGCCCATTCCCTGCACGCCTACTTGCGCAAGACCGACCTCGACCCGCGGCGCCTTTCCGAGCTGGACGAGCGGATGTCGCTGTGGATGTCGCTGTCCCGACGCTACAAGCGCATGCCGCAAGAACTGCCAGGCCTCCTCGCGTCATGGCAGCAGGAGCTGGCCCGGCTCAACGCCGCGGCCGACCTCGCCGCGCTCGAAGTCGCGGAAAGGAAGGAGGCCGACGAGTTCATGGCCGAAGCCCGGTCGTTGTCACGCTCGCGCGCGAAGGCCGCGCCGCAACTGGCCAAAGCCGTCACACAGGCGATGCAGGGCCTGGGCATGCAGGGCGGAAGGTTCGAAGTGGCGCTGCAAAAGCTCGAAGTGCCGGTGCAGGCCGGTCTGGAAGAAGTGGCTTTCCTGGTCGCGGGCCATGCCGGCAGCACGCCGCGCCCGGTGGGTAAGGTGGCGTCGGGCGGTGAACTGTCGCGCATTGCGCTGGCCATTGCCGTCACGACCAGCCGGCTCGGAACGGCGCAGACTTTGATCTTCGACGAAGTGGATGCGGGTGTCGGCGGCGCCGTCGCGGAGACGGTCGGCCGCCTGATGAAGCAGCTGGGACGCGACCGGCAGGTGATGGCCGTGACCCACCTGCCGCAGGTAGCGGCCTGCGCCGACCATCACCTGGTGGTGGCCAAGCAGAGCGATGCTGCGGGGCCGGCCAGCAGCGTGACCTCGGTGCAGGGCGAGCAGCGCGTCGCCGAAGTCGCGCGCATGCTCGGCGGCGAGCGGCTGTCAGGCACCACGGTGGCCCACGCCAAGGAAATGCTGGGCGGGAACGCACGGCCATGAGCGCCGCCGGGCCGCCCCAAGGCGCGAACCCCCCCTCGGGGGGCAGCGCAGCGGCTTCGCCGCAAGCGTGGGGGCCATAGTGTCGCTGGAGATCGTCCTCATCACGGGCATGTCGGGTTCGGGCAAGTCGGTGGCGCTGCGCGCGCTGGAGGACGCCGGTTATTACTGCGTCGACAATCTTCCGCCCGAGCTGCTGCTGTCGTTTGTGGCGCTGGAGCAGCAGGCCAGCGCGCAACGTGTGGCCATCGCGATGGACGTTCGCAGCGCCACGTCGCTGCCACTCGTGCCCGCCCAGTTGAAGGCGCTTCGGCAGCAGAACGTGGTGGTGCGTCCGTTGTTCCTCGACGCCACCACCGATACGCTGGTGCGCCGGTTCTCGGAGACACGGCGACGCCATCCGCTCTCCAGCAACCGCCCCGGCGCCAGGGAAGGCGACGTGGCCCAGGACCGGCAGCGTGCGCTGGTCGACGCGATCGAGCTGGAGCGTGAACTGCTGGCCGACCTGCGCGAGCAGGCGCACGTGATCGACACCAGCGTCATCCGGTCCTCGCAGTTGCAGGCCCATGTGAAGTCACTGCTATCGGCGCCCGTCAGCCAGCTCACGCTGGTGTTCGAGTCGTTCGCCTTCAAGCGCGGCATTCCGGTCGATGCCGATTACGTGTTCGACGTGCGCATGCTGCCCAATCCGCACTACGAGACCGCGCTGCGGGACCTGACGGGCCGCGACGAGCCTGTCATCGCATTCCTGCGCCAGCACGCAGACGTGCAAGAGATGTACACCCACATCGAGAGCTTCCTGAACCGTTGGCTCGAGCCGCTGGCGCGGGACCACCGCAGCTACGTCACGGTGGCTATCGGTTGCACCGGCGGCCAGCACCGTTCAGTGTTTCTCGTCGAGCAGCTCGCCGAATCGTTCAGCGCGCGCTGGATCGCCCTCAAGCGCCACCGCGAACTCGACGTCAGTTAGGGCCCTGAACGGGCCCTAGCCCGCTTCCAGCAATTTTCGGATCGGCGCGGGCAGGCCGAGCTTGTGCCAGTCGCCCTGATGGAACCATGCGCCGACTGCGGCGCGCATCGCACTTTTCGGCAAGTCAGCCGCCACTGGGTGAAGGTGCAGGTCCTTGTGGGTGAGCACATGGACGAACGGCGGGCCGTCTCGTAGCCGTCCTGAGAGGCATTCGGGCAGCGAGGCTTGCAACGCGTCGCGGCTGGCGAACGCCGGGAGGCAATACAGTCCGGCCCAGATGCCGGTCGCGGGGCGCTTTTCGAGCCAGGTGGCGCCGTCACGCGTCTTGGCGCGCAACAGCCAAAGCGCTTCAGCGCTGCGCTTGAGCTTGCGGGTCCTGATGGGGTAGCCTTCCGGCCGGCCTTGCGCGCATGCGACGCAGAGGTCTTGCAGCGGGCAGATCGGACAGGCCGGTTTGCGAGTGAGGCAAACCGTCGCGCCCAGGTCCATCAGGCCCTGCGTGTAGCGCGGCATGGATACCGGCAGCGACCGGCGCGGCAGCAGCGCCTGTGCGAGGTTCCACAGCTTGCGTTCGTTGGCCGCATCAGCAATGTCCTCGTCGAATCCCAGCGCGCGTGTGAGCACCCGCTTGACGTTTCCATCCAGGATGGCGACGCGCTCGCCGAAGCAGAAAGACGAGATCGCGGCCGCGGTGGACCGGCCGATGCCCGGCAGCGTCTGCAGCACCTGCGCACTGCGCGGAAATTCGCCGCCGTGCAAGGTGACAACATCTCGCGCGCAGCGGTGCATGTTTCGGGCGCGGCTGTAGTAGCCCAAGCCGCTCCACACCCCCAGCACTTCGTCAAGATCGGCCGCAGCCAACGCGCGCACATCGGCAAAGCGGTCGAGGAACCTTGTGTAGTAGTTGAGAACGGTGGCTACCTGCGTCTGCTGCAGCATGATCTCAGACAGCCAGACGCGGTAGGGGTCGCGTGTGTTTTGCCAGGGCAGGCCGTGGCGCCCGTGGGTTCGCTGCCAACGCATGATGCGGCCGGCAAAGTCGGGGGGCGCCCGGCCGCTCACGCTGTCTGGAGGACGGGCTCGGCGGGCTCGTGGCTGAGCGCGGGGATGCTGACCAGGTGCCCGGTCAGTTCGGTGAGCTTGGCGTCGAGCGCGAGGATCACTGCTTCCTGCGACTCGATCTCGCCGATGCGTTCGTCCAGCCCGGTTGCGGCCTGCTGGATGCGCTCGATCGCCTCGATGCGGCGGCCGAAATTGCGGCGGCGCTCGCGCAGCTGCGCATCGAGCTGCGCGGCGGCCGACTTGTTCCACAGCTCCACTTCGCCCAGCGCCGATTCGTACACCACGCGCAGGCGCGTGGCCAGGGCCCGCACCAGCCGGTCGGCGAACTCCGGCTGCGCCAGCCGGAAGGTGTTGCTTACGCCGAGGTACTGCAGGTGGCTGCGCTCGACCAGGTCCAGGTCTCGCACATAGCGGGCCAGATCCGGCTCGCGCGGCGCCTGCAGCGAGAAGCCGTATTCGGCGTTCAGCTGGCGGAACGTGCCCGTCAGCATCGACTGGATCTCGGCGCTGGTGGTCTGCGCCGTACGTACACCGGTGCGCAGCCGTTCGAACGTCGCTGAATAGGCCTTCTTCACGCCCAGCTTGATGCCGGGCTGGCGCAACGCAGTCGTCAGTTCTGCCATCTCAGTCTTCAGTGTCGTCGTGCCCAGCAGGTGGAAGACTTCGCGCAGCAGCTTCAGGTGCACCGACCGCACCGCGTGAATGCGGGAGCCGCTGATATCGAAGTCAGCCTGCTCCTGCTCGATGCGCGAACGCATGTGGCGGATTACCGATGTGTTCTTGCCGCGCAGGCCCTTGAGCTCGATCATCTGCTCGGCCAGGTCCCGCCGCCGGATGTTGATGGCGCGGCCGGCTTCCACCCGCAACTCGCCGATGCCACCGGCCACGGCCGATCGCAGGATTTTCTGTCGCTGGCCCATCACGCCCTGGCTCAGGGCACGCTCGAGCACGGGCAACTGGCTGGCCGCGAGCAGTTCGGGATCGTTATTGACCTTGGCGAGCAGGCCCTTCTGGGCCGAGACCGGGATCACCTGGTCTCGCGGCAGGCCGAGGATTTCAGCGGAAGTGGCCCTTTGCCTGTCGATCTGGGCCTGCACCTGGACCGGCGTACTCAGCGCGTCCCACATCGTGTCGATCTTGTTCAAGACCACCAGCCGTGATTCGATGTTGTCGGATTCGGTGATGAGGTGTTCTCGCCAGATGGACAGGTCGGACTTGGTGACGCCGGTGTCGGCCGCCAGGATGAACACCACGGCATGTGCCTGGGGAATCAGGTTCACGGTCAGCTCGGGCTCGGCGCCGATGGCATTGAGCCCCGGCGTGTCGAGGATGACCAGCCCCTGCTTTAACAGCGGATGCGCGATGTTGATCAGCGCGTGGCGCCACTTGGGCACTTCCACCTTGCCCTCGGAGTTCAGGAGGGGGTTGTCGTTGGGGGAGTCGTCATGCCAGAAGCCCAGGGCCCTAGCTTCGTCCTTGGTGACGTGGCGGATCTCGGCGACCTTCTCGAACGCCTTTGCGAGCTGGGCCGGGTCGTTCACGTCCAGGTCGACGCGCGTCCACTTCTCGGGCGCGCCGCGCCATTCCATCAGGGCCTGCGGTTGCAGGCGGGTTTCGATCGGCAGCAGGCGCAGGCAGGGCGGTACATCGCTGTCGTATCCAAGCTCGGTCGGGCACATCGTGGTGCGGCCGGCGCTGGCCGGCATGATGCGGCGCTTGTAACCGGCGAAGAAGATCGCGTTGATCAGCTCCGATTTGCCGCGGGAAAATTCGGCAACGAAGGCCACCATGACCTTGTCGGAGCGCATCTGCGTTTCGAGCCGGCGCAGGCGCTCTTCCACTGCCGCGTCCAGCAGCTCGTGGTCCCTGAGCCATTCAGAAAGCAATTTCAGCCGCAGCGCGAACTCACGCCGCCATGCGCCATGCTGGTCGAATTGTTCGTTGAAGGAAGTACCCACTGTGTCCCCGGAGTGGCTTTGAATATAGCACCCCGAGTGTTTTTGGGCCCTCAGGACTTCTGGCAATCCGGGCAGAAATAGGTGGCTCGCTGGCCCTGGCGAATACTTTTGACGACAGTGCCGCAGACCTTGCACGGCAGTCCGGTCCGGTCATAGACCATGGCTTCGAGCTGGAAGTAGCCGGCCTGCCCGTCCGCCGCGGAGAAGTCCCGCAGGGTGCTCCCGCCCCTGGTCACGGCGCGCGCCAGCACGTCTCGCACGGCGGAGCGAAGTTTTTCGGCACGCGGCCGGCTGATCAGGGAAGCCCGCAAAGTCGGCCGGATGCCTGCGAGGAACAGCGCCTCCGATGCGTAAATGTTGCCGACGCCCACCACCAGGTCGCCGGCCATCAGCACCTGCTTGACCGGCGCATGCCGGCGCTTGAGGCCCGCATGGAATCGGAGCAGGTCAAACCCGTCGGTCAGCGGCTCCACTCCCAATCGGCCCAGCAGCTTGACGGCTTCTGGCGCGTCCTCAGCCGCCGCATACACCACGGCGCCGAAACGGCGAGGATCGTTCAGGCGCAACACACCCCGGCTGGTCACCAGGTCGAAGTGATCGTGCGCTCCGGCGGCCGGCTGGCCGGCCGCGAAGCCAAGGCTGCCCGACATGCCAAGGTGCAACAGCAGCAGCCCCTGGTCCAGGTCCATCAGCAAGTACTTTCCGCGCCGCCGAACGGCCTTGACGGTGCGCCCGACCAGCTGTTCCGGTTGCAGTCCGAGCGGCCAGCGCAAGGGCTTGCCCAGGCGCACCGATTCGATGCGCGCGCCCGCGATGCGGTCGGCAAGACTCAGGCGTGTCACTTCGACCTCGGGCAATTCGGGCATCCGCAGACCAATCCAGGTGGGGCTTGGATTATTATGGTTCGATGAAGCGATTCCCTTTATCGGCGGGCTTGTTCCTGTTGGCCCTGGCCCAGGCTGCGCCTGCGCAGACCCCACCCGGCGACCCGAACACCATTGCGGTGCCCACCGCGCTTGACGCCGAACTGTTTTACCAATTGCTGCTGGGCGAACTGAATGCGCGCGGAACTGAGCCGGGTGCCGGTTATTCGCTGATCCTGGACGCAGCACGCAAGAACAACGATCCCGCGCTGTATCAGCGTGCCGTCGAGATCGCCTTCCAGGCGCGCTCGGGTGAATCGGCCCTCATGGCGGCGCGCGCCTGGAAACAGGCCTTTCCCGCATCGCGCGAAGCGAACCGTTACGTCCTACAGATCCTGATCGCCCTGAACCGGGTGACGGAAACGGCGGAACCGCTGAAAACCGAAGTCGCCCTGGCCGACCCGAACGAGCTCGCCCCGGTGTTTTCGGCGATCCCGCGCAGCTATTCACGAGTGAGCGACAAGAAGCTCGCGGCCACCGTCGTCGAGCAAGCACTGGCCGAATACATCGCGCGGCCCGGTACCGGGCCTGCCGCCTGGACCACCGTCGGGCGGATGCGCCTGGCCGCCGGCGACACCGCCGGCGCGCTGGACGCCGCCCGGAAGGCGCAGGCCCTCGGCGCGCAGGCCGAAGGCCCGGCGTTGCTGGCGCTGGAACTGATGGACTCCAAGCTGCCGCAGGCCGAGGCGGTGGTGCGCCGTTACATGGAGGGCAAGCCCCTTCCCGAGTTGCGGATGGGCTATGCCCGCGCCCTGTTGGACACACAGCGCTATGCGGAGGCCGCGCAGCAGCTGCAGGTGGTGACAGCCGAAAAGCCGGACTACCCAGAAGCCTGGCTGGTCCAGGGCACGCTGCAGGTACAGGACGGCCAGGAGGCCGCTGCGGAGAAGTCGCTCAAGCGTTACATCGAACTGGTGCAGGACCAGCGTTCCGGCGAGGAGCGCGCTCGTGGGCTGGCCCAAGCCTATCTCTCGTTGTCCCGCATCGCGGAAAAGCGCAAGGACTTCGCACTCGCCAGCGCGTGGTTGGACAAGATCGAGAACCCGCAGGACCTGATCGCCGCGCAAAACCGGCGCGCATCGATCCTCGCCCGGCAAGGCAAGCTTGAAGAGGCGCGAAAACTGCTGCGGTCCCTCCCGGAGCGCACGCCTGAGGACGCCCGGATGAAGCTGTCCGCCGAGGTGCAGCTACTGCGCGACAGCAAGCAGTTCAAGGCGGCCTATGAACTGCTGGCACAGGCCAGCGCCAAGACACCCGAAGATGCGGACTTGCTCTACGACCAGGCCATGGTGGCCGAAAAAATGGGCAGCCTCGCCGACATGGAGCGCCTGCTGCGCCGGGTGATCGCCGCCAAGCCGGACTACCACCACGCCTACAACGCCTTGGGCTACTCATTTGCGGAGCGCAACGTCCGCCTGCAGGAAGCGCGCGAACTGATCCAGAAGGCGCTGACGTATGCGCCCGACGACCCGTTCATCAGCGACAGCCTGGGCTGGGTCGAGTTCCGCATGGGCAACCGGGCCGAGGCGCTGCGCATTCTCGACACCGCTTACAAGGCGAAACCCGACGCCGACATCGCGGCGCACCTGGGAGAAGTGCTTTGGAGCCTGGGCCAGCGCGAGCGCGCGCAGTCGATCTGGAAAGAGGGCCTGCTGCTTAACAGCGAGAACGACTCCCTGCAGGAGACCCTGAAGCGCCTGCGCGTGAAGCCATGAGCCGCGCCCGCCCCTGGGCGGCATGGCTGCTGGGATCGGCCGTTCTGCTCGCGGCCGGGTGCGCCACCCAGCTGCGGACCGAAGTACCTGCCGAAGTCGCAGCCGGCCCCTGGAGCGGCCGCATGGCACTGCAGGTCGAGGGCAACCAGAGCCAGTCCTTTGCCGCGGCATTCGAGCTCAAGGGCACTGCGCGCGAAGGCGAACTCGCCCTCTTCTCGCCGCTTGGCGGCACGCTGGCCGTGCTGGCGTGGGCGCCAGGTTCGGCGACGCTGCGCGCGAGCGGCGAATCGCGCAGTTTCGAGTCAGTCGAAGCGCTGGTGACGCACACCACGGGCGCGGCGATCCCGGTGGGCGCACTCTTTGACTGGCTTCGCGGCGTCCAGACGCCTGCGCCCGGCTGGCAGGCCGACCTTTCGCAGCTGGGCAACGGCAAGTTGCGGGCCGAGCGGCTTCAGCCCCTGCCGCGCGCCGATTTGCGGGTCGCGCTGGACCGTTGAATGAAGGCCCTGTATGACGTCCCGGCGCCGGCCAAGCTGAACCTTTTCCTGCACGTGACAGCGCGCCGCGACGACGGCATGCACCTGCTGCAGTCGGCGCTCATGCTCATCGACTGGTGCGACACGCTGCATTTCGAGACGCGCGCTGATGGAATCCTCAGCCGGGAGGACCTCACCACCCCCTTGCCCGCCGACGACCTCGTTCTGCGTGCGGCCCGCGCATTGCAGTCGGCCTGTGCGACTTCGATGGGTGCCCACATCGGCGTCGAGAAGCGCGTGCCCGAACAGGCCGGTCTGGGCGGCGGCTCATCGGATGCTGCCAGCTGCTTGCTGGCGCTCAACCGGCTTTGGGGGGAGCGCCTGCCGCTTTCCAGGCTGGCCGAAATCGGCCTGGCGCTGGGGGCGGACGTGCCTTTCTTCCTGCACGGCCGCAACGCCTGGGCCGAGGGCGTGGGGGAGCGCCTGACCCCTGTGTCGCTGCCGGCGGCCCGTTTTGCCGTGGTGAAGCCAGCCGAAGGGCTGGCCACGGCCCTGATCTTTGCGGACTCGCAGCTGAAACGAAACAGCGGGCCTGCTATAATTTCAGGCTTTGCTGCGAACCCGTTCGGCTTTGGCCAAAACGATTTGCAGCCCGCTGCGCAAAGGCTTTGTCCCGGCGTGACCCGGGCCCTGGAGTGGCTGGGAACGCAGGGCCTGGCAGGGCGGATGACGGGCTCGGGCAGCGCGGTGTTTGCGCGGATGCCGCAGGACATGGTCCTGGATGCCGCTCCGGCGGGGTGGCGGGCCAGGGAGTGCGGTAGTTTGGAGGCTCATCCTCTGTGCGGATGGGCAGCCAGCGACGATTCATCGGTGGGCGGTTGATTGCAGCCGTCAACCCGTGTAGGGGAGTCGCCAAGTTGGTAAAGGCACTGGATTTTGATTCCAGCATGCGAGGGTTCGAGTCCTTCCTCCCCTGCCATTTTATTGGGATCTGAGCCCAATTTTTTTGGGCTTCGTTTTTATTCGAGAAGCTTCACGGCATAAAAATTGGTGTCTGACCCCAATTAGGTTTGCCAATTAAATTGGATATTTAACTCGCTGGGTTTCGAAATGCAGGTCGTTCCGCATCCCGATTTCATGGTGTTCACAGGCAATGCCAATCCCGCGCTGGCTGCGGAGATTGCCGGCCACCTGGGCATTTCTCTGGGCGCTGCCAGCGTGGGCCGGTTTTCCGACGGCGAAGTCACCGTCGAGATCAACACCAACGTCCGGGCGCGTGACGTGTTCGTCGTGCAGTCCACCTGCGCGCCGACCAACGAGAACCTGATGGAACTGCTGATCATGGTCGACGCGCTCAAGCGCGCTTCGGCCGAACGCATCAGCGCCGTCATCCCGTATTTCGGCTACGCCCGCCAGGACCGGCGCCCGCGCTCGTCGCGCGTGCCGATCTCCGCCAAAGTGGTGGCCAACCTGCTGCAGACTGTGGGCGTGTCGCGGGTCCTGACCATGGATCTGCACGCCGACCAGATTCAGGGTTTCTTCGACATCCCGGTGGACAACATCTATGCGTCGCCGGTGCTGCTGTCGGACCTGCGCCACAAGAACTACGACGACCTGATCGTCGTCTCGCCCGACGTAGGCGGCGTGGTACGCGCCCGGGCCCTGGCGAAGCAGCTGGACACGGATCTGGCGATCATCGACAAGCGGCGTCCGCGCGCCAACGTGAGCGAAGTGATGCACGTGATCGGCGAGATCGACGGTCGCAATTGCGTGATCATGGATGACATGATCGACACCGCCGGCACGCTGGTGAAGGCGGCCGAGGTGTTGAAGGAACGGGGCGCGAAGAAGGTCTATGCGTATTGCACGCACGCAATCTTTTCCGGGCCGGCGATCGACCGGATCGCCAAGGGCAGCGCGCTGGACGAAGTGGTGGTGACCAACACCATCCCCCTGTCCGACGCCGCCCACGCCTGCAAGAAAGTCCGGCAGCTCTCCGTGGCGCCGCTGATCGCCGAGACGATCCAGCGCATTGCCAAGGGCGAGTCGGTGATGAGTTTGTTCTCGGATCAAGAGAATTTGTTCTGAGGGCATCGAGTGAGCAGCGCCAATTCCGGTGCGGCTCTTTTTTTGAACCGGAGCCACACTGGTCGCGGTGGGCTCTTTTTTGGAGTGAATCATGAAATTCGTCGCTTTTG
>JBDSWB010000065.1:0-13597 GCA_039926915.1 Ramlibacter sp.
CGTTGAGGCGCCATGCATCGCTCAATCGAAAGCCATACGCCGCGAGCCACGTCGCCGCGGAGCCGAAATCGCTGTAGCGGTCGCTGCGCACGTTCAACTGCACCTGGTGCGGGCCGAAGTCGCCCGTGTAGCCCAGACGCGCGCTGTCCTGGGTGCGCTCGGCCTTCTGGTACACCGTGTCGCTCTCGATGCTCTGACGCGTGTGCTCCACACCCGCCGTCACTTGCTGGCCGGCTGCGGCCTGCCACTCGAGCCCGAGCTGCGCGCCCTTGGCGAGCGAATTGACGAAGAACGGAAATGCCGTGACCTTGGCGTTGAGCTTGTCACTGGCGCTGGTCAATGCAGCGTGCAATCGCAGGCCGGTACCGATGCTGAAGCGGCCTTCGATGGCGGCGCCGCGCTCGGCGAAGCGCGATTCATCGGCCTGTGCGGCCGGGCCGAACTGGCTGTCGTATTCCGTGATGCCGTGGGCGTCGCGCAGCCGCAAGCCGAGCGTGTTGCCGCCCGCCAGTTCCTGCGTCAGCGCGAACGATGCGGCCCGCCGCTTGTAGCCGTCCCGGTCCGGATTGGTACCGGGCCGCTCCAGCTGGTTGATGGCGTCGAAGCCCTTGTCGCGCAGTGACTCGACCGAGGCATGCAACCGGGTGCCTGATTGAAGGCGTACGCCGCCGCTGGCGTTCACCTGCACCAATCCGCGCGAACCCGTTTGCGCTGTGAGGCTGGCCTGCGGCGTGCTGCCGGCTTCGCGCGTGAAGATCTGGATCACGCCCCCGAGCGCCGCGCTGCCATACAGGCTGGACACATTGCCGCGCACGATCTCGATGCGCTCGACATCGGCCAGCGACAAGTGTTCCAGCGCCGCGGTGCTGAAGCTCAGGTTATTGACAGGCACTCCGTCGATCAGCACCAGCGTGTGACGTGACTCGGCGCCTCGAATGAACGCGCTGGCGACGGTGCCCTGGCCGCCGTTCTGCGCGATCTCGATGCCGGCGACGCGCTTGAGCAGCGTGGACAGGTCAGAAGTTTGCGCGCGCTCGATGTCGGCTCGCGTGATCAGCGTGGTGGCCGGAAGCGCGTCTCGCACAAGCTGCTCGGTGCGGCTGGCCGAAACCACCACCTCGGACAGGCTGGATTGCGCGGCGACAGGAAATGCGGCGGCGAGCGCCAGGGGGAGCGCGGCGAGGCGCGCAGGCAACGAAAAGGTTTTCATGGACGAATAAAACAGGTCAATACCCGGACCGGCTTCCCCGCCAGTACAGTGGGCGTAACGGCTGCCCTTTCGCAAAGCGGCAGCCACCTTGTTGGCCGGTATCCGGGCTGGCGGGTCAACTTCCATCGCCTTCCCAGGCGCGCTGTTCAGACGCACCCAGTGGCTTCTTGATGAAAGCGGAATTTCGGGAGAAATTCGAATCGCTTACCGTTGCGGGGGCAGCGCAGGTTGGCTGGCCGATGCACACTTCGCCGTGAGGCGAGGTGCGACAGGTTTCACTTCCTGCTTCCCGTTGAACTGCGGCATGCGAACCACACCGCGAGCACCAACTGATTCATTTTAGGTTGAAATCTGTCACAAAACCCTACAATTGCTGCTGCCATGCCCAGAGCCTCCCAAGTCGACCAGATTGCGGAACGCGTCGAGCGATTGCTTGTGCGTTACGAGGAGCTACAGCGCACCAATGCCTTGCTCACCGAACAGGTCGAGGCCCTGACGCACCAACGCGACTCGCTGAAGTCGCGCCTGTCGGCCGCCCGCGCGCGCGTCGACGCGCTGCTCGAGCGCCTGCCCGATGTGAAGAGCGCAGCCTGAATTCGCATCCGGAATGAAGCAACTCGAAGTGCAGATCATGGGACAGAGCTACCTGCTCGCCTGCCCGGAAGGCGGCGACCAGCGCATGCTCGAAGCCGTGGAACGCGTCGACACCGCAATGTGCAGGATCCGCGACGCCGGAAAGGTCAAGGCGCGCGACCGCATCGCCGTACTGGCCGCGCTCAACCTCGCGTTCGATGTCAGCGACCGCGCCGCCGCGCCGGGGGCCGCCCCGTCCGTTCTCCCCGTCAACGGCAACGGCCATGGCGCCACGGATGACCCGGCGGACCCGCGCCTTGCGCAATTGCTGCAGCGCCTGGACAGCGCGCTGGCCGACGACGGCCGCCTGATCTGAATCCCGGGAGCTGCTGGCTCCTGCGGCGCATCCGCCTTTCCGCTTGTCAAGTCAACGCTTTTTTTAGTGGGTGCAAAGGTGTCTTAGCCGCCCGCGCGGCTTCGCCCGGCCTACAATGAGCTCGTGTCTGCAGTGCATGCCGGGCTTTATATTTCCTTGAACCAATGCTCTTCGAGCCCGGGCTTGGAACATCTCTTGGCGAGCGTGATCGTCTCGCGTCAGATGAACCCAACGCCAAGTTGACCTCGCCCACCTGAACCCCGGTTCAGGATGCCGGTCCGGTGGCACTTGCAGACGCCTTTTTGCCCCTCCCCCGCGGCGGCCCATTGCGGCGTCCCCCCGCAACCCCCAGAATGGCGTCACATCGAACTGCGGGGTACCCATGAGCGAATCGGAAGCCAGGTTCACCGTGCTGCGGCAATCCGCCGACGTCGCGGCGGCGGCCGCCATCGAGCGCATGGTCCAGGACGCGCCGGATGCCGCCCTGCACCGCATCAACGTCATCGATTTCGCGAGCGCCAACGGACTGTCGATCGACTGCGCGCTGGATGCGTTCCTGCACGCGACGCGGCTCGGACTCTTCGAGATGTCCTGGAACGTTCTCTGCCCGGGCTGCGGCGGCGTGCTCAACTCCAATGCCACCCTGAAGACCATCCAGCAGCACGACTACCCCTGTGCCCTGTGCGCCGCGGGCTACGAACCCACGCTCGACGAAATGGTGGAGGTCTCCTTCACCGTGAGCGAGCGCGTGCGCAAGATCGCGGCCCATTCGCCGGACTCGCTCCCCATGTGGGACTACGTTCGGCAGATTTACTGGAGTTCCGGCATCGAATTCCCCGAGGAGGGATCGCTCGAAGTCCTGATGCGGGACTTCTTGATCGACTGGGCCGAACTCGGCGCGGGTGACAAGGCAACCATGTCACTGCAATTGCCCGCCGGCTTTGTCATCATCTTCGAGCCGGTCACGCATGCCGCCCACTTCCTGGATGTCCAGGGCGAACCCACGCGCGAGCGCCAGGAATTGAGCATGGTCTTCAACACCATGCAGGCCCCCACGGGCACGTCGAAGATGCGCCCCGGCCCGCTGCGCCTGACCATGGAAAACCGCTCCGACTCACGCGTGCTGCCAGCGCTGTACGTGGCGGGCGACCACCTGCACCACATGCTGGGCAGGCGCAAGAAATTCCTCACCGCGCGCACGCTGCTCACCAACCAGACCTTCCGCGACCTGTTCCGCGCCGACATGCTGGAGATCGACCAGCGCCTGAAGATCACCAGCCTGACCTTCGTCTTCACCGACTTGAAGGCCTCCACGGAACTGTATGAGCGCGTTGGCGACCTGGCAGCGTACGACATGGTGAAAGCCCATTTCGCCGTGCTCAACGAAGTGGTGGCGCGCGAATCCGGCGCGGTGGTCAAGACCATCGGCGACGCGGTGATGGCCTCCTTTCCCACTCCCGCCAGTGGCATTGCCGCGGTGCTGGGCATGCGCCAGGCGATGAAGGCGCTTAACGCATCGCGCAGCAGTGAAGACCTGCTGCTGAAGATCGGCATTCATGAGGGGCCGTGCCTGGCTGTCACGCTCAACGACCGGCTCGACTACTTCGGCCAGACGGTCAATATCGCCGCGCGGGTCCAGGGCCTGGCGATGTCGCATGCCATCTTCGCCACCGAACCGGTCGTCCACAACCCGGAAGCCGCCCGTCTGCTCGCCGAGGCCGGCCTCACGCCGGTGCCCCAGCGCTGCACGCTGCGCGGCATTTCCGACGAGTTCACCGTCTACGAAATCCCCTGAACGCGCGCCGGTCCCAGACCCTGGACCACAATCCAGGCCATGCCCATCGAGCCCCAACTCATTGCCGAACTGGCCCTCCTGGGCGTGACCACCGGTTTTCTTGCGGGCCTGCTGGGCATCGGCGGCGGGATGCTCATGGTGCCATTTCTGACCTTCATCCTGACCGCCAAGGGCTTCCCCGCCGACTACACAGTGAAGATGGCGGTGGCCACGTCACTGGCGACGATCTGCTTCACTTCGCTTTCTTCGGTGCGGGCGCACCATCGGCGCGGCGCCGTGCTGTGGCCCGTCGTTCGGTTGCTGGCGCCGGGCATCCTGTTGGGCTCTGCGCTGGGGGCCCAACTCGCGGTCGCGATGCCCGCCAAGGCATTGAGCGTTCTGTTCGCCCTGTTCGTATCGTTCTCGGCCACGCAGATGCTGCTCAATCGCAAGCCCCGGCCAAACCGCACGCTGCCCGGTCGGCTCGGCACTTTCGGCATGGGCGGCGTGATCGGCCTGCTGTCGGCGCTGGTGGGCGCGGGCGGCGCATTCGTCTCCGTACCGTTCATGATGTGGTGCAACGTGAAGATCCACGACGCCGTCGGCACGTCCGCGGCGCTGGGCTTCCCCATCGCGCTGGCCGGCACGATGGGCTATATCTGGGCGGGCCAGGGGCTGCCGCAGATGCCGCCCGGATCGCTGGGTTACCTCTACCTGCCCGGCCTCGTCGTCATCGCACTGGCCAGCGTCACCACCGCGCCTCTGGGCGCGCGCACGGCGCACCGCATGGACATCCGGCCTCTGCAGAAAGTGTTCGCCCTGGTGCTGTACGTGCTGGCGGCATACTTCCTGCTGCGGTAAAAGTGCACCGCCAACCATAACGACATCATCATGAGAATTGCCATCATCGGACAGCAGGATTTCGGCAAGGCCGTCCTGGAAGCCTTCATTGCCCGCGGAGACGAAGTGGCCGGCGTCTTCTGCATGCCCGAAAAGCCGGGCGCCAGGCTTGATGCGCTGCGCGAAGCGGCCCAGGCCCGCAGCCTGCCGGAATTCCAGTTCAGCAGCCTGCGCAGCACCTATGCCGCGCAGGCCATGCGGGACCTGAACGCCGACATCGGCATCATGGCCTACGTGCTGCAGTTCGCGCCGCAGGCCTTCGTGAACATCCCGCGCTGCGGCACCATCCAGTTCCACCCTTCCCTTTTGCCGCTGCATCGCGGCCCGTCGTCGATCAACTGGCCAATTGCCCTGGGCGAGACCACCACCGGCATCAGCATCTTCCGGCCGACCGACGGCCTGGACGAAGGCCCGATCATCCTGCAGAAATCGTGCCCCATCGGGCCCGACGAGACCCTGGGCGAGGTGTACTTCAACAAGCTGTTCCCCATGGGCGTTGCCGCTCTGCTCGAAGCGGCGGACCGGGTGGTGGCGGGCCGGCACGAGGAGCGCGTACAGGACGAGTCCCAGGCCGGATACGAAGGCTGGTTCCACGAGGAGGAATCCCGCATCCACTGGGGCATGCATGTGGACACGATCTACAACCTGATCCGCGCCTGCAACCCGGCGCCTGGGGCCTGGACGGTGCTGGACGGCGTCAAGACCTGGCTGTACGACGTACGCAAGCACCCGGTGCGCACCTTTGCCTTGGTGTCCGGCAAGCCGGGCGAGATCGCGGCGATCTCCGAAACTTCGATCGTGATCAACGCGCAAGGCGGGCAGATCGAAGTGCTCAAGCTGCGCCCCGAGGGTGGCAAGAAAGTGAACGCCGGTGACTACGCGCGCGAGCGAAAGCTGGAGTGCGTTTCAACGGGTCGATAGTCTGCGTCTCTGCGTCTCTGCGTCTCTGAGTCTCTGAGTCTCTGAGTCTCTGCGTCAACAGTCAGTAGTCAGCCGTGGCGGGCTCAGGCCGACGGGGCACTCTGCGCAGCGAATGTCCCCCGGCGCCGGGAGGGCGCCTCCTCCTTGATTTCGCAGCGCAGAGCGCCCCATCGACCTGATCTAGCAACCACTGGTGGCGTGCAAGCGTCGGCTCGCAACCATCTCCGCTGGCCATGGATGCTGGGTGGCCGCTACAGCGAAATCAAGGAGGAGGAGGCCCTCCCGGCCGCCGGGGGACATTCGCTGTAGCGGCCACCCGGCATCCGTGGCTCGCCCTCAGCAGCTCCACGCGTCTGCGCTTTGCGACCAAAGCTATGTCGTGAGCTGCCGGCGACTAGCGTTTCGCCGCCGCACGCTTCGGCCGTGTCCCCATCGGCTGTTCGATCAACGCCGCGCCATCTTTCATCAGGAACGCCTTGAACGCCTGCGCCACTGGCGGCAAGCGCTTGGCTTTGCGGTGCACCACGTACCAGTTGAGCATCAACGGAAAGCCCTGCACGTCCAGCACCGCAAGGCTGCGCGCCTGCAGCTCGCGGCTGATGGTGTGGGCCGACAAAAAGCTCACACCCATGCCGGCCATCACTGCCTGCTTGATGGTCTCGGTGCTCTTGATTTCCATGGCGATGTTGAGCTGGCGCAAGTGAGTGCCGAACGCATCTTCCATCGAATTCCAGGTGTCCGAGCCCTTCTCGCGCACGATGAAAGGCTCGCGGGCGATGCGCGCCACCGGGATGCGCTTTCTGGAGGCCATTGGATGGTCGGGCGCAGCCACCACCACATAAGGATGCGGCGCGAAAGGCTCGGCCAGCGTATCGGCGTCCTCCGGCGGACGCACCATGATGGCGAGGTCCGTCAGGTTGTCGGCCAACTGGCCCAACAGCTCCTCGCGATTGCACACGCCGAAATTCAGCGTGACGCCGGAATGCTTGCGGGCAAATTCCACCAGCAGCCTGGGAAAGAAATAGTCCCCGGCGCTGATCACCGTGACGTTGAGTTGGCCGCCCGACACGCCCTTGAACTGCGTCATGGCCTGCTCGGCTTCCTGGAACTGCTGGATGATCGCGCGGCTCGACTGCAGCATCTGCGCACCGGCGGCCGTGAGATGGATCTTCTTGCCGAGCTGCTCGAACAGCGGCAGGCCGGCATGGCCTTCCAGCTTCTTGACTTGCGTGGAGACTGCCGGCTGCGTCAGGTGCAGCTCTTCGGCGGCGCGCGAGAAGCTCAGGTGGCGCGCCACCGACTCGAACACCTTCAACTGGCGCAGCGTTGCGTTCTTCATGGTTCTCAACCTATAACGTTCAGGTAATCATTATGATCAAATACTTTGACTGTTATTAATCAGTTGTGCGGTCTACATTTGCATCCAGCAGATCAAGGAGACCCGCCATGTACGCAGCCCACGACAACGACATCCTGAACGACAAGGCCACCGAATCCCACCGCCAGGCCTACAACGCGGCCTTCGACGAATTGGGCCTGAGCTGGCACTGGGACGCGGTCACCTACGCCTGCCTGCCGGCCCGTGGCCGTGAACGCCTGCGCGCTTACCTGGAGAAGGAGCAATCGCACCTCTTGCGCGCCTACGAGGCCGAGTTCCTGCTCAACGCGATTGAGACCGCGAAGGACCGCTGCTACCAGTTGATGGTCAGCAATCGCGCCCACGCCGCGCCGTACCCGGGTCGCGCGTCCGAATCGCGTCCTCCGGCCTGACCGGGGCCCCGCCGTGGCGACGCTTTGGGCTCGTTTCAGGGAAGTCGGCGCCACCCGCTTCGGTTCGGTGGAAGGGGACCGGGTGCGAGTCTGCGAAGGCGACCTGTTCGCCGGCGTCGTGCCAACCGACCGCCTGCTCCCGCTGGCGTCCGTTGAGCTCCTGATGCCGGTTCAGCCGACGAAAGTGATCGCGCTCTGGAACAACTTCCATGCCCTCGGTGCGAAGCTCGGCCTGCCGGTGCCGCCTGAGCCGCTTTACCTGATCAAGTCGCCCAACAGTTACCTCGACCCGGGCGGCGTCATCCGCAAGCCGGAGTGCGACGGCAAGGTGGTCTTTGAGGGCGAACTCGGCATCGTGATCGGCAAGACCTGCAAGGGCGTGTCGGAACCCGACGCGCTGGACCACGTGCTGGGCTACACCTGTGCCAACGACGTCACCGTGGCCGACATCCTGCATCGCGACGCCTCATTCCCCCAATGGGTTCGGGCCAAGGGCTTCGACACCTTCTGCCCCTTCGGACCCGTGGTCGCAAGCGGCCTGGACCCGGCGACCCTGGTGGTTCGCACCCTCCTCGACGGCGAGGTTCGCCAGGACTACCCGATCGGCGACATGCGCTTTTCGGTAGCGCAACTGGTGAGCCTGATTTCACGGGACCTGACGCTCCACCCCGGCGACATCATCCTGTGCGGCACGTCCATCGGCGTGGGCTCCATGAAGCCCGGCAGCCTGGTCGAAGTCGAGATCGACGGCATCGGCAGGCTGAGCAATCGCTACGAATAGATTTTCAACTTGGGGAACAACAAATGAAGATTGCCATCATCGGGGCGGGAGCGATAGGAGGTTACGTGGGCGCCAAGCTTGCGCTGGCCGGGGAAGACGTGACATTCATCGTGCGGGGTGCCAACCTGGAGGCCATCCGCGAAGGGGGAATTAAGCTTGTCATGCAGGACGGCACCGAGCAGGTCGCCGGCAACGTCAGGGCGACTGACGACTATGCGCAGGCCGGCCCGCAGGACCTGGTGATCCTTGCGGTAAAGGCGCACCAGGTCGAGTCCATCGCCAAGAGCCTGCCTGCGCTGCTGGGGCCTGATACCGCGATCGTCACCATGCAGAACGGCATCCCGTTCTGGTACTTCCACAAGCACGGCGGCCCGCTCGTAGGCAGCGTGGTGCGCAGCGTCGATCCGTACGGCACGCTGGCGCAACTGATCCCGCCCGAACGCGTGCTCGGCTGCGTCGTCTACCCCGCGGCGGAACTGGTCCGGCCCGGCGTGGTGCGGCACATTGAAGGCGACCGCTTCCCGCTGGGTGAACTGGACGGCGCCGTCACCGAACGCGCGACACGGGTCGCTCAATGTTTCACCTCAGCGGGGTTCAAGGCGCCGGTGCTCGACAACATCCGCGCCGAAATCTGGCTGAAGCTCTGGGGGAACCTCACCTTCAACCCCATCAGCAGCCTCACGCATTCGACGCTGGTCGACATCTGCCAGTACGCACCGTCGCGCGAAGTCGCGGCCAACATGATGCGCGAGGCCCAGGCCGTGGCGCACAAGCTCGGTATAGAGTTCCGCGTGTCCCTCGAGAAGCGGATCGCGGGCGCAGAAAGGGTCGGCAAGCACAAGACGTCGATGCTGCAGGACGTCGAGGCCGGCCGCGCACCCGAGATCGACGCGCTGGTGGGCTCGGTGGCCGAACTGGGCCACCTCACCCGCACACCCACGCCGCACATCGACACCGTCTACGCGCTGGTCAAGCTGTTGGCCCGGAGCATGGATGCGGCGAGCGGCCAGGTCAGGCTGCAGGCGGTGGCCTGATGTTGTCGCTGCCACCGGCCGCACTGTCGAGCCAGGCCGCGCTGAAGGCCTACGGAGAAACCCTAGACCTGTTCGCAATTTCCGCAATCTTGACCGGCGTCAAGAGCAGTTCTTCGTGGTTGGCACGAGCATTGGGGGTGATAGGCACACGTATGGAAGATTGCGAGAAACTTCCAGCGTCAATGACGGTCTGACCCCATACAGGAGACAAGCAATGGCTACATTCAAGACGACAGGGCACAATGTCATCCGCGCTGTTGCGGCCGCAGCAGCGGTGGCAATGCTCGGCGCGGCGCCGCTGGCGCACGCAGCCTGGGAGCCCACCAAGCCGGTCGAGTTCGTGGTGCCCGCCGGCACCGGCGGTGGCGCCGACCAGATGGCCCGGCTGATCCAGGGCGTGGTGATCAAGTACAAGCTCATGAAGGAGCCGCTGATCGTCGTGAACAAGTCGGGCGGCGCCGGTGCCGAAGGCTTCCTCGATATCAAGGGCGCCAAGGGCGACCCCCACAAGATCATCGTCACGCTGTCGAACCTGTTCACCACGCCCCTGGCGACGGGTGTGCCGTTCAACTGGCGCGACATGACCCCAGTGTCGATGATGGCACTTGACCAGTTCGTGCTGTGGGTCAACGCCGAGACGCCGTACAAGACCGCCAAGGAATACCTGGACGCCACCAAGGCGGCCGGCCCGCTCAAGATGAAGATGGGTGGCACCGGCTCGAAGCAGGAAGACCAGATCCTCACCGTGGGCATCGAGAAGGCCACCGGAACCAAGTTCATCTACGTGCCGTTCAAGGGCGGCGGCGAAGTGGCGGTGCAGCTGGTCGGCAAGCACATCGACTCCACCGTCAACAACCCGATCGAAGCCGTCGCGCAATGGCGCGCGGGCCAGTTGCGCGCGCTGTGCGTGTTCGACGACAAGCGCATGCCGTACAAGACCAAGGTCACCGACAAACAGGCTTGGGGCGACATTCCGACCTGCAAGGAAGCCGGCGTTCCGACCGACTACACCATGCTTCGCGGCGTCTTCATGGCGCCCGGCGTGACAAAGGACCAGACCGACTTCTACGTCAACATGCTCAAGAAGGTGCGTGAGACGGCGGAGTGGAAGGACTACATGGAAAAGGGCGCCTTCAACCAGACTTCGATGTCCGGAGACGAATACGCCAAGTGGCTCGGCAGCGCCGAAAACGTCCATCGCGATCTGATGAAAGAAGCCGGCTTCCTGGCGAAATAGGCCGCGACCCGCGCCGCGCGCGCAAAGTCTCCGCCTCTTGGAACGAGCCGCCAGCGGCTCGCCTCCCTCTCCCTCTTTCAGCAGGAGCCGCACATGGAATCCACCGATCCGTCCATTGACGGGCCTCGCCAGGGCGTTGCCACCAACATCGTCGAAGCCGTCGTCGCCTTCCTCATCCTCGTCATGGGCGTGGTGGTGATCCAGGGCAGTTGGTCGCTCGGCTCGCGCTGGACCAGCGACGGCCCCGGCTCCGGCTACTTCCCCTTCTACATCGGCATCATCCTTTGCATCGCCGGCTCGGGCACGCTGTTCCAGGCGATCTTCAGCAAGAAGCGGAACACCGAGATCTTCGTGGACCGCGTGCAGCTGCGCCGTGTGCTCTCGGTGCTGCTGCCGGCGCTGGTCTACGTGCTGGCCATCCAGTTCGTGGGGCTGTACGTGGCATCGGCCATCTACATCGCCCTGTTCATGATCGTGCTGGGTGAGTATTCGCGCGTGAAGAGCATCGTCACCGCTGTGGTGGTGAACACGGTGTTCTTCCTGATGTTCGAAGTGTGGTTCAAGGTCCCGTTGTTCAAGGGCTCGCTGGATCCCCTGCGCTTCCTCGGCTACTGAAGCCGCCGCCCATCGCTCAACCCGACAGTACCCACCGGACCGGCCCCCATGGATGAAATCAACGCGCTCTTTCACGGCTTCAGCGTGATCCTCACGCCGATGAACATGGTCCTCATGTTCGTCGGCATCATTCTCGGCGTGCTGATCGGGGTGCTGCCGGGCCTGGGCGGCGCCAACGGCGTGGCCATCCTGCTGCCGCTTACCTTCACGATGTCGCCCACCTCGGCGATCATCATGCTGTCGTGCATCTACTGGGGCGCCCTCTTCGGCGGCGCCATCACTTCCATCCTGTTCAACATTCCGGGCGAGCCCTGGTCGGTGGCGACCACGTTCGACGGCTACCCGATGGCGCAGGACGGGCGCGCGGGCCAGGCCCTGACGGCGGCTTTCACGTCCTCGTTCATCGGCGCTTTCGTCGCTGTGGTGATGATCACCTTCCTCGCGCCGCTGGTGGCGAAGTTCGCGCTCAAGTTCGGGCCGCCCGAATACTTCGCGGTTTACCTGCTGACCTTCTGCAGCTTCGTCGGCATGGGCAAGGGCTCGCCCTTCAAGATCCTCGCTTCGATGGCGATCGGCTTCGCCCTCGCGGCCGTGGGCATGGACACGGTGACCGGCCAGCTGCGCCTGACCTTCGGCATCCCCGACCTGATGCGCGGCTTCGACTTCCTGATCGGCGTGATCGGCCTGTTCGGCATCGGCGAGATCCTGCTGTCGATGGAGGAAGGCCTGGCCTTCTCCGGCAAGAGCGCCAAGATCAACCCGAAGGTGGTGTTCGAGACCTGGAAAATGCTGCCGAAGTACTGGATGACGACCATCCGCAGCTCGCTGGTGGGTATCTGGATGGGCATCACTCCCGGCGGCGCGACCCCGGCCTCGTTCATGAGCTACGGCCTCGCCAAGAAGATGTCCAAGGACGGCGCCAAGTTCGGCACCGGCCAGATCGAGGGCGTGATCGCCCCCGAAACAGCGGCCCATGCCGCGGGCACCAGCGCGCTGCTGCCGATGCTGGCGCTGGGCATCCCCGGCTCGCCCACGGCCGCGGTGCTGCTGGGCGGCCTGCTCATCTGGGGCCTGCAGCCCGGCCCGCTGCTGTTCGTTGAGCAGAAGGACTTCGTGTGGGGCCTGATCGCCAGCATGTACCTGGGCAACCTGGTGGGGCTGATCGTGGTGCTCACCACGGTGCCGCTTTTCGCGTCCATCCTGCGCATTCCATTCTCGATCATCGCGCCGGTGATCGTGGTGATCTGCGCCATCGGCGCCTTCACTGTGCACAACGCCATGCTCGACATCTGGCTGATGATGGTGTTCGGCGTGGTGGGCTACCTCTTCAAGAAGCTGGACTATCCGCTGGCGCCGCTGGTGCTGGCCCTGGTGCTGGGCGACAAGGCCGAGGACTCGTTCCGCCAGGCGATGCTGGTGTCACAGGGCGAGCTGTCCATCCTGTGGGCCAACCCGCTGGTCGGCACCATCTCTACGTTGGCCCTGGTCCTCTTGGTGTGGCCGCTGATCTCCAAGGTGATCGCCAAGATCCGGCCGCCCAAGCCCAAGGATTTCGCCGAAGAGCAGCCGGTGGATTGAACCAAAGGGAGCAAGCCATGCATCCAGACATCCGTACGCGAAGGACGCGAAGATTGCGCGAAGGGCGCGAAAGAAGTCCAGAGACAATTTAAATTTTGAAATCCTCTTGCGTCCTTCGCGAGACCTTCGCGTCCTTCGCGCACGGGAGTCCGGCTGTTCAAATCTTCCCGCGCTGCTTAAGCCGGCTCAGCGTTTCGGCCGACAGGTTGAGGTAGGAAGCAAGTTCCTTTTTCGGGATGCGGTCGAACAGCTCCGGATGCTTGCGCAGGAATCGCTTGACCCGCCCCGGGGCGTCCAGCAAATGAAGCGTGATGGTGTGCGCCATGATTTCGCTCATCTCGTGCATCACGTAGTACTCGAAGGACTGCTTCAGGCCAGGATGGCGCTCGAGAAACGCGACCCACTCGCGCATCGGCAACTTGGCAACGCGCCCTTTCGTGACGCTCACGATGCTGTACGGCGTCGGCGTGCCCAGGCGCCACGCGGCATAGCTGGTTTCCATGTCGCCCTCGTCCGTGAAGCGCAGGATCATTTCCTTGGCTTCCTGATTCGTAACGACCCGCTTCAGGATGCCGTCTAGGATGAAGTACTGCTCCATCTCATGCACACCCTGGTTCAGCAGCGCGTCGCCCTTCTGGCACTCGACCACCTCCAGGTGCGGCTCCAGCTCAACAATCTGCGCGGCCGTCATTCCCTTGAGAACGATGTTGTGCGCCAGCTGGACGCGAATAACGTTTCTTTCGGGGTGGTTATCGACGGATGACATGAACTCGGGAGCGGCAGGCAGGAGTCGCGGGACCGCTTCGAATAGTTTGAAAATTGACCCCG
>JBDSWB010000066.1:0-6760 GCA_039926915.1 Ramlibacter sp.
TGGGCCATCTGCCGCTCACGCAATGCGTCCAGCGCTTCCACGCTCATATAGCAGGGGTAGACCTGGCCCGCGGCCTTCATCTGCGCCAGCACTTCCTTGTAGCGGTCCATGCGCTGCATCTGGTAGAACGGGCCTTCGTCCGGCTCCATGCCCAGCCAGGTCATGCTCTCCAGGATCACGTCGACGGCGGCCTGAGAGGATCGCTCGACGTCAGTGTCTTCGATGCGCAGGATGAAGTCGCCCAGCTGCGAGCGCGCGAAAGCCCAGGGATACAGCGCCGAGCGGATGTTGCCCAGGTGGATGAAACCCGTCGGCGACGGGGCGAAACGGGTGCGGACTTTCATCAAGCGTCCTGCGCGTTGGGCAGCGCCAGGCGCGAAGTGTCTTCCTCCAGCGGGTCCTCCTGGCCGATGCGCGAAGCATTGATGCGCGCGATGTCGTCGGCATTGATGTCGCCGGTGACGTAGACGCCGTCGAAACACGACGCGTCGAAGCCGTCCAGCTTGGGATTCAGCGACCCGATGGCGCGCTTCATGCCGTCCACGTCCTGGTAGATCAGCGCGTCGCAGCCGATGATCTGGCGCACCTCTTCGATGGTGCGGCCGTGCGCAACCAGTTCGGTGGCGGTAGGCATGTCGATGCCATAAACATTGGGAAAGCGCACCGGCGGCGCGGCACTGGCCAGGTAGACATTCTTCGCGCCGGCATCGCGCGCCATCTGCACGATCTCCTGGCTGGTGGTGCCGCGCACGATCGAGTCGTCCACCAGCAGCACGTTGCGGCCCTTGAATTCGCTCACGATCACGTTGAGCTTCTGGCGCACGGACTTCTTGCGAACACCCTGCCCCGGCATGATGAAGGTGCGGCCGACGTAGCGGTTCTTCACGAATCCTTCGCGGTAGGGAATGCCCAACAAGTGGGCCAGCTGGGTCGCGCTGGGCCGGCTTGATTCGGGGATCGGGATGATCACGTCGATCTCGCTGGGCGGCACAGTGGAAACCACCCGCTTGGCGAGCGTCTCGCCAAGGTTGAGCCGCGCCTGGTAGACCGAGATGCCGTCCAGCACCGAGTCGGGCCGCGCGAGGTAGACGAATTCGAAGATGCAGGGGTACAGCTTGGGGTTGGCCGCGCATTGCTGAATGTGAACCTTGCCTTCGAGGTCGATAAAGACGGCCTCGCCGGGCGCGACATGCCGCTCGAAGTGGTGGCCGGTGCCTTCCAGCGACACCGTCTCGCTCGCCACCATGACCGTGCCGTCCTTGCTGCGGCCCATGGACAGCGGGCGTATGCCGTACGGATCCCGGAACGCGAGCACGCCATAGCCGGCAATCAGTACGATCACGGCATAGGAGCCGCGCACGCGTCGATGCACGTTGCGCACGGCGGTGAACACGTCCTGTGGCGCCAATCCGGGCAGCAGCTGGGGCTGGCTGTTACGCGGCGCGACGCGGGTGGCGTTGTCCAGTTCGTGGGCAAACACGTTGAGCAGCACTTCCGAATCGCTCTCGGTGTTGATGTGGCGGTGGTCGGTGGAAAACAATTCGGCCTTCAGCGCCTGCGCGTTCGTGAGGTTGCCGTTGTGCACCAGCACGATGCCGAAGGGCGCGTTCACGTAAAAGGGCTGCGCTTCTTCCTCGCTGTAGGCGTTGCCCGCCGTGGGGTACCGCACCTGGCCCAGGCCCGCTTTGCCCGGCAGCGCACGCATGTTGCGGGTGCGGAACACGTCGCGCACCATGCCCTTGGCCTTGTGCATGAAGAACTTGCGTTCCTGCTGCGTGACGATGCCTGCCGCGTCCTGGCCGCGGTGCTGCAGCAACAGCAAGGCGTCGTAGATCAGCTGGTTGACTGGGGCGCTGCTGACAACGCCGACGATTCCACACATGTTGATGCTCTCGTTGATGCCCCGCGAGGAGCCCTTGCCAATTCGTCCTAGCCCGGCAGGTACCGCCCGAGCGGCTGGGGCAACACCGGCTTCAATGCCTGTAGCGTCGCCGTCGCCACGGCGGCGCCCTTCGATTCGCTCCACCAGCCGGCGCTGCGCAGCGGCGTGCTGGTCACCACCACCGCCAGGGCCAGCACCAGGATGGCGCCGCGGAACAACCCGAACAGCCCGCCCAGCATCCGGTCCACAGGACGCAGGCCAACGGCCGCCACCAGCTTTTTGGTCAGCCAGGCCAGCAAGGCCCCGGCGAACACCACCGCGATGAACACCACCGCGAATCCCGCCGCGTACCGAACCGGCGGGGACGAGCCCGTCATCGGCAGCATCGCCGCCGCGTCGGCGGCCAGCCATTGCGCCACGATAAAGGCCGCGATCCAGCTCAGCACCGACAGCACCTCGTAAACCAGTCCGCGCCACGCGCCCAACACGAGGGACGCTACCAGCACGGCCACGAACACCGAATCCAGCACCGCCAGGGAATCCAAACGTCAACCTACAAGGTGAGGATGGCGGCGGGCAAATCCAACCCCTTGAGCTTTTCGGCGGCCTTGTCCGCTTCCGCGCGCGTGCCAAACGGCCCAACCCGCACGCGGATGCGCTTGCCTTCTTTGGTTTCGGCCACATGCGTGTAGGTTTTCAGTCCGGCTTTCTCAACCTTGAGCCGGGTCTCCCGGGCCTTGGCCGGGTCGGCAAAAGCGCCAACCTGCACCACGAAACGGCCCTCGCCTTCGGCCGCGGCCACCTCGACCGGCTTGCCTTCGAGCAGAGCCTGCGCTTTGGCGCCGTCGTCGCTCAGGGGGGACGCGGCTGCCTTCGGCTCAGGCTTCGGCTCAGGCTTCGGCTCAGGCGCAGGCTTGGACTCGGGCTTGGACTCGGCTTTTGGCGGCGTCGGCTGGGCTTCCTGCTTCGCAGGAGGCGGGGCGGATGCCACCACTTTTTCCGGTACGACCGCTGCCACCGGCCCGGCCACAACCGGGGCCGAGGTCGAAGCCAGGGGGGGCACGGCGAGCGGCTTGACCTTGTTGCGGTCTGGGATGTCGATCGGGATGTCCACCGAAATCGGCCGGGGCTGGGTGTCGAACAGCAAAGGGAAACCGACGACGCCGATCAGCACCAGCACGCCCGCGCCGATCAGGCGGTGCCTGGCGCGCCTTCGCATGGCCTCGATGCTTTCGGGCTGGGAACGGGTGGATGTCGACTCGTCGCCACCACCCTTGCGCAATTTGAAGAAGGCCATGAAACCTGTCGAATGAGCAGAGCTAGATGCCCAGATGTTTGGCCTGAAGGCGGGGCAAGCCGTCCTTCAAAACGCCCCCCACCGTGTAGAACGATCCGAAGACGACGATTCTATCAGCGGGGTCCGCCTGGGCGACGGCAGAGCGCAAGGCCGCCATCGGGTCGGCGTGGACGCTCGCGGCAACATCGCGCCGGGTTTCCTGCGCCTGCCACTTCGACTGCAAGGCGGCAGCAGTTTCCGCGCGGGGGGTCGGAAGGTCGGTGAAATACCAGCGGTCCACCAGCGGCCCCATCTTCGCCAGCATCTGCCCGAGGTCCTTGTCGGCCATGGCGCCGAACACGGCGTGGGTGGTGGGGTAAAAGCCCATCGCATCCAGGTTGGCCGCGAGTGCGGCCACGGAGTGCGGGTTGTGAGCGACATCCAGCACCAGTGCCGGCTGGCCCGGCACGATCTGGAAGCGCGCCGGCAGCTCCACCATCGCCAGGCCGTTACGCACCGCCTGGGCGGTGACCGGAAGCCGCTCGCGCAACGCTTCGAGTGCGGCCAGCACCCCGGAGGCATTGACCAGCTGGTTGGCGCCGCGCAGCGCGGGGTAGGCGAGGCCCGCATAGCGGCGCCCGCGCCCGGCCCAGGCCCATTGCTGCTGGTCACCGGAGAAATTGAAGTCGCGGCCCAGCGTCCACAGGTCCGCGCCAATCTCGATGGCGCGGTCCAGCACGCGCTGGGGCGGCACGGGGTCGCTCACGATGGCCGGCTTCCCTGCGCGCATGATGCCGGCCTTCTCCCCACCGATGCTTTCGCGGTCGTTGCCGAGAAACTCCATGTGATCCAGCGCGATGCTGGTGATGACGGCGCAATCCGTGTCGATGATGTTCACCGCGTCCAGCCGCCCGCCCAGGCCGACTTCGAGGATAGCCACATCGAGCGAGGAAGCTGCCATCAGGCTCATGATCGCGAGCGTGGTGAATTCGAAGTACGAGAGCGAGACGGCCTGCCGCGCCGCCTCGACCCGGGCGAAGTGCGGCGCCAGCGCGTCGGCGGAAACGATCTCGCCATGGATGCGGCAGCGTTCCTCGAAGTGCACCAGGTGCGGGGAGGTGTAGGCGCCTGTGCGCCAGCCGGCCTGCAGTGCGATGGCCTCGAGCATCGCGCAGGTCGAGCCCTTGCCGTTGGTGCCGGCCACGGTCACGACTGGGCATTCGAAGCGCAACCCCATGCGCTGCGCGACCGCGCTCACGCGCTCCAGCCCCAGTTCGATGGTCTTGGGGTGCAGTCGCTCGCAATGCGCCAGCCACTCTTGCAGGGTTTCCATCGCCGCATTGTCCCAGTTCGCGAGCGGCGAGGCCCCGGCACAATGGGGCCTTTGGACCGCCCCATGTCAGTGATCCTCTACGGCATCCCCAATTGCGACACGGTGAAAAAGGCGCGCGCTTGGTTGACTGGGCAGGGCGTTGCGTACCGGTTTCACGACTTCAAGAAGGATGGCGTACCGGCCGGCCACGTGGACCAGTGGATCGGCCAGATGGGTTGGGAAAGGCTGCTCAACCGCAAGGGACTCGCGTGGCGCAAGCTCGACACCGCGACGCAGGAGCAGGTCAGGGACTCCGACAGCGCGAAGGCCGTCATGCTTGCGCAGCCCAGCGTGATCAAGCGCCCGGTGGTTGAATGGAGTGCCAAAAAAATCACGGTCGGATTCGACGAGGCCGCCTGGGCGTTGCTCGCAGGCGCCTGAAAGCGCCAGTTTTACCGACGCTTTACCCGAAAGGCGATTCCTCGAACGGGGTTGTTCCTAAAATTGGGGTCAAGATGCACCCGCTATCGCAAGGAGCCGCCATGAAGAAGATTTTGTTGATTTGCGCATTGGGTTCGCTGACCGGCGTCGCCACACAGGCCGGCGCTCAGGAAGTGGGCCGCGTGATCTCCAGCACCCCCGTTGTCCAGCAGGTGGCCGTGCCGCGCCAAGTGTGCAGCCAGCAGCAGGTCATGCAACAGCCCAGTTCCGGCGGCGGTGCCGTCCTCGGGGCGATCGTCGGCGGCCTGCTCGGCAACGGCATCGGCCATGGCATGGGCCGCGCCGCAGCCACGGGCGTGGGGATCGTGGCAGGCGCGGCAGTGGGTGACAACATCGAAGGCCGCAACTACCCGCAGGCCGTGCAACAGTGCAGCACGCAGACCACCTACGAGAACCGCACGGTGGCTTACAACGTGAGTTACGAATACGCGGGCAAGGAATATTCCACCCAGATGCCGTACGACCCGGGCCAATCCGTCCGGCTGCAGCTCAGCCCGGTGGGCAGCAGCCCTTCGTCGGTTGAATACGGGACGCCCCCCGCCTCGACATCGCGACCGATGGTCGCCGCGCCGCCGGTCGAGTCCTGGCAGCCCGTCGGCCAGGTGATCGCGGTCCAGTCCGCCAATGTGTACCCGGCCGTGTACCCGGCGTACTACGGCGGCGGTTACAGCGCCTACTACGGCGCGCCGTACTACTACCCGCCCGTCGGCATCTCCCTGAACTTCGGGTTCTCGCGCGGATACCACCACCATCGCGGCCATTGGCGCTAGCGGCGGGCGGCGCGGCGCGGGGGCTAAAATTGCCCCTTTTTGCGCCCAACGATGACCACCGAAACAATAGCCGTCGCGAGCATCACGGCCCAGGCCAATGTCTACTTCGACGGCAAGTGCGTGAGCCACTCCGTCACCCTGGCTGACGGCAGCAGCAAGACCGTCGGCGTGGTCCTGCCCGCACAGCTCACGTTCAATACCGGCGCAGCGGAAATCATGGAATGCGCTGCGGGCAGCTGCGAATACCGGCTGGCCGGCAGCGATGCCTGGGCGAAAAGCAGGCCCGGTGAGAAATTCAGCATTCCCGCAAACTCCAGCTTCGATATCCGCGTGGGCGAGGCCTACCACTACATCTGCCACTTCGGCTAGACATGGCCCACCCATGAGCACCATCCTCGAACACCTGCCCGCCGGCCAGAAGGTCGGCATCGCGTTCTCCGGGGGGCTGGACACCAGCGCCGCCCTGCACTGGATGCGTCTGAAAGGCGCTATTCCCTACGCCTACACCGCGAATCTGGGCCAACCCGACGAACCGGACTACGACGAGATCCCGCGCAAGGCGATGCAGTACGGCGCCGAAAAGGCGCGCCTGATCGATTGCCGCCTGCAGCTTGCCCATGAGGGCATCGCCGCGCTGCAGGCCGGCGCCTTCCACATCTCAACGGCCGGCGCCACCTACTTCAACACGACGCCGCTGGGCCGCGCCGTCACCGGCACCATGCTGGTGGCCGCGATGAAGGAGGACGACGTCCACATCTGGGGTGATGGCAGCACCTACAAGGGCAACGACATCGAGCGCTTCTATCGATACGGCCTGCTCACCAACCCCCACCTCCGCATCTACAAGCCCTGGCTCGACCAGCTCTTCATCGACGAACTGGGCGGACGCGCTGAGATGTCGGCGTTCATGGCGCAGGCGGGCTTCGGCTACAAGATGTCTGCCGAGAAGGCTTACTCCACCGACTCCAACATGCTCGGCGCCACGCACGAGGCCAAGGACCTGGAGCAATTGAACAGCG
>JBDSWB010000067.1:0-9300 GCA_039926915.1 Ramlibacter sp.
TGGGACCGCAGCGCCTGCTGGAGATCGCCCGCGCGCTGTGTGCGGACCCAGCCCTGCTGCTGCTGGACGAACCCGCGGCAGGATTGCGCCACAAGGAAAAGAAGGCACTGATCGAGGTGCTGCGCCAACTGCAGCGCGAAGGCGTGACCATCCTGCTGGTGGAGCACGACATGGACCTGGTGATGGAAGTGTGCGACCGGCTGGTGGTGATGGAATTCGGCACCCGGCTCATGGAAGGCACACCGCGCGAAGTGCAGCAGAGCCCGGAAGTGCGCGCTGCGTACCTGGGAACGGAACACTGAGCATGAGGACCGCGACATGACCCCCATGCTCCGCATCGAGAACCTGCGCGCGGGCTACGGCCGCGCCGAAGTGCTGCATGGCGTGACGCTCGAAGCCGCGCCGGGCAGCGTGATCACGGTCATCGGCCCCAACGGCGCCGGCAAGTCGACGCTGCTCAATACGTTGATGGGCGTGATTCCGGCCCGGGGCACCCTGCAATTCGACGGTGAGCACATCACCGCCCTGCCGCTGGAAGAGCGCGTGATGCTCGGCATGTCGCTGGTGCCCGAGAAACGTGAATTGTTCGGCTCGATGCCGGTCGAGGACAACCTCCTGCTGGGCGCGTACCGGCAGGTGCGGCTGCGCAACCGGCTATGGCGCGATCGCCTCGACGACGTGTACGGCATCTTTCCCCGGCTGAAGGACCGCCGGCTGCAACTGGCCGGCACCCTGTCCGGCGGCGAACGGCAAATGCTCGCGGTGGGCCGTGCGCTGATGTCGCGCCCCCGCCTGCTGATGCTCGACGAGCCCAGCCTGGGACTCGCACCGCTGGTGGTGCGCGAAATCTTCCGCACCATCGAGAGCCTGCGCCGGACCGGCGTCACCATCCTGCTGGTCGAGCAGAATGCCCGCGCCGCGCTGGAGGTGGCCGACCATGGCTACGTCCTCGAGATGGGCGAGATCGCGTTGCAGGCGTCGGCGCGGGAGCTCGCTGGCGATCCCCGTGTGATCGACACCTACCTCGGCACCGCCGTACACAAAGAGGAGTAACCGAACCATCATGAATATCCAGAAAGTTCACCGCGGCAGCCTTCTGCCGCTTCTGGCGTCGGCCTGCCTGCTTGTGCTGGGCGCCTGCACAAGCGTGCCCCGCACACCGGCGCGCCATGTGGCCGTCGGAAGCGGCGCCGTCATGCCCTGCGACGCGCTGACCGCACGCTTCTCCTATGGCGGCACGCGCATTGTCTCAGTGCAGCTTGTCGAAGGCGGCCAGCTAAAGCTGCCCGGCATTGCCCAGCCCATGCCCGAGCATTGTGTGGTCAAGGGACTGATGAACGAACGCGTGGGCCCGATCGACGGCATGCCCTATGCGATCGGCTTCGAGATGCGTCTGCCCGCTGCCTGGAACGGGCGTTTCTTTTACCAGGCGAATGGCGGTCTGGACGGCTTTCAGACGCCGGCCTACGGCGACATCCTGGGCGGCGGCCCGCAGAGCAATGGCCTGCTCAGGGGATTCGCCGTCATCAGCTCCGATGCGGGACATGCCTTCGATCGCAGCTCGCCGATCGGCGGCGCCACGTTCGGGATCGATCCGCAGGCGCGGCTGGACTACGGCTACAACGCGGTCGCGCAGCTCACGCCAATGGCCAAGGCAATGATCCGGACCTATTACGCCAAGGGCCCCGATACCTCCTATCTCGTCGGAACCTCCAACGGAGGCCGGCACGGCTTCGTGGCGGCTTCCCGCCTGCCGCAGGAGTTCGACGGCATTCTCGTCAGCACGCCAGGGTGGCGTTTGCCGCGCGCGGCCGTGGCTCAAGTGTGGGACGCGCAGCAGTTCGCACGCATCGCGCATGTCAACCCCGCCAACAACCGACCCGACCTGCGCACCGCCTTTTCTCCGGCCGATATGGCGCTGCTGGCGCGCAGCATCCTGGCGCGCTGTGACGCGCTGGACGGGCTTGCCGACGGCATGGTGGGCGACCTGCGCGCTTGCCAGTCAGCCTTCGACGTCCAACGTGACGTGGTGGCGTGTGCGCCGGGCGCTCCGCCCAGTGGGCAGTGCCTGTCCGCTCCGCAGAAGACCGCGCTGGCGAGCGTGATGGCCGGTCCGAAGGACAAGTCGGGCGCGCCGGTGTACGCAGGACTGCCCTGGGATCCAGGCGTGGCGGCACGCGACTGGGGCGAGTGGAAGTTCATCAACGCCGTCGGCCCGCGCGACGCCATCGCGCTCGCGTTCGTTTTCACCACGCCGCCGGCCTCGCCCGCCGTCGTAACGGGCCAGGGCACCACGCTGATCGACTACGCGCTCGGCTTCAGCCTGGACAACGATTTGCCGAAGATCGAAAGCACTCGCGCGCCCTACGGCGAATCGTCGTGGAGTTTCATGACCCCGCCCGACCCGGCGATGCGCCGGTTCGTGGCGCATGGCGGCAAGTTGATCGCCTTCCATGGCACCGCGGACCCGGTCTTCTCGGCACTCGATACGATCGGCTGGCTGGACAGTTTCCGGGCAGTGCATGGCGCTGCGGCGGACGACCACGCCCGCTTGTACCTGGTGCCCGGCATGAATCACAGTCGAGGCGGGCCGGCGGCTGACCAGCTGGACCTGCTGGAACCACTGGTGAAATGGGTCGAGCAGGGACAGGCGCCGCAAGCCGTGATTGCGAACGTGCGCGGCCCCGGTTCGGCCGTGCCCAACACCGAAGTTCCGGCGGCGTGGAGCGCGACGCGCTCCCGGCTGCTGTGCCCTTATCCGTTGGTCGCGCGCTATCGAGCCGGCGATACCGAAAGTGCCGCGAGCTTCTCGTGCGCACCGTGATCTTTCCTCCAGGAAAGAAGCGATGACTGAAACCCGGCCCTGATGGCCACAAAGCCCCATCACAACGCTGCCGCTTCGGCCGTCGACTGGGTCGACGCGAGTTTTCTGGAGACGCTGCTGGGCTACAACGCGCGCCGTGCCGCGCTCGCCGTGATCGAAGTCTTCCTTGAGCGCATGGCCGTCTACGGCCTGCGCCCGGTGGACTTCTCCGTGCTGTCACTGATCACGCACAACCCCGGCGTCACCTCCCGCCAGCTGTGCAGCGCGCTCGGCATCCTGCCCCCCAACCTGGTCGGGATGATCAATGCGCTGGAAAACCGCGAATTGATCTTGCGCCGGCCGCACCCGCGCGATGGCCGCGCCACAGGGCTGCACCTCACCGCGGCCGGCGAGAAGCTCATTCGCGACGCCGAAAAAACGGCGGCCGGGCTGGAGGCCGAATTCGCAGCCCGGCTGACGGCTACCGAATCCCGGACACTGATCCGGCTGCTCAAGAAGGTGTACCTCTGAGGCTCGCCCGCGGCCGGCGCGCCGCCGCCTTTTGTCACCCTGATCGAAACTTCGTCCGCGATCCGGCCATCCTGCTATTGTTTGTATAGCAGAAACTGCGTACACTCCGATCCCCGCCGTCCAAAATTAATTCCGGCCCGAGGAGGAGATTGCATGAGTTCCAGGGACAACGCGGCCATCAACCAGTTGCTGGCATTGCTGGAATCGCGCTACGCCATCCGGGTGCTGTGGGCGCTGCGGGACGGCCACCCCCAGACTTTCCGCCTGCTGCAGGACAGTGTCGGCGGCATCACGCCCAATACGTTGAACACCCGGATCAAGGAAATGCGCGAAGCCGGCTTCGTCACCCACGGCAGCGACGGATACATCGTCACCCCATCCGGCTCGGACCTGCTGAAGCGCCTCGCGGACCTGCCCGCGTTTGCGGCCAAGTGGGTCGCGAGCCAGGCCCGGAAAAAGCAGTAAGCCATGTTGAATTCTTTCCTCAAGCCCGCAATCGCGCTGCCCGTCGATGCTGACGCGGCCGTGCTGATCGGGCGCGTGCACGCGGCCGGCATGGGTGCGACGCTCGTGCAGGTGCGGCCAGACGGCGTCTACGACCTGTCGCCGCTGGCCGCCACCTCCTCGCAGTTGCTCGAGCTGCCTCGGCCCGCTGCGGCTGTGCGCGAATTTCACGGCGCCCGTCTCGGCGGGGCGGACGAAGTGTTGACCAACAGCCTGTTCGATGTGTGCGACCCGTCTCAGCACTGGTTCACCGCTCCTTGCGACCTGCAGGCCATCAAGGCAGCAGGCGTCACCTTCGTGGAATCCATGCTCGAACGCGTGATCGAGGAGCAGACGCGGGGCGACCCTTCGCGCGCGCAAGCGGCGCGGCAGGCGGTGGTTGCGGTCATCGGCGACAACCTGGGCGCCGTGAAGCCCGGATCGGACCAGGCCCTTCGACTCAAGGAAGTCCTGATCGCGCAAGGCATGTGGTCACAGTACCTTGAGGTGGGCATCGGACCGGACGCGGAAATCTTCACCAAGTCGCAGCCGATGAGCGCGGTCGGTACCGGCGCTGAAGTCGGCATCCACCCGCAAAGCGCCTGGAACAACCCCGAGCCGGAGATCGTGCTGGCCGTCAACAGCCGCGGTGAGGTGGTGGGCGCGACCCTCGGCAACGACGTCAACCTGCGCGACTTCGAAGGCCGCAGCGCCTTGCTGCTGGGCAAGGCCAAGGACAACAACGCGAGCTGTGCGATCGGCCCGTTCATCCGCCTGTTCGACGACGGCTTCGGCATCGACGATGTGCGACGCTGCGAGTTGGCGATCCAGGTCGACGGGCCTGACGGCTTCGTGATGAAGGGTTCCAGCTCCCTCTCCAAGATCAGCCGCGACCCGCTCGACCTCGCGGGCCAGGCCATCGGGGCCAATCACCAGTACCCGGACGGCTTCATGCTGTTCCTGGGGACGATGTTCGCCCCCACGCAGGACAGGCACGGTCCCGGCCAGGGCTTCACGCATGAGATCGGGGACATCGTTACGGTGTCCACGCCGCGTCTGGGTACACTGGCCAACCGCGTCAACACCAGCGACCGCGTCACGCCCTGGACCTACGGCGTCGCGGCGCTGATGCGAGACCTCGCGCGGCGCGGCCTGCTCGGCTGAGCCGCACCGTGGCGCGGGCTGCGGCTTCGATCCAACTTTCAAAGACCCAAGGACACCTCATGATCACGACCCCTTCTGGCCTGCAATACGAAGACACCACAGTCGGCGGCGGCGCCGAGGCCAAGGCTGGCCAGCATGTACATGTGCATTACACCGGCTGGTTGTTCAACGACGGCCAGCAGGGCGCCAAATTCGATTCCAGCGTGGACCGCAAGGATCCTTTCGCCTTTTCGCTGGGCGCCGGCATGGTGATCAAGGGCTGGGACGAAGGCGTTGCCGGCATGAAGATCGGCGGCAAGCGCACGCTCGTCATTCCGCCGCAGCTGGGCTATGGCGCGCGCGGCGCCGGCGGCGTGATCCCGGCCAACGCCACGCTGAAATTCGACGTCGAGCTGCTCGACGCGCATTGAACCGCGGGCTCACATCTGCTGGAAGAGATGCAGGTAGCTGCGGCTGACCGGCACCCGGTCGGTGCGCCCTTTCAGGTGCACTTCACCTGAATCACCGGGGCCGTGGGTGAAGTGGCTCACCCGGTCGAGCGACACGATGGCCGAGCGGTGGACCTGCACGAATCGGCCGGGCTCCAGCGCATCGGCCAGTTCGCGGATCGTCGTGCGGATCAGGGCCTCGCCCCCTTCCCACACCACCATGGTGTACTTGTTGTCGGCCTTCACGTAGACCACCTGGTTCACCGGGATCAGCCGCACCGAGCTGCCGACCGACGCCTTGATCCACTTCAACCAGGGCCGCGGCGCGAGTTGCTCGCGCAATTGGCCCGCGACCCGCTCCAGTGCCGCTTCCCAGGCGGGTTCGCGCCCGCCAGCCGGGTCGTGCAGGCGGTGGCGCAGCCTCTGCACGGTCTCGGCCAGCCGCCCCTCGTCAATCGGCTTGAGCAGGTAGTCGACCGCGCCCTGGCGGAAGGCTTCGACCGCGTACTGGTCGAATGCCGTGACGAAGACCAGCTCGGCCCGCTGCCCGATACAGCGTGCGACCTCGATGCCGTTCAGGCCCGGCATGTGAACGTCGAGAAATGCGATCTGCGGCTGTGCATCGTCGAACAGCGCGACGGCTTCGCGCCCATTGCGGGCTTGCGCCACGATTTCGAGTTCCGGCCACAGGCTGGCCAGCAGCGACATCAGCCGCTCCCGCAAAAGAGGTTCATCGTCCGCGATCAAGGCGGTGGGAACGGCACCGGAAGTCATGCCGCCACAGGAAGCCACAGATCGACACGAAGGCCGTTCGGCGCCACCTCGCTCATCTCGAGGCGCGCACCCTCGCCAAAGGACGCGTTCAGCCGCGCCCGCAGGTTCGACAGGCCCGTGCCCTCCCCCGAGTTCTGCGCCAGCCCGACGCCGGTGTCCGACACCCACAAATGGACGTTCTGCGGGTCCACGCGTCCGCCGCCCACCGCCACGCTGCCAACGTCGCAGCCCGGGTCGATGCCATGGTGGATGGCGTTCTCCACCAGCGTCAGCAGTGCCATCGCCGGGAAGCGCATGCCGTACAGGGCGGGGTCGATGTCCGTCGTGAACGTCAACCGGTCCGGCATGCGCATGTGCATCAGTTCGAGGTAGGCCCGCACGAGGCGCTCCTCGTCCTTCAGCGTCGCGTCGCCACGCTGCAGATTGGGCATCGCCGCGCGCAGGTAATCGACCAGCGCGCGAAAGACCGGCACCGCCCGCGGCGACCCGCTTTCCATCAGCGCCTGAACATTGGCCAGGGTGTTCAGCAGGAAGTGCGGCTGGATCTGCGCCGTCAGGAGGTGAAGACGCGCGTCGGCGGCCTGCCGCTGCAGGGTCTCGCGCTCCAGCTCGAACTGCAGTGCGAGCGCCCGGGCTTGCGCGTCGCGCTCGCGGTACAGGGCGCCCAGCGCAAACAAGGTGCCGACGATGACCGCGCAGACCGTGACCAGGATGTAGCCGCGCACATGGCCGCGCGATCCGAGGAAAGCGGAGAAGTCACCGCCGAAACTGAGCATCTGCACGACCAGCGGCGACAGCATCGCCGCCAGGGCGATGGCCAACACCTGCGCCACCCAGCGCGGCACCTCGTTCTGCCGCCAGGCGCCTGCGGCCGTGAACGCGAACAGCAGCATGACGCCGACGAACAGGGTCTCGCCGACCAGCTCGACGAAGGGGCTGTGCGTGAACGGGATCAGAAAGGTGGCAGTGCCGAGCGCGACCGCCACCACCAGCACCAGCTGGCGCCGCGAGGGCAGTATGCTGCGGCGGTCGGGCGGCTGTGGCGCAGCCCCGGTCGGCAGGGATGGAACAAAAGGCATCCGCCGACGATAAGGGGGTCGGCGGGCCAGGGTCAAGCCGCGCTGCGCCGCGGCTGCGACGAAACGCGGTTTGGAGCGGATGGGCAGCGGCACCCCTGCGATCCAGGACGGGTTCTGAGCGGGTTCAGCGGTTCCAGCGCGCCGCCCACCCTTCGAGGGGCACCTTCGCCGCATTGCAGACGTAGCTGATCGCGTGGTACCAACCCGCCAGCATCAGCAATTCGACCCGTTGCGCGGGCGACCACACCGCCGCCAGTTCCATCCAGAGCGCATCGCCCACAGTGGCGGTGGCGTGCAGTTCGTCCGCCATTCGCACCAGCAGGCGATCGCGGTGGGGCAGCGCAGCGAGGTCCGCACCCGGGTCTGCGATTGCGGCATCCTGCAACGGGGTGAAGCCCGCTGCCTTGCCGAAGGCCGCGACATGCACGCCCCACTCGTACTGCGCCCCGCACAGCGCGCAGACGCGATTGATCACCACTTCGCGGTCGCGCAGCGACAAGCTGGCGTGGCGGCCCAGCAGGTAACCGCCCCACCCCGCCGAACGTTCGGCCAGTGCCGGGTTGTGGGCCAGCACGCGAAACAGCGCCAGGATGGACGGCGCGCCGGGCGGCGTCATGCGATCCAGCAAGGCTTGCAGGTCCGGCGCATAGGGCGGGGCCAGCGGTTCGATCCGCGGCGCGGGGGAAAGAGTCAGGGACATGGTTTCTCCAATGGCGAAAGTGGCAGATGGAACCAGGAACGCGCTACGGATTGCGTAGCGGACTCACTTTATCGCTACGGATTGAGTAGCGCTAGTCGCAGACGGGACAAAGGCCGCACTAGAATCAGCGCCAATGACTTCTGCCGCGCCCGTTCCTGGCCGGCCGGTGCGTGGCTCGCGCACCGGCCGCCCTGTCATGGCGCTGCTGGAATTGCTGGGGCGCCGGGGCACGTTGCGGCTGCTCTGGGAGCTGCGCGATGGCCATCCCCAGAGCTTCCGGCTCCTGCGCGCAAGTGCCGATGCGATTTCACCTTCGGTGTTGAACACGCGCCTGAAGGAACTGCGGCAGGCACAGGTGGTCGAGCTCGCGGAAGACGGCTACCAGCTCACCGCCGGGGGCGTTGAGCTGGTCCGGCACCTGAAACCGTTGCACCGCTGGGCGGAAGGCTGGGCGGAAGGCTGGGCGGAAGCGGCAGGGTCGCCCAAAAATCGCCAAATTTCTTAGCTGATCTTTATCTCCCTGCCTTGAAAAGGGGCTCCCGGCCCCAAGGTGTTTTGCGAGCCTGTTTACTTCACAACCAGAACACCATGTCCGACGACAACGGCACCCCCATGCCCGACACACAAAAAGAACCCACCTCCTTTGATGCCGCTGACCTGAGTCCCGAGGAGAGGGAAGCCGCCCAGGCGGCCGACGACGCGGATGCATTGAGCCAGGTCCAGGCGGACCTGGCGGCACTCCAGGCCAAGAATGCCGAACTGGCCGAGCAGTACCTGCGGGCGCAGGCCGACATCCAGAACACCCGCCGCCGCTCCGAGGAAGAAATGTCCCGCGCGCGGAAGTTCGCTGTGGAAAGTTTCGCCGAGAGCATGCTGGCCGTGGTCGACAGCCTCGAAGCCGGCCTGGCCCACCAGGACGCCACGTCCGAACAGATTCGCGAAGGCTCCGAGGCCACGCTGCGTCAGCTCAAGAGCACGCTGGAGCGCAACAAGGTGATCGAGATCAACCCCGGCCCCGGCGCCCGTTTCGATCCGCACCTGCATCAGGCCATCTCGGTCGTGCCTTTGCCCCCCGGAACCGCACAGGAAGCCAACACGGTGGTCGGTGTGCTGCAGAAAGGCTACCTGATTGCCGATCGCGTGCTGCGCCCCGCGCTGGTGACGGTCGCCGCCCCCAAATAGGCCGGCCCGACGCGCTTGAAACGCCACAGCTTATCCACAAGTAACCCACATCGAATCTGAATTGGCCGCGAGGCCGCAAGCAAGGAGAATGAACATGGGAAGAATCATCGGTATCGACCTCGGCACCACCAACTCGTGCGTGTCCATCATGGAGGG
>JBDSWB010000068.1:0-15073 GCA_039926915.1 Ramlibacter sp.
TTCGGCCGTGACGATCGCATCGCGGCAGCAATCAGGTCGGCAGCATCGTTGCGGCTGGCCCGGAAGGCGAAGTCGATCGCGGTCAGCCCCAGCTGGTTCTTCAACGCAGGATCGGCGCCACCATCCAGAAGCAACTTCACCGCCGCCGCCGAGCCGTAGTGCGCCGCCATCATCAATGGCGTGGTGCCGTTGGGTGAAGCCGCATCGATGTAGGCATGGTTCTCCAGCAGCAGATCGATGATGGCGACGTGCCCGCCGGTGGCGGCGTAATGAAGCGCCGTCCACCCGGTCTTGTTCACATCGGCATCGCGCTCGATCAGTTTTTTGACCAGAGGCAGGTTCCCTTTTAGCGCCGCCATCATCAGCGGGCTTTCGTCCTTTGGCGTTCGAATCTCGACATTGGTTTTGGGCCAGGCGATGAGGACCTGGGCGCTCTTCTGCGACGAGTCGCGCAACGCGATGAACAGCCCGGCGAAGCCTTGGGGGTCGAGCGTGTTGGGGTCGAAACCCCGGTTCAGCAGCGAAACGATCTCTGCCGGATCGTCCCGCTTGATGGCGATGAAAAAATCGTCATACGAGCCAGCATAAGAACAAAAATATACTGAAGCGCCAACGAGATAGATGGCATATTTAAAGTAATTTCTCATCACTGTGCCTTAAAAACAGGCGATCGAAGTTGGCGCTTGTGCGGTGTGCCACTTCGTCCACCGGCATCTTGCGCAGTTCGGCCAGTTGCTGGGCGACGAAGGGCACATAAGCCGGGTTATTGGTCTTCCCGCGGTAAGGCACCGGGGCCAGGTAGGGGCTGTCGGTCTCGATCAGCAAGCGGTCCAGGGGCACGAAGGCCGCCACGTCCCGCAAGTCCTGGGCGCTCTTGAACGTGAGGATGCCCGAAAACGAGATGTAGAAGCCGAGGTCCAGGGCCGCGCGGGCCACTTCCGCGGTTTCCGTAAAGCAGTGGAACACCCCGCCCGCAGAGCCCGGCGACCCGTCTTCGCCCTCCTCCCTCAAGATGGCGATCGTGTCCGCCGATGCGGCGCGCGTGTGAATGACCAGCGGCTTCGCAACTTGGCGCGCGGCCCGGATGTGAACCCGGAACCGGTCCCGCTGCCAATCCATGTCGGCGACGGCGCGGCCGCCTTTGCGCTCTTCCATCTGGTAATAGTCCAGCCCTGTCTCACCGATCGCCACGACGCGCGGCAGCTGCGACCGGTCCACCAGGTCCGCCAGCACGGGTTCGGTCACTCCCTCATTGTCAGGATGCACGCCGACCGAGGCCCAGAAGTTGTCGTACTGCATCGCCAGGGCGTGAACTGAGGCAAATTCTTCCAGCGTTGTGCAGATGCACAGGGCGCGGTCGACCTGGGCCTCAGCCATGGCTGAGCGGATCTCGGACAGCCGCGAGGCCAGTTCGGGAAAGGTGAGGTGGCAGTGCGAATCGACAAACATCAGGAGTGAAAGGCAAGAGTGTGCCGGCCGCGAGGCGGCGCGAAGCTACAAAAATTGTAGCGGTTCAGATGGTTTGCGTGGGCCGCTCGGAGGCCAGGTGGCCTCCCAGGATCTCTTCGATCTTGATCTTGAGCAAGCGCGACTTCTCATCCGCGGGAAAGCGCACCCCCACCCCTTGGGTGCGGTTGGCCGCGGCGCGCGCCGGCGTGACCCACGCCACCTTGCCGGCCACGGGGTAGCGCTGCGGGTCTTCGGGCAGCGACAACAGGACGTACACGTCATCCCCCAGCTTGTAGTCGCGGGTGGTGGGAATGAACACGCCGCCGTCGTTAAACAGCGGGATGTACGCCGCGTACAGCGCGGCTTTTTCCTTGATGGCCAGCTGGATGACGCTGGGGCGGGGCGAGGTAGGGGAAGGATTGCTCATGAAGTGGTGTTCAAGGCCTGGAGTTTAGGGCCGAGCGGGCCTGGCTCACAAGCGCTTCGAGCATCAATCCCGCGTTGAAGGGGTGCTCCACAGTCCGGGCGGTGCGCCAGAGCGCTTCGGCCCAGCCGGCCAATGCGGGGTAACCGGCGACCGGCGGAAGGTCCGCGGCCTGGAAGAACCTCGGCGGGGCCCCGGACTGGACCGCCAGCATGTCGTGACAGAGTTTCTGCAGGGCAGCCACGGCTTCGGAGGGCGACCAGCCGGCCAGCATGGACCCGTCGCCGCGGGCGAGGGCCTTTGGCAATGACGCCCAGCTTCCGGAGGTGCGGCCTGCACGGAACGCCGCCAAGGCATCGTCTGGACGCATTCCTGCCGCACGCAGCAGGGCCGGCGCATCGGCGGACTTCACGCCCTCCTCTGCCAGCCAGGCCAGGGCCTCCGCCTCACGCGGCCAGGCCATGGTGTGGCCGAGGCAGCGGCTGCGGATGGTGGGCAGCAACTGGTGCGATGCCTCGCTCGCGAGCACGAAGCGAAGGTCGCCTGCAGGCTCTTCGAGGGTCTTGAGCAATGCGTTGGCCGTGATGGGGTTCATGCGCTCGGCCGGATAAACAAGCACCGCTTTGCCGCGACCCCGGCCGCTGGTACGCTGGGCAAACTCGACGGCGTCGCGCATCGCTTCGACACGGATCTCCTTGCTCGGCTTGCGCTTCTTGCTGTCGATCTCGTCCTGCGCTTTTTCGCTCAATGGCCAGCCCAGCTCAAGCATGATCGTCTCGGGCATCAGCACGCAGAGGTCGGTGTGGGCCCGGGCGGCGAATGTGTGGCAGCTGGAGCACTGGCCGCAGGCGCCGTCCGGCGTGGGATGGTCGCACAGCCAGCCCGCGACGAGCGACATCGCCAGGCCGTACTGCCCCAGGCCGGAAGGCCCTTGCAGCAGCCAGGCATGTCCGCGCTGGGCCAGAAGTTGCCGCGCCTGTGCAGCGATCCAGGGAGCCGGGACCGTCATGCGAGCCAGCCCCGAGCGCGAACCGCGGCGAGAACTTCGCTCCACACCGCGTTCCGACCCTGGCCGGCTTCGATGCGGCCGAACCGCGCCGGGTCCGCCGCCATCCTGGCGCGATAGCCCGATGCCACGCTGCGGAAGAATTCGACCGGCTGCGATTCGAACTTGTCCGGCAGGCGCGCACCCTCCAGGCGCTGTGCGGCGATCTCGGGGGCAAGATCGAACCAGAGCGTCAACTGCGGCTGCCGCTGCTGTCCCGCCGGTAACGCCGGCACGGTCTGGACCCAGCGCTCGAGCCCGGCGAGGACGGCGAGGTCGAAGCCACGGCCGTGGCCCTGGTAGGCGAAGGTGGCATCCGTGAATCGGTCGCACAGGACCACATTGCCCCGGGCCAGCGCCGGTTCGATCACCTGCAACAGGTGGTCGCGCCGGGCCGCGAACATCAGCAGCGCCTCGGTCAAAGCATCCATCGGATCGTTCAGTGCGAGCGTCCGCAATTGTTCCGCCAGGGGCGTGCCGCCCGGCTCCCTGGTCACCGTTACTGCCCGGCCCTGCGCGAGAAACGCATCGGCCAGGCTCTCGACGGGGCTGGATTTGCCTGCGCCGTCGATGCCTTCGAAACTGATGAAAGGCCCCGCAGTCATGGCTGCCGTCGGCCCGGCGGAGGGGTCATTGGCCACGCTGGAATTTGTTGACGGCGCGGTTGTGCTCGTCGAGGCTGGAACTGAACTGGCTGCTGCCATCGCCGCGCGCAACGAAGTAGAGGGCCGTGCTGGGCGCGGGCTGCACTGCGGCCAGCAGCGACGGCTTGCCCGGCATCGCGATGGGCGTCGGCGGCAACCCGGCGCGGGTGTACGTGTTCCATGGGGTGTCGGCCTGCAGATCTTTCTTGCGCAGGTTGCCGTCGAAAGCCTTTCCCATTCCGTAAATGACCGTTGGATCGGTCTGCAGCGGCATGCCGGCCCGCAGCCGGTTGTTGAACACCGCGCCGATCATCGGCCGGTCGACGGCCTTGCCGGTTTCCTTCTCGATGATGCTGGCGAGGATCAACGCCTCGTCGGGCGTCTTCACGGCCGCATCGGGAGCGCGTTGCGCCCACGCCTGCTCCAGGCGCTTGTCCATCGCGCGCACAGCACGCTTGAGCACCGCGACATCGCTGGATCCCTTGGCGTAGGTATAAGTGTCCGGATAGAAGCGCCCTTCCGGATGCTGGCCCGGCCGGCCCAGGAGGGTCATGATCGCCGGGTCGGCGAGGCCTCGCGTGTCGGGTTTGAGGACGTCTTCCTTGGCCAGCGCCGCGCGGACCTGCCGGAAGTTCCAGCCCTCGACCAGCGTCACTGCACGAAGGGACTCCTCTCCTCGCGCCAGCTTGGCCAGCAGCTTGTGGGGTGTGATGCCGGACTCCAGTTCGTAACTGCCCGCCTTGATGAGCCGGTCCTGGCCGGACAGGCGGAACCACAGGTACAGCAGTTCCGGCTCGACGTCCACGCCGGCGTCCCGCACGGCCTGGGCGACGCCACGTGGCAGGGTCCCGGCGTCGATCGACAGGTCCACCGTAGGCGCTTGCAGCCGCAGAGGCTGGTAGACCCACCAAAGCGCCCCGCCGCCCACCGCCAGGGCGGCGAAGGAGGCCAGCAGAAAAACCGTCAACAGGAAACGCCGCACTGAATGCTGCCCCTATGCCATGGAGTGGATTGCAGCGACGATGATAATTGACGGCATGAATGCAGAGCAGAACTCATTGAACGGTGTGGCGACACTGTCCCACCTGGGAGTCATCCGGGTGGAAGGCGAGGACGCCGCCAAATTTCTGCAGGGCCAGTTGACGCAGGATTTCGCGCTGCTGGGCTTGTCCGAGGCGCGGCTGGCCGCGTTCTGCTCCGCCAAGGGCCGCATGCAGGCCAGCTTCATCGGGTTCAAGCGCGGCCACGCCGAAATTCTCCTGGTGGTGAGCCGCGACATCCTGGCGCCCACGCTCAAGCGGCTGTCGATGTTCGTGCTGCGCGCCAAGGCTAAATTGAGCGACGCTTCCGGCGAGTTCGACCTTCATGGGCTGGCCGGCGACGTGGCGGTTCCCGCCGAATTGGCATCGGCTCAGCCCTGGGCCAAGGCGGACGTGGGAAATGCCAGTGTGGTCAGCTTGTATCCCGCGGACGGCCAGCCCCGGTGCCTCCGGGTGGCGCCCGCCGGGGCGCTGGCGCCGTCCGGCTCGCCCATGGATGAAGCCGTCTGGCTGTGGGGCGAGGTGCGCAGCGGAATCGCGACCATCACCGGCCCCCTCGTCGAGGCCCTCGTGCCGCAGATGCTCAACTACGAGTCGGTGGGGGGCGTGAATTTCAAGAAGGGCTGCTATCCGGGACAGGAGGTCGTCGCGAGAAGCCAGTTCCGCGGCACGCTGAAGCGGCGCGCCTACCTTGCGCACAGCTCCGGGCCTCTGCAGGCCGGCCAGGAAGTCTTTCACGAGCGCGACGCGGAGCAACCTTGCGGCCTGGTGGCGCAGGCCGCCGAAGCGCCCGCCGGCGGATGGGACGCGATCGTTTCCATCCAGATCGCCACCGCGGAGGGTGGCCGCCTCACGTCCGGCGGCGCGCAAGGTCCGGCGTTGACCCTGGCGGCGGCGCCCTACCCTTTGCTTGCCGACGTCTGAGTCGTTGCCGCCGCAGGCACCGAACCATTCGGGAATCCGAGCTTCGGCCAGAACAGGGCGGGAATCTGCGGCAGCAGCGTGTGACGGTCGGCCACCGGCACGAGTGTCAGCGCCTGCTGGTAGAACGCGAGCGCCTGGTCCGGGTTCTTCAGCTGGTTTGCGTACAGGTTCCCCAGCTGCAGGAATCCCGCGGCACTGGTGGTGGGCCATCGGGACATCTTCAGGCGGATGGCCTTCTCAGCCATGGTGTAGTCCCCGGCCCTCATGGCCAGGTTGTAGGTGGTATTGGTCAGGTCGAAGTCGACGACGTCGTCGGCCATGGCCTGGCGCGCCAGCGCGAGGGCTCTCGCTTCGTCGCCCATGCGACTGGCCAGGATGACCTCCAGCGAACGCACGGCCGGAGCCGAGGGCTGGATTTTCTTGGCGCGCTCGAGCAGTTCCAGGGCCCTGGCGTTGTTACCGGTGGAGGTATGGCCGCGCGCCGCATTGGTGAGTACGGCAACGATGTGGGGCCGTGACGTCAGCACGCTCTCCCAGATCCAGGTCGCGTTCTTCCAGTCGCCCCACCTCGCCATCTCGTCCGCGGAAATCGGCGTGATCTTGCGGTAGTGGGGATTGATCGCAATGCCTTCCCTCAGCAGTTGCAGCATTTCGGCTCGGGGCCGGTCCCAACGCGGGCTGTTGGGATTGCCGGAGGCGGAAATGGTGAGGGCCAGCCGCGTGGCCCGCACGATCTTTCGCTCGCTCTCGGCCGCGCGGTCCGAAATGTACCAGGCCAGGACGGTGGCCGCGGACAAGGCCATCATCATCACCAGCGAATACGAGGGGCGCCAGGCGATCGGCATCGCGGTCCACCGGCTGGAGATGCCGAGCCTGGCGTCGGACGCTGCCAGTCCTGCCAGGCACAGTGCGAACAAGGCGCCTGTCACCGCCATTCGCCATGGAAACCCGACATTGCTGACGACCATCAGCGCCAGCAAGCTGCAAAGGAACACTGCGCGCCATGGGCCTTCCTCAGTCGCTTCCGTGGATTTGCCCGTCCAGGTCCGCCATGCCGCAAAGAGCAGGTACGAAAACAGGCACGCCAGGAAGACCCAGCCGGTCAAACCGTATTCCCCGAGCAGCTGGAGGAATTCGTTGTGGGCGTAGTAGTCGGTTTCCAGCTGTGAGCCCTCGGCCTGGTAAAGCGGGATGTCGCTTTCCCAGGCTCCGGCGCCGACGCCGGAAATCGGCCGCCGCGCGATCATGGTGCCGGTGGCTTTCCACATGACCATGCGCACATTCAGCGATTCGTCGGCGGGCCCGATCGATGCGGTGCGCTTGAACCCGCGTTCGAGCGCGTTGGTGCCGCGGTTCTCGTCGATGATGCTCGGGTCGCCGGTTTCGATGACGCCCAGGCCCAGGACGGTCCCGATCAGCACGCCGACCGTCAGGACCCGCGTCGAGCGCGGCCACTGGGAGAGGCTGAGCTGCCCGGCATAGCGCCATGCGATGAACGGAAGGACCAGGCCCAGTTGAAGCCACAGCGCGATGAGTGCGCTGCGCGTGCCGGTCATGAGGATGGCGACGATGACGAAGCCGGTCGATGCCGACAACAGCGCCACCTGCGCGCTCTGCCTGGCCCGCGCGATCAGCAGCGCCGAGAACGGCAAGGTGCAGACCGCGAACTCGGCGAAGAAGTTCCGGTTGATGAACGTGGACGCGGGATGCGGGCCTTGCGGGAAGTACCGGAAGTTGATCCAGAACTGGAGCGCGGCCCAGAGCGAAGCGACAACGGCTCCCAGGTGAATGCCCAATGCCAGCACCGGCAACCTGTCGCGCGACAGGGTGTTCACGCCCGTCCAGGCGAGGAGCGCGAAGATGAACCAGCGGATGGCTTCCACCGCCGCGAGATAAGTGTGAGACCAGACCATGCTGCCCAGCGCATAGGCCATCAAGAGGATCGGCAGCCAGATCACCCCGTGCCAGCGCAGCGGATTTTCCCGGTTTCGTTGCACCCAGAAAAACGCCAGGGCGCCTCCCAGCACCGCGAACGACACCAGGATGGATTTCAGGGTGTCCTGCAGCATCTCCTCGTGCGGCACGCCCAGCGCCGGCGTCAGGAACATCATCAGCGCGAAGACCCGGAGGGCGCCCGTGCCGGTGACGTCCCCGGGCAGGCCGGCGCCGGGTCGGGCGGAGCCCTCAGCGCCTGCGCGTGATTCCGGCAGCACTGGCCCGGACGCTGCGGCATCCATCCCCGCGGGCACCCGCGTCACGCCCTGGCCCTTGTCCTGCCGATCCCTTTTCTTTTTTGCCATGGGTTCAGTCGAGGGCGAGGGCCATTTCGATGTGAGTAATGCCTGCTTCCTCGAACGTCTCCCCGCGAACATGGAAACCAAGGCCGCTGTAGAAGTCCTGGGCGCTGCGCTGGGCATGCAGCATCGCTTCGCGATCGCCCCGCGCCGCGGCAATGTCCAGCAACGCCCGTAACACCTGCCGGCCCACGCCCGAACCGCGCAGGGCGCGATGCACGGCCATGCGCCCGATCCGGGCCACGCCCGGCGCCTGCTGCAGCAGGCGCCCGGTGGCGATGGGCTGGCCCAGCCGGTTGTAGGCCACGGCGTGAATGGCGGCCGCGTCGCCGTCGTCCCACTCCATTTCGGCGGGTATCTGCTGCTCTTCCAGGAACACCTGGCTGCGGATGCGGCCTGCGTGCGTCCCCAGGTCGTCCCATGCGCCGGCCTTCACGTCGACCATGGGTTCGCCTGCTTCGAAGCCGGTCAACGCCTCGCGCAGTGGCGCCGGCACCGGCCGCGATGATTGTGTTTGCGGGTCGGCAAAGACGTAAACCAGTTCGCAGGTGATCAGCAGCTCGTCACCCCGGAAGATCGCGCCGGTGAAAGCCATCGACGAGTTGCCGATGCGCCCGCATCGCAGGCCGATGTCCAGCCGGTCGTCCATCCGGGCCGAGGCGTGGAACTCCACGCTGGCCTTCTTGACGTAAAGGTCTCCGCCCAGTAGTTGCATCGCCTCCTCGTACGGCAGGGCCATTGCCCGCCAATAGTCGGCCACCGCCGTGTCGAAGTACATCAGGTAGTGGGCATTGAAGACGATCTTCTGCATGTCCACCTCGGCCCAGCGCACGCGCAGGCGGTGAAAGAAACGGAAATCTTGTCGTTGCATGGAATCAGGGTTTCAAGGCTTGGGCCAGGGCGCGCGCGGCATCGCCATGGGCTTGCCGGGCCTCGGGAATCGCGCGTCCCATCTTGATGAATTCATGCGTGACCCCCCGGTAGATTTCGAGGTCCACCGGAACGCCCGCAGCCCGGAGTTTATCCGCGTAGGCCAGGCAGTCGTCGACGAGGGGGTCGCATTCGGCCAGCCCGAACCAGGCGGGAGCCACGCCGTCCACGTCCGGGGCGTTCAATGGCGCGAACCGCCAGTCTTCGCGCATGCCGTGCGGGATGTATTGGTCGAAGAACCACTCGATGTGCTCGCGCTCGAGCACGAGGCCCCGGGCGAAGCGCTCGTGGGATCGCGCATCCTGCCAGGCAGCGCAGCCTGGGTAGAAAAGTAACTGCAGCGCGAGCCGCAGTCTGGCATCCCGAGCCAGGATGGCGCAGACGGCAGCGAGTGTGCCGCCGGCGCTGTCGCCGCCCACCGCCAGGCGAGCGCCATCCAGGCCCATGCCGGCGGCATGCGAGGTGAGCCACTGCAAGGCGTCCCATGCGTCGTCGGCAGCGGTCGGAAACCGATGCTCAGGCGCAAGCCGGTAGTCGACCGACACGACGGCGATGCCGCCCAGCCGGCTCAATTCGCGGCAAAGCACATCGTGGGACGCAATGCTGCCGATCGTGAAACCACCGCCGTGAAAGTACAGCAGGACGGGCAATGCCTCGCGGCTGGGCGCGTACAACCGGGCCGGCAGCAAGGCGCCGTCGCGCGCGGCGATCGTGAAGTCCTCGACCCGGTCCAGCGCGGCCTTGGGCACTTCGAGCACACCCGAGCCGGCCTCGTAGGCGGCCTTGGCCTGCTGCGCTGATTGGGTGTACATCGGCGGAAAGGACGCCCGGGCCATGCGCTCGAGCACCGAACGCATCGCCGGAGTGAGCTGGGGGTATTCCGGCAGGAAGCTCACCGGAAGCGGCTCGACAGCGGCGCCAGTGCTGCAAGGTGCGAGCGCCATGGAATCTCCCGCGTGACTGGTCTCATGGAGGGCATGCCGTTAAAGTGATGCTTTCCATCGTACAACGCGGACCCGCCATGGCTTTCATCTTCTACATCACCCAGATCCAGTTCGACTTCGGCGCCGTCAAGCTGCTCAAACAGGAGTGCGAGCGCGTGGGGATCACCCGACCCCTCGTCGTCACCGACGCAGGAGTCAAGGCGGCAGGCGTGTTGCAAAAGGCGCTGGACGCCCTGCCCGGCATGCCGGTCGCGGTTTTCGACCAGACACCGTCCAACCCCACCGAAGCCGCGGTGCGTGCGGCGGTGGAGGTCTACAAGGCCAACCGATGCGATGGCCTGATCGCCGTGGGGGGCGGCTCGGCCATCGATTGTGCCAAGGGCGTGGCCATTGCCGCGACCCACGAAGGGCCGCTCACCCACTACGCGACCATCGAGGGGGGCTCGCCGCGAATCACCGACAAGGCCGTGCCGCTGATCGCCGTACCCACCACCAGCGGCACCGGTAGCGAAGTGGCGCGTGGCGCCATCATCATCGTGGACGACCATCGAAAGCTCGGTTTCCACTCATGGCATCTGGTGCCCAAAGCCGCCATCTGCGACCCCGAGCTCACCTTGGGCTTGCCGCCCCTGCTCACGGCGGCTACCGGCATGGACGCGATAGCGCACTGCATGGAAACCTTCATGTCGGCGGCCATCAACCCGCCGGCCGACGGCATCGCGCTGGATGGGCTCGAACGCGGCTGGGCGAACATCGAGCGGGCAACGCGCGACGGCAGCGATCGCGAGGCGCGCTTCAACCTGATGAGCGCCTCGATGCAGGGCGCGATGGCCTTCCAGAAAGGCCTGGGCTGCGTGCACTCGCTCAGCCACAGCCTGGGCGGCGTCAACCCGCGGCTGCACCACGGCACGCTCAACGCGATGTTCCTGCCCGCGGTCGTGAGTTTCAATGCCGATGTGGAGTCAGTCCAGAAAGACCGGCGACTCGAGCGCATGGCACATGCCATGGGGCTGAAGTCGGCTGGCGACATTCCCGAGGCCATCAAGGACATGAACACCCGGCTCGGCCTGCCCGCGGGACTTGCGGCAATGGGTGTGGAACGCGGCTGGTTCGACAAGATCATTTCCGGTGCACTGGCGGACCACTGCCACAAGACCAATCCGCGAATCGCCTCTGCCCAGGACTACGAGGAACTGTTGGCGGCGTCCCTCTAGGGCGGCGCCTACCGGCGCTCAAAGCGCCTCCACCCGTGTGATGGCGGGCCGCGCGAGCCATTCCTTGAACTCGTCCGCGAGCAGGCAGCCGGAGGCCGCGGCAGCCGTCCACGCTTTCACGCGGGCTTGCAGGTTGCTGCCGAAGCGGGGGAAATCGCTGCGGTCGGGCAGCTTGCCGCCGGGCAGCCCCTTCACCCAATCCGGGTCGGGCGCGATGACGACCGTGTTGTCCAGGAAATGGGTGGCCCCGTGGCGCCACTTGAAAGCCTTGTCCAGCCAACCCGGCACCACAGCCTTCTGGAAGTGCGGATAGAGCACGATGCCCGGCGAAGCGGCGTTGTAGTTCAGGTGCAAGTGATAGTCCGTGATGCCGCCGTCCCAATAGGCGCCGCGCGGTGCCCCCGGGATGTCGTGCACCGCATTGAGCACGAACGGAATGGAGCAACTGGCCTGCAGCGCCGCGCTGAAGTTGGCATCGGTCAGAACGACCTGGCGCGTGCGGTAGTCGGTGGTTGCAAAGGGCATGGCGACGGCCCGGCCGTCTCTCGCGCTCGAAAACACCACGCGCTCCAGCCAGGCGCCCATGGCCTTGCGGCGAACCGAGTTGGTGAGGAAGGCGCCCACGTAGCCCAGCGGCGTACCAACGCGGTGCTCGCGCCCGAGCACATGGCGCCCGCGTGAAGTGACGATGTGAAGGAGATAGCGCGGATGGCCAAGCACTTCGCCGACGCGGCTGCCATAAAAGGACCGGAGGCTTTCGCCGAACCGCTCGCTCACGTGGGCGGGGGTGGGCGTCTGGCGCCCGGGCTCGAGCTCGTAGTCCTGCGCGATGTAGTCGCGCTGCAGCCGTTCGAAGGCGGCGGTGGGGTGGTCGAGGCACGCCGTCGCCATTCGCCAGGCGCCGATCGAGGCGCCCACTAGGTGGACCGGATGGCTGGACGCCGACATCCAGTCGCCAAAGATGAAGCGGTCCAGCGCGCCCAGAATCAGGCCCTTCGGACCGCCGGCTGCGCCAGGGATCACACCCACGTCCCCGGGACTCAGCCCATGTCGCTCGATGTGCAGCCGGGCCTTGGGGCCGGCATAGATGCGCAGGACGGACATGGCGCCCCTATCTTCTCAGGCCCTGCAACTTGGCGAAGGCCCCTGCCATGGCGGAGTTCGTGGGCGCCTCGGCCAACGGCTCGATGCCCACTTCGCGCGCGATCTGGCCCTTGGTGCGGCGGCGCTGCTTGTACGGCAAATACAGGTCTTCCAGCTCCTGCTTCGTCGGCGCGGCCCCGAGTGCGGCGGCGAGGTCCGGCGTGAGCTTTCCCTGGTCCTCGATGCTCTTGAGCACTGCGGCGCGCCGGTCTTCCAGCTCACGCAGGTAACCCAGGCGGTGCTCCAGTTCGCGCAACTGGATGTCGTCCAGCCCGCCGGTGGCTTCCTTGCGGTAGCGCGCCACGAAAGGAACGGTGGCGCCGCCGTCGAGCAGGTCGACGGCCGCCTGCACCTGGTGTTCCTTGACGTGAATTTCGGCAGCGATCTGGCGGAGGATTTTTTGCATTGGCATTGTGTAACTGCGCGCGAATCTCGGGGACGCGGGAGTTTGCCACAGCGGACGGACACGAAGTCGGCATCTCGGCTGACAGTCGCGCTGCACCGCGCCTCCCAAGAATGGACCATTGCATCAAGGAGAAGGAATATGCGAGCCCGATTTGTATTCATCGTCGTTGCCATCCTGCTCGTCGCCGGCTTTGCGGCCCTCAACTGGGGGGAAATGCTGCGTACGACGCCGCTGAGTTTCGGCTTGCTCATTGCCGAGGCCCCGCTCGGGCTGATCATGCTCGGCGCGCTGGGATTGACGTTGGTCCTCTTCCTCTTCAGCAGCGCGGTGCAGGAAGCGCGCCTCATGGTCGACACGCACCGGCATTCGAAGGTTCTGCAGACCCAGCGCGAACTGGCCGAGAACGCCGAGGCCTCCCGCTTCACGGGTCTGCAAAAGCAGCTGGAAGCCCACCTTCGCGACAACCACCAGCGGGAGGCCATCGCGGCGACCGAGTTGGAAAAATCGATGGTGCAGAGCCAGCGCGAGCTGCGCAACCAGCTCGATCAGATGAACCGCAACCTCACCGCCCGGTTCTCGGAGTTCGAAGAGCGTCTGGCCACCCGGCTGGGCGATCGAATTGCTGCACGCCCGGATGTGGTCGTGACCGAATCAGCACCGTTGCACCGGTAGTCGCTTCGACACTGCCCCAGTGCTCGTGCAATTCAGGGCACGAAGGAGATCGTGACGTGCATGACTTCAGCGCTGCCTTTGACCTGGGTCTTCGACAGTGTTGTGCGCTCAGTCGTCCCCGGTGTGCCGCTGAAGGACGTCACCGTGGCCGACGTGCCACCCGTGCAACGCCACGCTGAACCAGCACCCGTCGCAATCCCTGAACCGGGGGTTTGAGCCGGCGGGTCGATGGAGGCGACGCTGCACTGCTCGATGACGGTCGCGCCAATCGACAGTCGTGAGGACCGGGTCGAAACACCGGACCAGCTGGCGCCGGCGACTCCAGCCAGGCAGACAGCCAGAATCCATTGGGCGGTGGTTGGCATGGCATGTTTCCTTGTCGAAGCAAGAAAACCCCCTAAGGAGCCTAGGGAAAAAGTCCCCACTTGCAACAATGTGCAACATGGTACCGCGCGTTTACCCTCATGCGCAAGAGACAAACGCGCATCCCTGCCAAATCAATCCGCTATCCCGGGATCAGTGAGGGACGCCGTGTACCCATCGACCGATCAACACGCCGGAAAGGCTGTTCCCGACGGCTCAAGGCGAGTAGGAGATGGTCATGGTGAGCGAGTCGGAATAGCTGCCGGCACGCAAGGCGGTCTGGCCTGCCGGAACCCGCCCATACACCGTATGGGTGTTGGTGCTGCTGCCGGGGATGAGCGGCGCACTTCCGGTCAGGAGACTCCCCGAGGCACCGTTCCCCCAGACCGTGGTGTACCCGGCCGTGGTGTAGATGTTGTAGGCCATCAAGGCGCCACCGTTCGAATTGTTGTTCAGGTAACGCGTGGAGATGCGATCTCCGGAACCGAATGAGCCCGCCCCGAGGCTGATCGAATAGCCGCCCTGGCTCAGCAAGCCGGTGCATGAGACGGTGACGGTTGCTGTGCTGGTCTTGTCGGCCGAGGTCAGCTTACCGGCGAAAGTGACGGGCTGGTAGGCGCCAAAGGCCAAACCGGTGGAACTGACGTTGCAAGTCGCGCCCTGCGCAGTGCCCCAGACTGCCGACAGGCACAGCCCCAGGGCCAGCATTGCACAGGCGCGTGCGCCCGGTACTGTAGTGAGGGTCACGGTTTCTTTCCGGTGCATGTCAACGGGCCGATCTTGCCTGGAGCGCCATCCGGGTGCGAGGGCACCTTGAATTGGAGGACGCAGCCGCCCGTGGGCCAGCTGACCTGGACGTCCTGTTCCGATTCCGCCAGGCCCTTCAACCAGACCTCTCCCCGCCGGCCCGCAGTGAAGTCCGGGCCTGCGGGTAACAGGCGGACGGTCGCACCGACAGGCACGGGCTGGCCATCACCCTGGTGCAGGACGAGCAGGGCCTGCCGGTTCCGCCGGGCCGCGAAATCGATCACGACCCCGCTGCGTGCATACGGAGTCACCTCCTGGCTGGGACTGGTCACCTCGACGTCCATCGGCAAGTCCGACGGGTCGATCGCGACCAGGTTCTTCTGCCACGGCAGCAGCCCGGGCACGAAAGCCCTTCCGCGATCGTCGGTGGTCGCGACGATCTGGTTGGCGCGCCAGACGGGCACCCCCGGCATGCCGTCGACTTTCACCACGGCGACGCTGCTCTCCCCGACAGGCCGGGAGGCGAAAGCCGTCCCATCGAGCCAGCCGACGGTGCCCCGTGCGCCCGCGCGGGCGGCGACACCGCCTTGGGCACTGGCGGTGGCATCCACGGCAAATTCCGCGTGATTGGTGTTGTACTGCAGGCTGCCCTGCGCGCGCTGGTTCTCCTGCGTGGAAGCCTGCACCCGCCAGCCCAGACCCGGACCGGCCGGGGCCGATTGCGTGGCCGAGACCGTGCCTGTGGCGTGGCCTGCCATGTCGCGTTCAACGCGACCAGCCGTCTGGATGCCGTTGTCCAGGGGCGCCGTGATCGACACGTTGGCGCTCCAGCCC
>JBDSWB010000069.1:0-47411 GCA_039926915.1 Ramlibacter sp.
GCCCAGGTGGCGGAATTGGTAGACGCACTAGTTTCAGGTACTAGCGAGTAACATCGTGGGGGTTCGAGTCCCTTCCTGGGCACCATCATCATAAAGCCGGCATTGCCGGCTTTTTCGTTTGTGCAAGCGGCGCGAGTCATTCGCGGCGGCGATTCAGAACGGCACCGCCACGAGGTCGTGGCCTTGCGTCCCGATGACACGCGCCTGCGTGAATTCGCCGACGGCCAGCCGTTTGCTGATTTTTTCCGGCGGCAGCAGCCGCACGGTGCCGTCGATTTCCGGCGCATCGGCGTAGGAGCGGCCCACGCCGCCCTTGCGGCCGAGTGCCGGCGCCGAATCGACCAGCACCTGCATCGTGGCACCCACGCGTTCCTTCAGTTTGGCGGCCGACACTTCTTCGGCCACCGCCATGAACCGCGCGCGGCGTTCTTCACGCAGCTCATGCGAAAGCATTCCGGGAATGTCGTTGGCTGCGGCTCCGGCGACGGGGCTGTAGGCAAAGCAGCCGGCGCGATCGATGCGCGCCTCCCGCATGAAATCGAGCAAGTGCTTGAATTCTTCCTCCGTCTCGCCGGGAAATCCGGCGATGAAGGTGCTGCGGATGACGATCTCGGGGCAGGCTTGCCTCCAGCGCTCGATGCGCTCGAGGTTCTTCTCGCCGCTGGCGGGCCGTTTCATGCGCTTCAGCACGTCGGGATGGCTGTGCTGGAAGGGCACGTCGAGGTAAGGCAGGACCTTGCCCGTCGCCATGAGCGGAATCACTTCGTCCACAGAGGGGTAGGGATAGACGTAATGCAAGCGCACCCAGGCGCCGAAGGGCTCGGCCATCTCGCCCAGTTCGCGCACCAGTTCCAGCATCCGCGTCTTGACCGGCTTGCCCTCATAGAAGCCCGTGCGGTACTTGACGTCCACGCCATAGGCTGATGTGTCCTGGCTGATGACCAGCAGTTCCCTCACGCCGCCCTCGAACAACGCCCGGGCTTCCTTCAGCACATCACCGATGGGACGGCTCACCAAGCCGCCCCGCATCGAAGGGATGATGCAGAAGGTGCAGCGATGGTTGCAGCCTTCGCTGATCTTCAGGTACGCATAGTGGCGCGGCGTGAGCTTGATCCCGGCCACGCCAAACGTGCCCGCCTGGGGATCGGGCACCAGGTCGATGAACGGGTCATGCGGCTTCGGGAGATTGGCGTGCACCGCGTCCATCACCTCCTGCGTGGCATGCGGGCCCGTCACGGCCAGTACCGACGGATGCATCTGTTTGACCAGGTTGCCGCCGCCCTCGCCGGCCCTGGCGCCCAGGCATCCGGTGACGATCACCCGGCCGTTTTCCGCCAGCGCCTCGCCGATCGTGTCGAGGCTCTCGCGCACGGCATCGTCGATGAACCCACAGGTGTTGACGATCACCAGGTCGGCGCCTTCGAAAGTCTTGGAGGTTTGGTAGCCCTCGGCGTTCAGCTGAGTCAGGATCAGCTCGGAATCGGTCAGCGCCTTGGGGCAGCCGAGACTTACAAACCCGACTTTGGGGACCTTCGTTGGCGGGAGAACCTCAGGGGATGCAACTTCACTCATACCCTGTATTGTCCCAGAGCAGGATCATCGGCGCAGTGGCCTACCTTTTGATGCCGAACGCGCCGAGCATCTGCTCGGTCTGCTTGGCCATCTGTTCCTGCATCTTGTCGAATACATTCTTCGATTGCTCGACGTAGTTGCCCATCACCCCCTGCATGAGGGGGTTCTGCATGCTCATGAATTGCGCCCACATTTCCGGCGTCAGGGTCTTGGACTGCTCGGTGAGCTTGGCCTGGATGTCGGTGAAGGCCTGGACGTTTTTTTCGAGGTAGCTGCCCATGAAGGCCTGCGACGCGTGGCCGTAGATGCGGATCAGGTTGGCCAGCGCGGCCTCGCTGAACATCGGCGTGCCACCCGCTTCTTCCTCCAGGATGATCTGTAGCAGGATGCTGCGGGAGAGGTCCTCGTTGGTCTTCGCGTCCCGCACCACGAAGGATTCGCTGTCCATCACCAGCTGCTTGACTTCGGTCAGCGTGATGTAGGTAGAGGTATCGGTGTCGTAGAGCCGGCGGTTCGGGTATTTCTTGATGACCCGCTGCGCAGGCTTGCCCGCTGCGGTGGCTTTCTTGCTTTGCACTGGGATGGCTCCTGGCACGGGCGCTGGGACCGGCGCTCGATGTATTGCACTGCAACACATTCTAGGGAGGGGCTCCCAGTGAAAACCCCAAGGTTTACCCTATGGAAGTGCCACTCGGGAACGGTGAATTGGTAGGCGCGATTGGACTCGAACCAACGACCCCCACCATGTCAAGGTGGTGCTCTAACCAGCTGAGCTACGCGCCTGAATTCGTGTTCGAGGCAGCAATTGTAGCAGCGTACGCGGGCCCGCCTTTTGGCGCGCGGCGGCGATCCTCGCGCCCTAGCGCCGTTTCGCCCAGCGCACGCCTCGAACTTCAGACACGAGGCCCAGCACCTTGTTCAACCGCTGCGAATCGCTCACTTCCACCGTGAAAGTCATCCAGGCCGTGCCCTTCACCGATTGCGTCTGCACGCCGATCACGTTCATCTTTTCCTTGGCGAACACTTCGGAGATGTCGCGCAGGAGGCCCTGGCGGTCTGCCGCTTCAACGCCGACGTCCACCGGGTAGACCGCGGCGCCTTCCGGCCCGGCCGCGCCCCATTCCACGTCGATCACCCGCTCGGCGCTGCTCACTGCCATCTCGCGGAAGTTGCTGCAGTCGCGCCGGTGCACGCTCACGCCGTTGCCGCGCGTAACGAAGCCACCGATGGCGTCCGGCGGCGCGGGCTTGCAGCACTTCGCCAACTGCGTCATCAGCGAATCGATGCCGACTACCAGCACGCCGCCCTTCGGTGTCTTCTCGATGTGGCGGGCCTTCTTCAGCAGCAGGAAGTCGTCGGCCGCGATCGGAGCCTCGGGCGGGCGCAGCACGGTCTCGATCTGACGCAGTGAATACTCGTCCTTGCCCACCACGGCGAAGAGGTCGTCCGCCGACTTGAATCCCAATTGCCCGGCCAGGACATCCAGCTTCACCGCCGTCTTGCCTTCCCGCTGCAGCAGCTTTTCCACCGACTCCCGGCCGCGGGCGACGGTCTCGTGCTTGAACTGTTCGTTGAACCACGCCCGCACCTTGGCCTTGGCCCGGTGGCTTGCCAGGAAGCCCAGGTCGGCGTTGAGCCAGTCGCGCGACGGGCCGCCCTCCTTGGCGGCCGTGATCTCTACGGTCTGGCCGTTCTGCAAAGGGGTGTTCAGGGGCACCATCGCACCGTCAATGCGCGCGCCGCGGCAGCGGTGGCCGAGGCTGGTGTGCACGGTGTAGGCGAAATCCACCGGCGTCGCGCCCTGCGGCAGTTCGACGATCGCGGCGTCCGGGGTCAAAACATAAATGCGGTCCTCGAACAGCCCTTCCCCCGAACCGACAAGGTCCCGCTCCCAGGCCAGCAACTGTCGCAGCACGGCGATCTTGGCATCGTATTCACCGCCCGCGGTCACGCCGGAGTAGCCCTTCTGGCCCGCTTCCTTGTAGGCCCAGTGCGCGGCCACGCCGTGCTCGGCGTGGTCATGCATCGCCTGGGTACGAATCTGGATCTCGATGGGGCGCCCGGCCCTGTCGCGCACGATGGTGTGCAGCGACTGGTAGCCATTGGCCTTGGGCTTCGCAATGTAGTCGTCGAATTCCTCGACGATCGGCGTGAACTGCTGGTGCACCCACGACAGCGCCGCGTAGCAGTCGGGCACACAAGGCACGATGACGCGCAACGCCCGGATGTCGAACACCTGGTCAAAGTCGAGCGACTTGCCGCGCATCTTCTTGACGATGCTGTAAATGTGCTTCGGCCGGCCGTGCACGCTGGCGCGGATGCCCTGCCCTTTCAGTTCGGCCTCCAGGCGCGCTCGCAACTCCTCGACGTACTGCTCGCGCTCCACGCGCTTCTGGTCCAGCAGGCCGGCCACCTGCCGGTAGGTGTCCGGCTCCAGGAACCGGAACGCCAGGTCCTCCATTTCCCATTTCATCTGCCAGATGCCCAGCCGGTTGGCCAGGGGCGCGAACACATTCAGCACCTCGCGCGAGACGCTCGGCGAGGCGCTGGTCTTGCAGGCCGCGTGCCAGCGCAGCGTCTGCAGGCGCGATGCCAGACGCAGCATCACCACGCGCAGGTCACGCGAAAACGCGAGCAGCATCTTGCGCACGTTTTCTGTCTGCACCTTCGGGTCGTCCACCAGCTGCGCCGAGTCCTCGGCCGAGCGCGCCTGCTGTTGCACCCGCACCAGCTTGTTGGTCTCCATCGCCAGCGCCGCATAGTTCTCGCCGAACGCCTTGGCGATGACCTCCTGCGGCTTGTTGAGGTGCGCGCTCGCGTACACAAGGTAGCTGGCCGCCTGCATGGCTTCCGAGCCGCCCATGGACTTGAGGATCGCGGCCACAGCATCGGCATGGGCCAGCGTGTTCTCGCCAGTGTCCAGCGTTTCGCCTGCGATGAAAGGCTCGGCGAAGGCGCGCGCGCGCGCCAGCGCATTGGCCTGCTGCGGCATGGCCTGTTCGGTAGCGGCGATCAGCTCGGGGACGGGGGCGGAATCAAGTTGCTCCGCTGTCAGGCTTTTCATTTTCTTGTTCCAGCAGGAACGAGGCCACGGCCTCGATCTGGTTGTCCGCCACGAAGGTGGGCGCATGGCCCACGCCTTCGAATTCGACCAGCCGCGCCCGGGGGCCGCGCTGCGTCATCGCCGATGCCGTTTCGGGCGCGAGCACGTCGGAGTCGGCGCCTCGCGTCAGCAGTACCGCGGCCTTGATGTTGTCGTAAGCCTGCCAGAGCGCCGCCTGGCCTTGCGCCGCGGACGCCTCGGTGACAGTGCGAAAAGCCACGGCGATGGCCGGGTCGTAGTGCAGCGTCAATGCGCCGTCCGGGAGGGGCTTGACCATGGGTCGCGACAACGCAAGCCATTGGTCCGGCGTATGCGGCCCGAAGCTTGTCGAGATGGACCACATCGCGGCCGCGGCCTGCTCCACGCTATCGAAGCGGCCGGTCTGCCCGAGGTAGGTTCCGATGCGCTGCAGCGCCTGCCACTGGATCGCCGGGCCGACATCATTCAGGACCAGTTTTCTCACCGGCACCGGCAACGGCAGATTCGGCGTACCGCAGATTCCGATGCCGATCAGCCCGCCCATGCTGGTGCCGACCCAGTCGAGCGTCGCGACCGGGGCCTCACGGTGCAGTTGCCCCAGCAACGCCAGCATGTCGCCCACGTAGTTCGGGATCTGGTAGCCCATGGGGTCCTTCAGCCAGTCGCTGCGGCCGCGCCCCACCACATCCGGGCACACGATTCGCAGCGGGTGGCGGCTGCGCGCGATCAGGGCCTGCGCCAGCACGTCGAAATCCCGGCCCTGCCGCGAGAGCCCGTGCACGCAAACGATCACGTGGGCGGCCAGCGGATCGCCCCATTTCGCATAGGCCATGCGATGCCCGCCCGAGGCGTCGGCACAGGGTACGTAGTTCAGCGTAAGTACAGGCATGGCGTGAAAAAACCCCGATACTTCGCGGGCTTCTTTGTGGGTTCGGCACCATCCTAATTCTTTTCGGAGATCCATCATGCTCAAAGGCAAAACCGCCCTCGTCACGGGGTCCACCAGCGGCATCGGCCTGGGGATCGCGAAGGCCCTGGCACGCCAGGGCGCGAACGTCGTGCTCAACGGATTCGGTGACCTAGAAGGACCGAAAGCCAAGGTGCAGGCACTGGGCGCGAAAGTGGCCTACCACGGCGCCGACATGAGCAAACCGGCGGAGATCGAGGAGATGATGAAATTCGCCGTCGCGCAGTTCGCCCGCGTCGACATCCTGGTGAACAACGCCGGCATCCAGCATGTCGCGGCCATCGAGAACTTTCCGCCGGAAAGGTGGGACGCGATCATCGCCATCAATCTCTCCAGCGCGTTCCACGCGACCCGCCTCGCGCTGCCCGCCATGAAGGCCGCCAACTGGGGGCGGATCATCAACCTGGCTTCGGTGCATGGCCTGGTGGCCTCCGCGGAGAAGTCGGCCTACGTAGCCGCCAAGCACGGCCTGGTGGGGCTGACCAAGGTGACCGCGCTCGAGAACGCCACCACCGGTGTCACCTGCAATGCGATTTGCCCAGGCTGGGTGCTGACGCCGCTGGTGCAAAAGCAGGTGGACGCGCGCGCGGCCGCCAACAAGTGCACCAACGAGGAAGCCACCAGGCAACTGCTGGGCGAGAAGGAGCCTTCGATGCAGTTCACGACGCCCGAGGAACTGGGCGAGCTGGCCGTCTTCTTCTGCTCCGAAGCCGCGAAGAATGTGCGCGGCGTCGCCTGGAACATGGACGGTGGCTGGGTGGCCCAGTAGCCCGGGCGAACAGGGCGCGGGCCTGGCTGGCGTCGATCCGCCAGCCTCAATTCACTTCAGTTGGACCGACCCGGAAACCGTCACCACGACGCTGGTCTTGCCGGCTTCGACCGGCACCGGCATGTCGGCCTGCGCCACCTTGGCTTCCATCGCCATCATCCGGGGGCGCGGCATGAAGCCCTGGTCGTTGGCGTTGACTGAAACCTCGCGCAGCGTGTAGCCGGAGAAGCCGAAGCCTTTTGCCAGGTCCGCGGCCTTGGCCTTGAAGCGCTCGATGGCCATGGCCTGCGCGTCGCCCTCGACCTTCGCTCGCTGCTCGCGGCTGAGACCGAAGCTCACGCCACCCATCGTCATGGTCGGGATGCGGCCCGCCGCCTGCGTGATGCGCGGAAAATCCCGGCCCTCCAGCACCAGCTCTGCGGAACCGCTCCAGTTGTTGATCTTGCCGTCGCGTGTGTAACGTGGGTAGAGACTGAAATTGCCAGTGCGCACGTCGAGCTGCCCCGGCAGCGCCGCCTTGCGTGCCTCCGTGAGCGCCGCGTCCAGAGCGGCCTTGAGCTGGCTTTGCACCGCGCTGGCGTCGGTGCCTTCCCGGGTGGTGGTCAGGCTCAGGCTCAGCAGGTCCTGTTGCACCTCCACGGTGCCGCTGGCCGACAGCTGCAGCACGTTTTGCGGCGGCGGAAAGGACTGCGCCACGGCGACGAAAGCCGCACTCGACAGCACCACACACGCCACAAGTTGCTTCATCGGCATCTGGAACCTTTCCTGTTTAGCTTGCTTTTCTGGCTGAGTCGACGCCGCCAGTCCTCTTGGTAGACAAATTGGGGTCGGATCATGATGTGTCAACGCGGACCTATGGATCAAGTAGACAGTGGGCGCGTGAACGCTTGCGCGGCAGGGCAACATTTGTAACACTGTGTCAGACATTGGGGAAACCCCCTCACGCAGGCCATCAAGCCCCTCAAAATCGGCGCTGTTACAAATTCATTGGAGCACCATGACCCAAGCTGCAGCCCGTACCGACAAGATCCTCGTCGTCGACGATGACGCTCGCATCCGCGACCTGCTGCGCCGCTATCTGACCCAGGAAGGCTTTGAAGTGATCCTTGCCGAGGATGGCAAGGCCCTGAACCGACTGATGCTGCGGGAAACCGCTGACCTGATCGTGCTCGACCTGATGATGCCGGGCGAAGACGGCCTGTCCATCTGCCGGCGCCTGCGCGCCGCCAACGACCGCACCCCGATCATCATGCTCACCGCCAAGGGCGAGGACGTCGACCGAATTGTCGGGCTCGAGGTCGGTGCCGATGACTACCTGGGCAAGCCGTTCAATCCGCGCGAGCTGCTGGCCCGCGTGCACGCGGTGCTGCGCCGCCGCCCGGCCCAGGAAGCGCCCGGCGCACCCTCCAGCGACAACGAGGTGGTCTCCTTCGGCCCGTTCGCCTTTGACCTCGGTGCGCGCACCCTGCGCAAGAATGGCGAAGAGCTGCCGCTGACCACCGGCGAGTTCGCGATGCTCAAGGCCCTGGTGCGGCACCCGCGCCAGCCCCTGTCGCGCGAAAAGCTGGCCCAACTGGCCCGGGGGCGCGAGTTCGAGCCCTTTGATCGCAGCCTGGACGTGCAGGTTTCTCGCCTGCGCAAGCTGGTGGAAACCGACCCCGCGGCGCCCCGCTACATCCAGACGGTCTGGGGTGTCGGCTACGTGTTCGTGCCGGATGGCGCTGGCTGATCGGTCCCCGTAAATCAACAATAATCGGGGGACTTCCAATCATCAGGGGACTTGATTGATCCGCGGGGTCACCTCCAGCATCGACGTCACCGGGCCGGCGCCGCTTGAAACAGCGCCGGCGCCGCTGGACATGCGGCCCCGGGTCGGACTGTCCCTGTTCTGGCGCACTTTTTTCCTGCTTTCTCTGCTGCTGATCGGCAGCATCGTGGCGTGGCTACAGACTTTCCGCGCTCTCGAATTCGAACCTCGCGCCGTTCAGACGGCCCAGCAGATCGCGTCTCTGGTCAACCTGAGCCGGGCCGCGCTGGTGCACGCTGACTCGATTGCCCGCGTTTCGCTCATCAAGACCCTGGCGGACCAGGAGGGCGTGCGTATCCTTCCGCGCGAGCCCACCGACCGCTTCGCCACCTTCGGCAGCGGTGAGCTCGACAGCGCCATCACCGACGAACTGGTCACCCGCCTGGGGCCGGGCACGGTGATGGCGGCCAGCGTCAACGGCGAGGAAGGCCTGTGGATCGGCATCAGGATCGACACCGACCAGTACTGGATGCTGCTGGACCGCACTCGCTTCACGCGCGTGGGCGGTCGCACGTGGCTGATCTGGCTGATCACTGCTGCAGCGCTCTCGCTGGCCGGCGCGGCCCTGATCGCGCGGCTGATCAACCGTCCGCTCAAACAGCTCTCCTTTGCCGCCAGCCGCGTGCGCGACGGCGACTTCGATGCCAGCCGGCTCGACGAAAAGGCCGTGACCAGCGAAATCCGCGAGGTGAACATCGGCTTCAACCGGATGGCCCAGCAACTGGCCAAGATCGAACAGGACCGCGCCGTGATGCTGGCCGGCATCTCGCACGACCTGCGCACACCCCTGGCGCGATTGCGGCTGGAGACCGAGATGAGCGTGGCCGACCAGGACGCGCGCGACCACATGGCCGCCGACATCGACCAGCTCGACGCCATCATCGACAAGTTCCTCGACTACGCCCGTCCCGACCACGCCGAGCTCAAACCGGTGCTCCTCAACGACGTGATAGAAGCCTGCCTCTACGCGGTGCAGGACCACGGCGACATGCGCATCAACCTCGACATATCCAAAGGCCTGTACGTGCTGGCCGACGAGGTGGAACTGGCGCGCGTGATTTCCAACCTGCTGGAAAACGCGCGCCGCTATGGAAAGACGCCGGAAACCGGCATCGCCATCGTGGACGTCGCCGCCAAGTCGCGCAACGAATGGGTGCTGTTGAAGGTCCGCGACCACGGCATGGGCGTAGCGCCGGAGGCGCTCCCCAACCTCATCAAGCCCTTCTTCCGGGGGGACGCGGCGCGCACGGCCGCCACCGGTGCGGGCCTGGGACTGGCGATCGTCGACAAGACCGTCCAACGCATGGGCGGCATCTTCGCGCTGGCTAATACCACGTCAGGCGGCCTCGCAGCGCACATCAAGCTGCAAAAGCCGAAGTCGCCGATAGCGCAGGCCGAGCCCGAGGCCAAGGTCGAGCCGGCTTACTAACCGTTCAGCAGGACGATGGCCATCGCTTCGATGGCAAGTCCCTGCCCCACCGGACCCATTCTCTCAGCGGTTTTGGCCTTCACATTCACCAGCGCCGGCGCAATCTCCAGCGCCTGTGCGATCCGGTCGCGCATCGCATCGACGTAGGAAGCGAGCCGCGGCGCCTGCGCAATGACGGTGCAGTCCACGTTGCCGACCTGAAAGCCTTTTTCACGCACCCGCAGCACGGCCTCGGTCAGCAGCAGGCTCGATTCGGCACCGCGGAAGCGTTCGTCAGTGTCGGGGAAATGCCGGCCGATGTCGCCCAGCCCCGCGGCGCCGAGCAGCGCGTCAATGATGGCGTGCAGCAGCACATCGGCATCTGAGTGACCCATCAACCCGCGATCGAAGGGGACCTCCACGCCGCCGAGCACCAGCTTGCGCCCCGGCACCAGGGCATGGGTGTCCCAGCCTTGGCCGACCCGGATCACCGCGACCGTCCCTTCAGGACAGCTTCCGCCAGCGCAAAGTCACCGGGGTAGGTCACCTTGAAGTTCTCGGTGCCGCCAGGCACGAGCATCGGCCGCAAGCCCAGACTCTCGATGGCGGCGGCCTCGTCGGTGACGTCGCTGCCAGCGCACTCCAGGGCCTGCATCAGCAGGCCGATGCGGAACATCTGCGGGGTCTGGGCCAGCCATTTGTCCTCGCGCGCCAGGGTCTCGGCCACGCGCCCGCCCTCTTCGCGCTTGAGCGTATCGGGCAACTTGTGGGCCAGCAGCCCGCCCACTTCATCTGACGCGCAGGCGCCGATCAGCGAATCGACAAGCGCTGGCGTGATCAGGCAGCGGGCGGCGTCATGCACCAGCACCCAGTCATGCTCGGTCGCGCCGACGCGCGTGAGCTCGTACAGCCCGTTGGCCACGCTGGCGGCGCGGGTGGCGCCGCCACACGCGACCACCATGGCAGAAGTCGGGTTCCGTTCGAAGAAGCCGTCGCCGGGCGCCACCACCACGAGCACCCTTGCAATTCGCTTGACGGCCGCGAAGGCCGCGAGTGTGTGCCAGACCATGGGATAGCCGGCGATTCGTTCGTACTGTTTCGGGCCATGCGTGCCTGCGCGGCTGCCAGTGCCGGCACAGGGCACCAGGGCATAAAAACGGGAATTGGGTTTGCTTTCAGTTGTCAACATGCCGTCCATTCTAGAATCGAGCTTCACACCCCGCCCTTTTCAGGCGCGGGGTGTTTTGTATTTTCTTGCCGCAGGGCAATTTTTTGGTTTATGGATTTACCCAGACTCAGCACTGGCAAACGGTTTACGTTGCCCCGGCCTCCCGGCTCAGCCGACGCGCTTCTCCTGGCCCGGGTAGCTGAGCGCGCCCGTTCCGCTGGGCAACTAACAGCCATCGTGACGGCCGACGCCACCGATGCCCAGCGCCTGATCGATGAAATCGCGTTCTTCGCGCCCGGCCTTCGCTGCGCTCTGTTTCCCGACTGGGAGACGCTGCCTTACGACAGTTTCTCGCCGCACCAGGACCTCATCAGCGAGCGGCTCGCCACGCTTTGGCGTATTTCGCAGGGCGAGGCCGATGTCGTCGTCGTCCCCGCCACCACGGCGCTGTACCGAGTCGCGCCGCCGTCATTCCTCGCAGGCTACACCTTTCACTTCGCAGTCAAGCAGAAGCTCCACGAAGCGAAGCTCAAGGCGCAGTTGACGCTGGCGGGCTACAGCCACGTGACCCAGGTGGTGAGCCCGGGCGAATACGCGGTGCGGGGCGGCCTGATCGACCTGTTCCCGATGGGATCGAGCGTGCCCTACCGGGTCGACCTGTTCGACGACGAGATCGACTCGATCCGCACGTTCGACCCCGACAGCCAGCGCAGCCTCTACCCCGTGCCCGAAGTGCGGCTGCTGCCGGGCCGCGAGTTTCCGATGGACGACGACGCTCGCGCCCGTTTCCGCAACCGTTGGCGAGAGCTGCTGGAGGGCGACCCGACCAAGAGCCGCATCTACAAGGACATCGGCAACGGGGTGGCGACAGCAGGCATCGAGTACTACCTGCCACTGTTCTTCGACGAGACCGCCACGGTGTTCGATTACATCGGCGCCGAAGCCACCGTGGTGCTGCATGGCGACCTCGAGCCGGCCTTCCAGCGCTTCTGGCAGGACACGCGGGATCGCTTCCGGCTCGTACGCGGCGACCCCGAACGACCAGCCCTCCCGCCGGAGACCTTGTTCCTCACGGCCGAGCAGTTCTATGGCCGCGCCAACGAGCACTCGCAACTGGCGCTGCGAGGCAGCGTCGCCGAGGCCAATGAAACGCCCTCGTACTCGGAGTTCGAAACCCTGGCGCCGATGGCGGCGGTGCGCGGCGCCGACGAGCCGCTCGCGAAGTTGAAGGAGCACCTGCGCAACACACCGCAGCGCGTGCTGGTGCTCGCCGAAAGCGATGGCCGCCGCGAGAGTCTGCTGGACTTCCTGCGGGCCAGCCACCTGTCGCCGCCGGCTTTCGAATCGCTCGCGGAATTCCAGGCCTGCGAAGAAAAGCTCGGCATCGCCACCGCACCGCTGAACACCGGCTTCAGCTGGCTGGAGGAGAGCCTGGACTTCGTCACCGAAACCGAGCTCTTCGCCGCCGGCCCGACGACACGCAGGCGCAAGAAACAGGAGCAGGTCAGCGACGTCGAAGCCCTGATCAAGGACCTGGCCGAACTGAACATCGGCGACCCGGTAGTGCACGTGCAGCACGGCATCGGGCGCTATCGCGGCCTGGTCAACATGGACCTGGGACAGGGCTCGACCGAGTTCCTGCACCTCGAATACGCGGACAAGGCCCAGCTGTATGTGCCGGTCAGTCAGCTGCACCAGATCAGCCGCTACACCGGCGTGTCGGCCGATGAGGCGCCGTTGCACAGGCTCGGCTCCGGACAGTGGGAAAAGGCGCGGCGCAAGGCGGCCGAACAGGTGCGCGACACCGCAGCGGAGCTGCTGAACATTTACGCGCGGCGCGCCGCGCGCGAGGGCCACGCCTTCCGCTACTCGTCGCAGGACTACGAAACCTTCGCCAACGATTTCGGCTTCGAGGAAACCGCCGACCAGAACGCAGCGATCCATGCCGTAATCCAGGACATGATTTCGCCGCGCCCCATGGATCGGCTGGTCTGCGGCGACGTGGGATTCGGCAAGACCGAAGTGGCCTTGCGGGCCGCGTTCATCGCGATCACAGGCGGCAAGCAGGTCGCCTTACTCGCGCCGACGACGCTGCTCGCCGAACAGCACTTCCAGACACTGATAGACCGCTTCTCCAAGTGGCCGATCAAGGTGGCCGAAGTCTCGCGGTTCCGCTCCGGCAAGGAAGTGACGATCACCCTCAAGGGTCTGGCCGATGGCACGGTGGACATCGTGGTCGGCACGCACAAGCTGCTCTCCGAATCCACCAAGTTCAAGAACCTGGGGTTGCTGATCATCGACGAGGAACACCGCTTCGGCGTGCGCCACAAGGAGGCGATGAAGGCGATGCGGGCCGAGGTCGACGTGCTGACCCTCACCGCCACACCGATTCCCCGCACGCTCGGCATGGCGCTGGAAGGCCTGCGGGACCTGTCGGTGATCGCGACCGCGCCGCAACGGCGGCTCGCGATCAAGACTTTTGTGCGCAACGAGGGGAACGGAGTGATCCGTGAAGCGGTGTTGCGCGAACTGAAGCGCGGTGGCCAGATCTACTTCCTGCACAACGAAGTCGACACCATCGAGAACCGGCGCGAGCGTCTGGAGGCACTGCTGCCGGAGGCGCGGATCGCCGTGGCACACGGCCAGATGCATGAACGCGAGCTGGAACGGGTCATGCGTGACTTCATCGCCCAGCGCTACAACCTGCTGCTGTGTTCCACCATCATCGAGACCGGCATCGACGTACCGACCGCCAACACCATCGTCATGAGCCGAGCCGACAAATTCGGCCTCGCGCAGCTGCACCAGCTGCGCGGCCGGGTCGGCCGCAGCCACCACCAGGCCTATGCCTATCTGATGGTGCCGGACACCGAGAGCCTGACCAGGCAGGCGTCGCAACGCCTGGATGCGATCCAGCAGATGGAGGAACTGGGCTCCGGCTTTTACCTGGCGATGCACGACCTCGAAATCCGCGGCGCCGGTGAGGTGCTCGGCGAGAACCAGAGCGGCAACATGCTGGAGATCGGTTTCCAGCTGTACAACGAGATGCTGGCCGAGGCGGTGCGCTCGCTGAAGGCGGGCAAGGAGCCGGACCTGCTGGCGCCGCTCTCAGTCACCACGGACATCAACCTGCACGCGCCCGCGCTGCTGCCCGACGACTACTGCGGCGACGTCCACCTGCGCCTGTCGTTCTACAAGCGGCTCGCCACGGCCAAGACCACCGACCAGATTGACGGCCTGCTGGAGGAGATCGTAGACCGTTTCGGCAAGCTGCCGCCGCAGGCACAGACTCTGATCGACGTGCACCGCCTGCGCGTGCTGGCGAGGCCCTACGGAGTGGTGAAGGTGGACGCGGCGCCGGGGGTGATCCACATCACCTTCAAGGTGAACCCGCCGATCGACCCGATGCGCATCATCGACCTGGTGCAGAAGAACCGGCACATCAAGCTGGCCGGCAACGAGAAGCTGCGGATCGAACGCGAACTCAAGGACCCGAAGGACCGGGCACAGATGGTGCGCGACGTGCTGCGCCAGTTGGGCCAGCCCAAGGTGGCGGAGCCGGCCTGACCTTCAGCGCCAGGCCGGCGGGTCGGGCACGTAGCTGGCGTTAGGTGCCTGCGGGAACGGGTTGGGCACCCGGGGCCAGGGCTGCGGCTCGGGAATCACGCCCAGAGCCACCAGGTTCTCGCGGCTGTCATAGCGAATGCGCACCACCTCGTCGGGTCGCGACTGCAACCGCTCGAAGTCGGTGTGAGACACATGCGAAGACTCGCGCTCGCCGTGCGCCGTCCCCAGTTTCGGCACAGCCGCCGGGGCCGCACGGCGCTCGGCGCTCGCCGACAGGTCGCCCCGCTGCGACTTCTGCAGCGAATCCGAGCCTTGCGCCGGCGCTTCCGCCCTTGCCGACTCGGGCGCGCCGGCCGATGGCGCATGCGCAGGGGGTTGCGGCCAGTGCATCGGTGGCGCCGGTGCCTTCTCGCGGAACAGGGCCACGCCGATCACCCCGACATTGGCAGGCCGGCCCGTTCGCTCGGCATAGGAGTTGGTGGCGGCGCTGAATTCGAATGTCGCCACTTGCGCGTCGCTCTTGCGCCACCCGGTGATCTCATAGCGCTCGCCGCCGCCGAAGACATAGCCGGTCTGGTCCCAGGACGCGGTCTCGCCCGACAGCACGTTGACCCCGTCGACAGCGGTGACCGCCAGCACTCGCCCGCCCAGCCGGTTGCGCACTGCGACGGCGTATTTCGCGCCCGGCGCGCCAGCGACCCAGTACTCGCCCCGATGGAAGTAGGTCGGCAGTGTCGCGCCCGTGGTGCGGTCGACGACACTGACATCTGCCAGGCGCCCGATGGCATGGGCCTGGCAGGCGGCCGTCACGGCCAGCAGGACGGCAATCATTCTGAATTTCATATCCGCTCCTTGAAGTGTTGCAAGAGCAGGTTGATACGGCGCGCCGGCGTCCGCGGGGTTAAATATTCTTCAGGATTTCCGGCAACGCCGAAACCGAATGGAAATTGGAGATCGCCGCTCGGGTCACCTGCGGCGTCGCCACCGCCCTGCGGGATGCGAAAATCGGGCCCATGAATCCTCCACGTGAAATTTCAAATGGCCTCGGCATCCGGGGCTTCAATCCACCCCTTCGTCTCGCCGACTTCCGCCTGATCGCTTTCGACATGGATTCGACGCTGATCAATATCGAGTGCGTCGACGAGATCGCCGATGCGGTCGGCCGCAAGGAGGAAGTCGCGGCCATCACCGAGGCCGCGATGCGAGGCGAGATCGCGGACTACAAGGAAAGCCTGCGGCGACGCGTGGCCCTGCTGCGCGGCGTCACGGTGGCTGACATGGATCGGGTCTACACCGAGCGGCTGCGGCTCAATCCCGGCGCCGAGACGCTGGTGAATGCCTGCAAGGAAGCCGGGCTCAAGGTGTTGCTGGTCTCCGGCGGCTTCACCTATTTCACTGACCGCATCCGCGACCGGCTGGGCATCGATTTCACCCGCTCCAACATCCTGGAGATCGAGTCCGGGCCCAACTGCGGGCAGCTTACCGGCCGCATGGTCGACCAGTCCTGGGGCGACATCTGCGATGGCGAGGAAAAGCGCAAGATGTTGCTGGAGACCTGCGCAGTGCTGGGCCTTTCCCCAAGGCAGGCCATCGCGATGGGGGATGGCGCCAACGATCTGCCGATGATGGGCGAGGCAGGCCTCTCAGTCGCCTACCACGCCAAGCCCAAAGTGCGTGAGCAGGCGATGGTGGCGATCAACGAAGGTGGCCTCGACCGGCTGCTCGAGGTCGTGCACTAGGTCGATGGATTCCGGAGCCGTGGTCGCGCGGCAAGCCTAAACCGGCAAGCGGACAGTGAAAGTCGTCCCCTCCCCCAGCGTGCTCTGCACTTCGATGCCTCCGCCATGCATCTCTACCGCATTCTTCACGATGGCCAGGCCCAGGCCGGTGCCCTGGATCGAGCCCACATTGCTGGCGCGGTGGAACGACTCGAACAGGTGCGACACCTCGTCCGGCGGGATGCCGATGCCCTCGTCGGCGACTTCGAACACGGTGGATGCGCCTTCTCGCCGCGCCCGGAACCCGACGTGGCCGCCGTTCGGCGAGTACTTCAAAGCGTTGGACAGCAGGTTGCTGAAAATGTGGCGCAGCAGCTTCTCATCGTAGTTGCCCTCGCCCAGGCCCTCGCCGAACTCCGTCACCACCTGGCTCGCGCTGCCCGGCTGCTGCGCGTGCGCCTCGTCGACGAACTGCCGGCACAGCGGCAGCAGCGCGATGCGCCGCGGCTCGAACTCCAGCATGCCGGCGTCGGCCTTGCCCAGGAGAAGCACGCGGTCCATCATTCGCGACATGCGCTGCACGCCCGCGGCAATGCTGTCCAGAATCTCGATGCGCTCTTCCGGCGGGAGCCGGTCGCCGTAGTGCCGGAGCAATTCCTCGGCCGACAGGATGGCGGCAAGCGGCGTACGGAACTCGTGGCTGGACATGGCCACGAACCGGCTGCGCAGTTCGTTCAGCACTTTCTGCTGCTCGAGCGCCTCGCGGATTTCGGCCTCGGACTTCTTGCGGGCGGTGATGTCCAGGAAAGTCCAGATCACTCCCGAATCCGGGTCATTGGGCGTGAGGCAACTGCCGCCCATCTCGACCCAGAACAGCTCGCCGTTGCGGCGCTTGAGCTGGCGCTCGCAGATGTGGGAGCCGGTCGCCACCAGCATGGCGCGGGACTCGACGCCGAAGCGTTTCCAGGATTCGTCGTCCGGGTGCAGGTGTTCGGACGACTGCCCGATCAGGATCTGCCGCGGATAGCCAAGCATCTGCGCGAATTTGTCGTTCACCCATTCGTGGCGCCGCGCGACCGACAGCACGATGCCGACCGTGGCGCTGTTGAGAATGGCCTCGCGCTCCGAATCCGTCTTCTTCAGCTGTTGCTCGAGTTGCTTGCGCTGGTTGATGTTCATGATCACCCAGACCGTGCCCTGCCCCAGGTCGACCCGGCTGACGGCCTTGCCGGAAAGCGACACCCAGATCAGTGTCCCGTCGGCCCGGCGCATCTGCAGCTCGTCTTCGTAGATTTCGCCCTTCGCCACGCTGGCCGCCACCTCGCCGCCAACGCGCAGGTATTCCTCGCGCGACAGGTAGAACGGTTCCATGGACATCTGGCCCTGATCGCTGGCGCCGAAGATGCCCAGCATGGCCTTGTTGGCCCAACGGAAGCGGCCGGCTGGCGTGAGGAACGCGATGCCGACGATCGAGCTGTCCAGGATGATCTCGCGCTCCTCCAGCACCGTGCGCAGCTCGTCCTGCGACTGGCTCAACGCTTCGACCATCGCGTGCTCGGCTGCAATGCGCGCTTGCGCCAGCTCCTTGAAACGGCGCGCGACATTGATGCGGTCGGCCAGCGCGAAGGACAACAGCACCATCTCCAGCGCCGAGCCGATCAGCAGCGCGTTCGCCGTGATGGCATTCGAAGGCAGCACGCCGGTGTTGTGCAACGCCAGGGTGACCACGCCGGCCAGAAGGAGCGCCCAGGCGGTGAAGAAGAACCGCGCTCCAGCGAACTCGCGGCGGATCGTGATGAAGCCCACCACCACCATGGTGGCGACGCTCGCCACCGCGAGGAAAGTGACCATGTAGCTCGACACCGCGTACGGCAGCGTGAGGGCTGCCAGCAGTGCGAGCACCCAGCCGCCGAGCTGCAGCAGCATGAACCGGTCGATGCCGGGCATGCGCACGGCGCTGGCGAGGAAGTTTCGCGCGAACAGGAAGCCGAATATCGCTGCGGCCGCCATTCCGACCGGGGGCGATACGCCGTTCCACCAGGTCCACTCCGGCCACAGGAATTGCGCGCCCAGCCCCGTGAGGGCCGCCTGCCCCACGCCCATCGAAGCCACGAAAGCGACATAGATCAGGTAACCGATGTCGCGAACCGAAATGAACAGGAGCAGGTTGTACAGCAGCAGGCCGATCAACAGGCCAAAGTACAGGCTGAGCGCGGCATAGTTGCCCTGGTCATGCCGCCACAAGGCGGCGGGCTGCCACAGGGTGGCTGGCGCCGAAACCGTGCCTTCCGACCGCAGTCGCAGGTAGATGGTGCTGTCGGCGCTGGGCGCGAGGTGGACCGGCAGGACATGATTGCGGTGCGGGATGGCCCGGCTGCTGAACGGGTGCGAGTCGCCGCCGACCTGCTTTTCGTAAGCACCGCCCGCTGCGGGGGCGTACACCTCCAGCAGGTCCAGCGGCGGGTAGGCCACTTCCAGCAACCAGTCGCGCGGCGTGGCGGCGCCGCTGCTCAAGGTAAGTCGCAGCCAGATGGCCGAATGCGTGAGTCCGAAATTGGCGCCTGGCCCCTGCTCGGGCACCGGGCGGAACGCCGCCTGGGTTTGGGGTTTCAGGATGTCCTGGAGCGTGAGCTGCCCTTCCCGGTCTTCCAGGTAAGTGAAGGCGCGCGAAAGCACATAGCGATCCGCAGCTCCCACGGCCAGCGCACCCGCGGCCGCATGGCTCCAGCAGGGAACCAGGGTCCACAGGCAGCCCAGAAGCAAGAGCCAACGCCGCATCATGCTGGTTCCACCCGCGGCCGGCCGGCCTGCACAACGAACCGGGCGAGTGTCTCCATCCTCGTGTCTTTCTTCGTCACATCGTCCACCACCTGCAGTGTCGTCGTCAATCGGCCGGGCGTGAATTCCGCAACGCCGTAGCCCTTGCGCTCGGCGTCGGCAAAAACGAAGTGCGGATTTTCGGCCAGCCGCTCGGCCAGCCGGGCGTTGCCGCCCGAGCGAGAAGTAATGCTGGTGCCGCAAAATTCAACGCCCAGCACCGGGCTGTCGGGGCGCTCGTAATCAGCCTTGAGGTGGCCGACCCAATTCTCATGGACGTCGCCTCCCAGCATCACCGCATTGGCCACCCGGTGGCGCTGCAGCGAATCGGTGAGACGGGTGCGGGCCGCGCTGTAGCCGTCCCAGCCGTCGTTCCAGAGCAGCTGGCCCGGCCCGGGCCGGTTGTCGCGCCGCCCGAACAGTGACTGCTGGCCGACGACGGTCCAGCCCGGCCCCGACGCGGCCAGCGCGCCATCGATCCACTTTTCCTGTCTTGCGCCCAGCAGGCTGCGCGACGGGTCGTTCCAGGTCGGGCATGTGGCCGGGTCGACCAGGCTCGACCCCCGCTTGCCATCGCGCGTGCACACTTGCGGATCACGATACTGTCGATCGTCCAGCAGGAGCAGGTTGGCCAGGCGACCGATGCGATGTTGCGAGTAGAGCTGAAGTTCCGCGCCCGACTGCAGTCCGGCGACGGCGGCCGTGAGTGCGGAGGCGCGCACCGGCATGTGCTCGTAGAAAGCCTGGTAGGCGGCGGCGCGCCGCGCCGCGAAGTCGGCGACCTCGGGCCCGCTGTTGCCCGCCATCATGCCGGCATAGTCGTTCTGCACCTCGTGGTCGTCCCAGGTCACCAGCCACGGGCAGGCCGCGTGCATCGCCTGCAGGTCCTCGTCACCCTTGTGCAGCGCATGGCGCTGGCGGTAGTCGTCCAGCGACACCGGCCAGCCGCCCGTAGGGAGGCGAACGGGCCGGGAAGCGGCCGGGTACTCATAGATGTAGTCGCCGAGGAACAGCACCAGGTCCAGGCTTTCCTCGCGCATGTGGCGGTAGGCACTGAAGTAGCCGTGCTCCCAGCGCTGGCACGAAGCGTAGGCCAGTCGAAATTTCTGCACCAGCGCGTCCGGCGCCGGCAAAGTGCGCGTACGCCCCACGCGGCTGACAGCCTCTCCCACCATGAACCGATAGAAATACCAGCGGTCCGGCTCCAGGCCCGCCACTTCCGCGTGGACCGAATGCGCAAGTTCGGCCTGCGCTTGCGATTGCCCGCGCTGGACGATGCGGACGAACTGCGCATCGTGTGCGATTTCCCAGCGCACCGTGATCGCTTCACTGCCCAGGACATGGGACAGGCCGGGGGCGACCAGGCGCGTCCACAGCACCACCGAGTCGTGCGACGGCGATCCGCTGGCCACACCCAGGGAAAATGGATGGCCGGAAAGCCGCGGCTGGCTCCAGGCGCTGCGGGAAAGCCAGACCGCCGACGCCGTCGCCGCAGCCAGCCGCAGCAGACGGCGGCGGTCGGTCGGTGTGTCGTAGAGCATCGCGGGCGACTATATCAACCGGGGACGGCCGCACCGGCGCCACCCTGCAGTGCAGCTTCGGCTTCAACCCGCAGCCAGCTCACAAAATCCTGAGCGTCCGGGTTGCGTGCGCCACGCTCGGACATCGCAACGTAGTAGCCACGCTGGGAGACCGCGCCGCCACCAAAGGGCGAAACCAGCCGCTTGTCCTGCAGCAGCTCGGCCAGCAGTGGCAACCTGCCGATGGCCACGCCCTGCCCCGCCACAGCGGCCGCGATCGCGTCAGCGTACTGCGTGAAACGCACGGTGTTCTTCACGCGCAGTTCGGCCAGCCCCATCACCTGGATCCACGGCTCCCAATCCACCGTCAAAGCCATGCCCTGCGGCATGTCGACCGCCAGCAGCGTGTGGTGAGCCAGGTCGCTCGGCTTCTTCAGCGGGTGCGTCCGGTCCGCGGCGAGGCTCGGCGAACAGACGGGCAGCACGGTTTCTTCGAACAGCGGCGCGCCCACGCCGTCCTTGATCGGGCAGAAGCGCACGGCCAGGTCGACGCGGCTGCGGTCCAGGTCCAGCAGCTCCAGGGTGGCGGAGATGCGAACGTCCACCGCCGGGTGGTCCGCCGTGAAGCGGGCCAGGCGCGGGATGAGCCAGAGTGAGGCAAAGCCCGGCGTGCAGGTCATCGACACCTGCCGCAATTCAGCGGTGGCACGCAGGCGGGACGTCGTGTCGCGCAGCCGCTCAAGGCAATCGACCACGGCCCGCTGCAGGAGGCGTCCCCCGTCGGTGAGGTCGAGCGCCCGGTGGCGCCGGTGAAAAAGCGCGATGCCCAGGCTCGCTTCAATCTGCTGGATCTGGCGGCTCACGGCCGACTGCGTCAGGAACAGTTCCTCCCCCGCTCGCGTGAAGCTCAAATGGCGCGCGGCGGCTTCGAAACTGCGCAGCAGTTCCAGCGGCGGCAGCTCCGAACGGGGGATGCCGGCCAGGGCGGGTGGCGTTTTCGCATTCTCGTGCAGCATGCAAGTGATTCCGAATCAGCGGTTGAAACCTAAGAAGCGGCTCAGTATATTCATTCCTTCAACGAATGCATAGGAGCACCCCCATGAACCGCAATCAACTTCCCGCCGACCTGCGCCTGGCCCGCCGTGCCCTCCTCACGATCGACGATGCCGCGGGCGTCGACCTGGCCTGCCATGAAGGATCGCTTTGGATCACGCTGGACCACGACACGCGGGACATCGTCGTCGAAGCCGGGGGCCGGTTCACCACGCAGGAACACCGCCGCGCCGTGATCTACGCGATGGAGCCGTCGCGCCTTACGCTCGTGGCCGGGCCGGACGGGGTGCCCGCTTCGCAACCGGGTCGCCGAGCCGCGGCGACGCTGCGCCTCAGCCACGCCTGAGGGCCAGTGCTCGCACCCGATACAGCAGGAAAGCGACGATCGAGACGTTGAGCAGGTTCCATGCGATACCGTTGATGAAGGCGGCGCGGTAGGAGCCGGTGAGGTCGAATACCGCACCCGACATCCAGCCGCCGAGCGCCATGCCGAACATGGTGGCCATGAGCACGGTGCCGACCCGTGCCCCCGCCTCCGCCGGCGAAAAGTGTTCCCGCACGATGAGCGCGTAGGCCGGCACGATGCCGCCCTGGAACAGGCCGAAGAGGCCGGCCACCACGTACAGCGAAACGAGACCGTTGAACGGCAGGAAAAGCAGCAGGGCCACGCCCTGCAGGATAGAGCCGAGCAGCAACGTGCGCAGCCCGCCGATGCGGTCCGAGATCCAGCCCGAGGCGAGGCGGCTGACCACGCCCAGGCCCAGCATCAAGGACAGCATCTCGGCACCGCGCGCCGCGCCGAAGCCGAGGTCGCCGCAATACGCCACGATGTGCACCTGGGGCATCGACATCGCGACGCAACACGACACGCCCGCCACGCACAGGAACGCTTGCACGGTGGCCGGACTCATGCCCATCGGCCGCGATGACATGGCCGCCGAGGACCCTCCCGCTGCCAGGCCGGGTTGCGCCATCGACGGCGCCGCCTGCGCGGGCGGCCGGCGCCTGAGCACCAGCGACAGTGGCAGGATGGTGACCATGCAGAACACGCCCATGCCGATGTACGTCTGCCGCCAGCCCACGCTGTCGATGAAATGCTGCATGACCGGCGGCCAGAGGGCGCCGGCAGTGTAGTTGCCACTCATGCAGATAGCCAACGCCATGCCGCGCCGCCGGTCGAACCATTGCGAGGTGTCGGCCACCAGGGGCGCGAAAGTCGCCGAGGTGCCCAGAAAGCCGATCAACAAGCCCTGCGCGATGCAGAACAGCCAGAGGTTGGGCGCAAGGCCGGCCGCGACGAAACCCACTCCCAGGCCCATGGCGCCCAAGCCAACGGGCACCAGCACGCCGAAGCGGTCGGCCAGCCGTCCCATGAGCACACCGCCGAGGCCGAAGCCGATCATCGTCAGCGTGTAGGGCAGCGAGGCGTCCGCGCGCGCGACGCCGAAGTCCGCCTGGAGGCGCGGCAGCACCACCGTGACGGAATACATTCCCGAGCCGCCGATGGTCATCAACACCAGCGACACCGCCAGGCGCAGCCAGGCGTACGGGGATTCGACGTCTTGCTGGGTCGCTTGGGTTCCGGCCATCGGCGCTATTGGACACGATCGCGCAGGGATGCGCCTAGGCCTGCCAGACCCCGTACCCCGCACGACGCAGGGCAATGCCCAGTTCCACTTCCATCGCCCGGGCGGCTTCATACGGCATCGGGTTGTAGCGCTCGTACAGCGCCGGCAGCAGCCGGAGGCCGTGATTGCGCACAAAGGCGTTCGACTGGAGGCCCGCCTTGTGCTTGTCGAACCGCACATCGGGGTCCAGGCCGGTCATGCCCACGTAGACAAATGGCTTGCCCAGTTGGTAGTTGGGATTGGCACGCCGGAAGCGGGCCGCGTTCCAGACGCGGTCGGACAGTTCGATGACGTAGACGTGGTAGTTGGGGCGGCGCGCCATGCCGCGATGCTAACCGCGCGCCGACGCCGCCTGTTGCCGCTGCAGGAAGCCGCGCACGGCCGGGTCTCGCTCCAGCCCGATCGCGCGCTCATACGCGCTGCCGGCCTCGGTCGTCGCGCCGGCGCGGGCGAGCAATTCAGCCCGAGCGGCCCAATAAGGCTGGTAGTCCGTCATGCGCGGATCGGCCGAGAGCCCCTCGATGGACTCCAGCCCCTCGCGAGGCCCTCGCGTATGGGCGACGGCGATGGCGCGGTTGATGGCCACCACCGGCGAGGCCGTCAGCGCCCACAGGGCGTCGTACAGTCCCTCGATCGCCGCCCAGTCGGCGCTTCCGGTCCGGCGCCGCACCACGTGTGCGGACTGCACGGCCGCCTCCAGCTGGTAGCGGCCGAGCCCCTTGAGCGTGCCCGCGCGATGCAGAAGCGTCTCCGCCTCGTCGATCAGGCTTTCGTCCCAGAGCTTCGTGTCCTGCTCGGCCAGCGGCACGTAGCCACCCGCCGCGTCCCGCCGCGCACCCCGTCGCGCTTGCGCATGCAGCATGAGCGACAGCAGGCCGAGCGCCTCCGGCTCGTGCGGCAGCAACGACGCCAGCAATCGCCCGAGCCAGATCGCTTCACCGGCCAGGTTGCGACGACGCGCATCGGTGCCGGCGGCGTCGACCCAGCCTTCCGCGTAGGCGGCGTAGATCGCGTCGAGCACTGTGTCCAGGCGTTCCGGCAATTCGGCCTGGCCCGGCACGCGGAAGGGAATGCCGGCCTGCCGGATGCGGCTCTTCGCCCGCACCAGGCGCTGACCCATGGTCGCCGGGGCGATGAGGAAAGCCGATGCGATGGCGGCCGCGTCGAAGCCGAGGATCGTCTGCAGCATCAGCGGCGCGCGCACGGCCGAATCAATCGCCGGATGGGCACAGGCGAACATGAGCGAGAGCCGGTCGTCCGGGATGGCCGCGTCGTCGTCCTCGCCCGCCGCCAGTTCGGACAGGAGCAGGAGGTGCTCTGCCGCGCCTTCGCCGGTGCGGCGCTGGCGTGCATCGTCGATCATCTTTCGGCGCGCCACCGTCAGCAGCCAGGCTTCCGGGTTGTCCGGCACGCCGCGCTCGGGCCAGGCGGCCAGCGCGGTTGCGAAGGCCTCGGACAACGCGTCTTCCGCGCCTGCCACGTCACGTGTTCTGGCTGCCAGAAAGGCGACCAGCTTGCCGTAGCTGCGCCGCGCCGCAGCCACGGCCGCGTCATGGGCGGCAGCGGGTTGCGACATCAGGCGGTTTGCATCGCCCACACCGGCCGCACTTCCATTTTGCCGTGGCTCGCGCCAGGGCATCGGGCAGCCCAGGACAGGGCCGCATCGAGGTCGGGCACGTCGATCAGGTAGTAGCCCCCCAATTGTTCACGGGTCTCGGCATACGGGCCATTGAGGATTTCGGTCTTGCCGTTGTTGACCCGGACCGTCGTCGCCGTGGCGACAGGTTTCAGGCGATCGGAAGAAACCAGGACGTCAGCCTTTCGCAGTGCGGCCGTATAGGCGCCGTAGGCCGCCATCGCTTCCTGGGACTGCGATTCGGTCATGGTCTAGAAGCCGGACTCAGCGGCGTAAATCAGCAGCATGTATTGCATGTGGAACTCCTGTTGAGGTTTCTGCGACGCAACATGCGCCGCTATGACAATGACGGCCTGGTTGCGCAGATTTCGACAACCGGCCCAAAAAAAAGATGCGCCCTGCGCCACACCCTGCGCTTCAGGAACCGGCCAGTCCCTTGGTATGCCGGAACAGGTTGCGCGGGTCGTATTTGCGCTTGAGCGCGCCCAGCCGCCCAAACATCTCGGCGCCGTACGCCGCTTCGGTGCGGTCGGCGCCTTCGTCCTCCGTCAGGAAATTCAGGTAGACCCCGCCGGTGGAGAAGGGCTTCATCGCCTGCCACGCGGTGCGTGTCCAGGCGAGGTTCGCCGGGTCGTCGGCGGCGCTTTCCCAGGACGAGGCGATGTTGCAGATGTAGGCCGCATCGCGGTTGCCGGCAGGTGAATGGTCGCCAGGCAGCTCGTTGAGCGCGCCGCCGATCTGGAACAGGATCATGGCCGAATGCGGGGACGGAATGCGCGCCGCCTGCGCCGCCATGGCCTGCAGCGTGTCGGGCTTCAGGCCGGCCAGGTATTCCGATTTCCAGTAGTAGCGGCGGCCCTTGGGCTGGGTGGCGTCCAGCAACCCCTGCATCTGCGCGTAGGGCCGGCGCACCAGGATGTCGGCCGCCGGCTTGCCGAAAGCCTTGATCGGGGCGACGTCCCGTGCGGCCTGCTCCGCCGTGCCGCTGTGGCACGCGAAGATGCCGATGATCGGCTTGCCGTGAATCTCTTTGGGCAACCACGGCGCGGGCGGCGCGAGCCGCATCAACGCGATGCATGTCAGTTCACACGGCGCCGCCGCCGAGTACTCGCGGTAAAAGGCCAGCACGGCTGCGGCGTCTTCCGCGGGCCACACCACTGCCCCGCCCGTGATCTCGGGGCCCACAGGGAACAGCTTATATTCGAAGGAGGTGACGATGCCGAAATTTCCGCTGCCCCCGCGCAGGCACCAGAACAGCTCGGCATTTTCGGATTCGCTGGCGCGCAGGACCTGCCCGTCGGCCGTGACGACTTCCATCGACACCACGGTGTCGCAGGTCCAGCCGAATCTTCGCGTGAGGTATCCGAAGCCACCGCCCGTCGTGAGCCCGGCGACGCCGGTTGCCGACACGAAACCCAGCACCGCAGCCAGTCCATGGATCTGCGTTTCACGGTCGACATCACCCAGGGTGCAACCGGCCTGCACGCGAGCCGTCCGTTTCGCAGCGTCCACCCACACGCCGCGCATCGCTGAGAGATCGATCATCACCCCGCCCTCACACACCGCCAGCCCGGCGATGTTGTGCCCGCCGCCCCGTACCGACGACAGCAAGCCGTGCTCGCTCACGAATGCGAGCGCCGCCACGACGTCGGCCGTGCCGGTACACCGCGCGATCAGTGCCGGCCGCCGATCGATCATTGCGTTCCAGACCTGCCGTGCTTCGTCGTAGCCCGCGTCGCCCGCGCGGACGATGGCGCCGCGAAAGGCCGCGCGGAACGCCTGCAATGCTTGCGGCGAAATCGCGCGGCTTCCGTCGTCCAGGGTGCGGATGTTCGTTTGCATGTCGGCATTCCTTGGAAGGTTCCCGGAAAGCAGCAAATGCTAGGCGCTCGTGTTGCCTTTTGCAAATGCGCGCGCGCTTTCGGCGCCGCACGGACCTGTCGTGGCACAGGCCTCGCGCTCGAAGTGATTGTCGAGGTAAGGCCGGCGTCCCCGGACAAGCTGAAACAGGCTGGACAGCAGGTAAGCGGGAATGAACAGCGGCCCCCATCGCTCGTACTGGCGAACATGCACCTGCTCGTGCTCGCGCACCTCGTCCAGCGTGTCCAGGTCAACACCCAGGATGACATGGCCCAGTGTGATCGCAGAAAAGCACATTCGCGGCGGCAGGCGCGACAGCGCCGCACCCAGCAGGCCGCCCGCGATCTCCATCGCACCTGCGCGCATGCGAATGCGGGCACCCAGCACCGCGGCCGGCAGGCCGGCGATCAACCCGAGCGCCGAACAGGGGGCGGCCCAGACACAGACCAGGATTCGGCGCAACAAGCTCACGGCTGCATTCACCTGCCGCTGGTGATCGCCGTGTCCGTGCACAGCGCCTTGAATTGGGCGACCTGCCACGCGAATTCGTCGTCGAACGCCGAAGGGTCCTTCACCGCGTACCCGCCATAGGCGTAGACCGCGGCATACGCGGCGTAGCTCGCAGCGTCGAGCGCCCGGCCCGCCAGCGCATTGGCCAAGGCGTACGTCGCGGAGACGGCGGCGTGCGCGGTACCGTCGATCGAGTTCGAGCCCCGGTGGTGGTTGGCAACCTCGGCCGCCCGCGTCCTGGCTTGGCCCAGCGCGGCCGGATCGGCCTCGCCCGAGACCATTGATCGCAGCGCCGCCAGGCAGCCGATGGCGTCGGGGTCCTCCAGGAGGTGCTCGACTCGGGCCACGCACGCCAACCCGAACGCCAGCCGCAATGGCTCCCGCGACGGGTTGTCGAGCGCGGCATCTCGCGCCAGATTCGCAAGTTCGTGATTCATCGGGACCTCCAGGCGCTTCAGATCATGGCCGGATTTTATGTTCCGGATTTCACGCATGCCGCGCTGTGCCGGAAATTCGGTTCTCGTGGCACCCCTTCGGGCGTGGGACAGCGCCCACAGGTCCCCGGTGTTGGGTCCGACGGCCCGGGGCGCGAGTGGCCCCTATGCTCAGCCAACAACTGCCGGGGACCCCATGCAACAAGCTGCGCCACGCCACTTCACCATGCTGCGGGAATTCCACGTGGCTGATTTCTTCACGCTGGGCAACGCGGCCTGCGGCATGGCTGCCGTCTTCTTCGCCATGCTGTTCATGGCCAGTCAGCTCCCATTCCACTTCTACGCCGCGGCGGCCCTGGCGCCGGCGGCATTTATTTTCGACGTGCTGGACGGGCGCATAGCCCGCGCGCGGCACGAACACTCGGCACTGGGACGCGAACTCGACTCCCTGTCCGACGTGATTTCCTTCGGCGTGGCGCCGGCTGCGCTGGGTTTCGCCGCGGGGCTTCAGGGCGGCTGGGATGCTGTCGCACTGATCTACTTTGTCTGCTGCGGCGTGAGCCGCCTCGCGCGCTACAACGTCACGGCGGAATCGCTGTCGGGCGGCGGCGACAAGGTGGCCTACTTCGAGGGCACCCCGATTCCCACCAGTGTGCTGTTGACCGGCGTCCTGGCCTTCGCGGCTTCGCAGGGACGCCTGGGAGAAAACCTGTACGGCACCGTGTACAGGATTGGCCCCTGGGAGTTGCACCTGCTGGCGCTCCTGTTCGTGCTGTCCGGCAGCTTGATGATCAGCAAGACGTTGCGCATCCCCAAGCCCTGAAAGGCGTCGTCGTCCAGCCGGCAATAGTGCGCGAATCGCGGCTCAGAGCGGCTTGCCGTCAGGGGTCGGCCGGGTCTCGTCCGGCGACATCGCGGCATCCCGGATGGCGTACAGAGCCTTCAGGTCCGACTCCAGTTCCTGCGCGTGCTGGTCCGCTGGCGGCAGGGTATCTCCCGCTTCGGGAGGCTGCGTGTCCACGCCCTCGGTCCACGACCCCGGCCCCGGGATCGCTGCTGGCGCGTAACGTCGGACAGGATCTTGCAGTCGCGATCCACGCGGAGGGAATTCCGTGCCTGCGCATGGTGTCGCGCAAGACCACATGCACCAGTTCGCGCCGCGCTCCGTTGCGCGACCCCTCAGGATCGACCGTCGTGTCGCTTTCATGAAACTGTGTCGACTGCGGCACGCCCTTGCTGTACCCGCGGTTGAGGAGCCTGTCCAGCAATCCCATCAGTCTCGGACCTTCTCGATCGTCATGAAAATATCATCGGTTGCGCCTACCGCGGGCTAAGCCCTATTCCTTCAGCAGAAACAGCATCCGGGTGCCGGCCAGTTCCAGCACGTCGTGATTCGAAAGAAGCACCGCCTCGGCCCCGATTTCGTCGCCATTCAGCTTTGGCCTGGCGTCGCCGTCGAGGTGGGCCACGTAGTAGCCGTCGCGCCGGTGCGAAACTGCCACCACGGAAACACCTGGCTTGCCGAACGTGGTCACGGCCTTCATCACCGGCATCTCCAACCCTTCGGACGAGCCGTTGAGCACCTGGAAGATGGCGTGGGCCTGCCGCGCCGGCTCGCCTTGCGCGTCGAGCTTCATGGCGGTGGTTTCGCCGAAGCCGCTGGGCCGCTCGGAGGCGGCGACGAACTGGATGCGGAAGTTGCCGATGGCCACCACCTCACCGTCGTGCAGGCGCTGCCTCTTGACCATCTGCCCGTTGATATAGGTTCCGTTGGTGCTGTGCAGGTCTTCGATGAACACGTCCGCCAGCCCCTTGAGCTCGAAAACGCAATGGCGGCCGCTCACCACCATGTTGTCGAACACCAAGTCGTTGTCGGGATTGCGTCCGAGCGTCGTGCGGTCCTTCTGCAGGTACACGTGCTTGATCTCGACCCCTTCCACCGATGCGATAAGTTGCGGCATGCGTGTCTTCCCGTGGAGTACATGCCATGGTAGACCGACTCGTCCCGGGGACGCAAGCGCTGGAAATCATTTCTTCGCCGGGGCGGCCCGGCGCAATGCGGGATAAGGATTGATCGCCTCCCCATGCCACCACTGACGCAACGGGCCGAGCCGGAACACAGCGAAATGCAGGTGCGGCGCGTCCGCCGACGCGTTGCCGGTGCTGCCGACGTAACCGATCAAGTCGCCCCGGCGCAAAGTCATGCCTTCCTTCAAGTTGTCGGCATAGCGGTCCAGGTGCGCGTAGTAGTAGACGAGGTTGCCGGCCGGGTCAAACTGGTACACCGTGAGTCCGCCGGGCACGCTGGTGAACAGCTTCACCACCTTTCCTTCATCCACCGCAAGGACGCGCGTGCCGCGCGGCGCGCCGATGTCGATCGCTTCATGCCGGTGCCCAACCCGTCCTTGCTCGTAGGTGTCGAGCAAAGCAGCTGGCGGCACGCCCTCGACCGGAATCATCAGCGGGCGCGCGGCAAGCAGCGTGGCGCCGTCGCTCGGCGGCGCGAACGCGAACGGCATGGCAGCCCGTGCCCAAACCGGACACAGCAAGGCGCAGAGCAGGAGCGCCGTGCCGAACGCTTTCGAATCAGGACTCGGCATCCACCCTCATTTCCGGCTTGACCAGCCGCAGGACGTCCCCGTTGCGAACCAGGAGAAGTCGTTGCATGGCTAACCTTTTGTAGAAATTGGCTGCAGCTTAGCGCCATGAGGCGCGCCTGCCTGTCGGCTGGCGCCGACGGAGGGAGTCGGCGGGTGTCGACGGCGTCAACTGGCCTGGCGCAGGGCCCTCAGGGCTCGGTGCCGTCCGCCACGCGCAGGTAGCGCACCTTGCGGTTGCGCACGCGGTCAAGGCCCGTGAACTCATTGCGGGACTGAAACTGCAGCTCGAAGGTGGCGAAAGGAACCGTCGGCGCCGACGGCTGTTTGCCGTCGATCAGCGTGTAGCGGCGCTTCAGGTTGGTGCCGTCGAACAGCCACTCGCCCCCATGGGCGTGGCTCTCGCCGGGCGCTGTCCGCCGGGCAGCGCTGGCCAGTTCCCGGAAATGCCCGTCCGCCGCCAGAACCAGCACCCGCCGGATCTGCACGCCATCGTCTTCGTAGTCGCGCAGCCAGGTGCCGACCAGGCGCTGGCGGGTCCCTTCGGCGGATGCATCGTCGGGCGGACTGTCGCATGCAGAGGCCAGGGCCGCCGCCAGGATGGCGACGAGGCATCCTCGGCGGGAAAGGAGGGACGCTCGCATGGTTGTAAGGATAGCCCGCCACCGCCGACAGACACGCAGGTCCACAATGGAACCGGCGAAAGGAAACCCAGTGATGAGCAATCGGCGAAAGACCCTCTTGGGCTTGGGCGTGCTGACGGGCATTGCTGCCGGCGTGCGCGGCCTGTTCACCAGCAGCCCCGCTGTGGCGGCCCAACCCGCCCGGACCTATGAAGTCACGCACACCGACGCTGAGTGGCGCCAGCTGCTGACCCGGGAGCAGTTCCAGGTGCTGCGTCAGGCCGGCACAGAGCGCCCCTACACCAGCCCGCTCGACAAGGAAAAGCGCAACGGTATGTTCAGTTGTGCCGGTTGCGCGCTGCCGCTGTTTTTGTCGAAGACGAAGTTCAACAGCGGCACCGGCTGGCCCAGCTTCTGGCAGCCGCTGGACAAGTCGGTGGACGAGTCTGTCGATTCCACCTTCGGCATGCGGCGGGTTGAAGTGCTGTGCCACCGCTGTGGTGGCCACTTGGGCCATGTGTTCGACGACGGTCCCAAGCCGACCGGCCTGCGTTACTGCATGAACGGCGTGGCGCTGAACTTCGCGCCCGCCTGAAACCACTCACAGGAGCTCTCGAATGATCCATTCTCTTTCCGGTTTCCCCTCCAAGGCCAAGGCCTTCGTGGTTGGCAAGGTCCTGACGATTTCCGCCGTGGTCGCGGTGGCCGCAAGCGCCTACCTGACCATCGGCATTGCCGGCGAGAAGGCGGTGAAGCTGCCGCCGCCGGCCGTCGACACCCCGGCGGGCAGCTTGTCCGGTCCGCAGACTGCGGTGTTCGCCGGTGGCTGCTTCTGGGGCGTGCAGGCGGTGTTCCAGCACACGCGCGGCGTGCTCAACGCGGTGTCCGGGTATTCCGGCGGCAAGAAGGAAACCGCCAGCTACCAGATGATCGGCTCCGGGGCCACGGGCCACGCCGAGTCGGTGCAGATCACCTACGACCCGCAACAGATCAGCTACGGCAAGCTGCTGCAGATTTACTTCTCCGTGGCGCACGACCCGACCCAGCTCGACCGCCAGGGCCCGGACTCGGGCCCGCAGTACCGCTCGGCGATCTTCGTCGCCGACGCTTCGCAAAAGCAGGTGGCCGAGCGCTACATCGCCCAACTCGATTCGGCCAAGGCCTTCCCGCGCAAGATCGTCACGCAGCTCACACCGTTCACGGCGTTCTACCCGGCCGAGGCATACCACCAGGACTATGCGACGCTGCACCCCACGCAGCCCTATATCGCCACATTCGACCTGCCGAAGATCGCCAACCTCAAGAGCACGATGCCGGAAATCTGGCGCGAGTCGCCGGCGCTGGTGGCCCAGCGGTAGGCGAATAGGACCAAACGGCCTGGATATAGCCCACGGCTGCGGCACACGCCGCATGTGCCGGCGCAGGCCGAGCGCGGCCACGTGGTTGCGGTTGTGCGTTCGCCAAGGCGTGCGCGGCTCACTTCCGCGCGGCCACAAGCGGTTGCAGCATCCACAGGCCGATGGCCGGCCCAATAGCCAGCCACGGCAGCACCTGGGCGAGCGGGTGCGATTGCGCCGCGCGTACGAAAAGTTCGATGCTCACCACCGAGATCGCGAAGCCGATGCAGTTGGTGAATGTGAGCACGCTGCCGACCACGGTGGCGGGCGCATTTTGTGCGGTCAGCGTCGAGAACTGCGGTGAGTCGCCGGCCACCGTGGCGCCCCACAGCAGCAGCCAAGCGAAGAAGACTGGAAGAGGTGCGGCCAGCATGACGGGTGCGGCCAGGCAACACAGGCCACTGGTCGCGAGCTGGAGCTGGGCTACCCGTGCGCTGCCGAGCCTGCGCGCCAGCAGCCCCCCGCCCACACAGCCCACGAAACCGGCGGCGATCGCCCAGAAGGCGCCAGCGCTGACTTGCGCTCCGGCCAGACGCGTCGCGGCGATCAGCGGAGCGAGCACGATGAAGGCGTACAGCTCCCACATGTGGCCGAAATAACCGAACACCGATGCACGCAGCCGCCGGTCGGACCAGATCAGCCCGAGCGCGCGCGGCGAAATCCGCGGTCCTCGCACCGCATTCGGGTTGGCGGGCACCAGCCACTCGGTCGCGACACCGCCCAGCGCCGCCAGCACCGAAACGCCCACCGTCACCACCTGCCAGGGCTGCCAGCCGCCCAAGGCGAAGAGCGCCGTGCCGCCATCCCCCGCCAGCGCGCGCAGCCCATGCGGCAGGGCTGTGCCCAGCACCAGCGCGCCGATCAGCACGCCCATCACAGCGCCCAGCCGTTCGCGGTACCAGCTGGCGGCGATCTTCATGCCGACCGGGTAGATGCCCGCCAGCAGGAAGCCCACGCCGAAGCGCAGGGCGACCAACACCGGCAGCTGGCCCTCGGCGAGCACGGTGGCGGCATTGAGCAGCGCGCCGAGAAGGGAACACACCAGGAACACCCGGGACGGCACGAAGCGGTCGGCCAGCATGAGAACGGCGAACACCAGCGTGCCGGCGACAAAGCCCAGCTGGACCGCCGACGTGAGCGTGCCCACCGACGCCGCTGGCAGTCCCCAGGCCCGCTGCAGGTCGGGCATGACGGCGTTGACGGCAAACCACAAGGAGGTGCCCGCGAACTGCGACAGCACGATCACCGGCAGGATGCGGCGCGGAACGTCTTGGCTCATCTGAGTAGCATACCCACGCAAATCCCTTCAGCGCCGACGCCCGGGGCTCCCGGCCACAATCAGGGACCATGATCCCTTTTTCGGTCCTCGACCTTTCTCCCATTACCGAAGGCGGCGACGCGGCCCAGTCGTTTCGAAACACGCTCGACCTGGCGCAGCATGCCGAACGCTGGGGCTTCAACCGATACTGGCTGGCCGAACACCACGGCATGCCCGGCATTGCCAGCGCCGCCACCGCCGTGTTGATCGGTCATGTCGCCGGCGGCACCCGGACCATCCGCGTGGGCGCCGGCGGCATCATGCTGCCCAACCACTCGCCGCTGGTGATCGCCGAGCAGTTCGCCACGCTGGAAGCGCTATACCCCGGCCGGATCGACCTGGGCCTGGGCCGGGCGCCGGGCAGTGACCAGGCGACGGCCCGTGCGCTGCGCCGCAACCTGTTGTCGGACGCCGACGAGTTCCCGCGCGACGTGGTCGAACTGATGGACCTGATGTCCGACGCCCCCCGGCAGTCCATCCGCGCCGTCCCCGGCACCGGCGCCAAGGTACCGGTCTGGATCCTAGGCTCCAGCCTGTTCGGCGCGCAGCTGGCCGCGATGCTGGGCCTGCCCTATGCCTTCGCATCCCACTTCGCGCCCCAGCAACTGATGCAGGCGATCGAGGTGTACCGCCAGAACTTCAAGCCCTCCGCGCAGCTTGCGAAGCCCTATGTGAAGCTGGGCTTCAACGTCTTCGCCGCCGACACCGACGAGGAGGCGCAGGTGCGGGCAACTTCGATGCAGCAGGCATTCGTCAATCTGCGAAGCGGCCGCCCTGCTCGCCTGCCGCCCCCGCTGCCCGGCTACCGTGACCAAGTGGGCCCGGCCGAGCGGGCCTTGCTGGACAGCGTGCTGTCGTGCGCCACCATCGGCTCTGCCGACACGGTCCGGCAGGGCTTGCAGGCCTTCGTCTCCCGCACCGGCGCGGACGAGCTGATGATCACCTGCCAGATCTTCGAACATGCGGCGCGGCTGCGTTCCTACGAGATCGCCTCCGAGGTACGCAGTCAGATCACCCGGTAGCCAGCAGGAACCCGCCGCCCGGGCTATGCTGCCACTCTTTGCCCATGGAGTGAGCATGCCAACCCGGCTGACTGCGCAGGACTTCGACCAGGAACTGCTGATCATCTTCGACGCATACGTGCACGGGAACTTGGACCGGCGCGGCTTCCTGGACCAGGCCCGCAAATTCGCCAGGGCGGGCGTGACGGCGACGGGGTTGCTGGCCCTGCTCAGTCCCGACTTCGCCGCGGGCCAACAGGTGCGGGAGGACGATGCGCGGCTGAAGGTGGAGCGCGTCAGCCATCCCTCCCCCAACGGCACGGGCAGCGTGAAGGGCTACCTGGCCCGGCCGGCCGGCGCAGGTGCTGCGAGGCTGCCGGCCATCCTCGTGATCCACGAGAACCGCGGCCTGAGTCCGCACATCGAAGACATCGCACGGCGGCTGGCCCTCGACGGCTTCATGGCTTTTGCTCCAGATGCCCTCACCACGCTGGGCGGCTACCCCGGCGACGAGGACAAGGCGCGCGAGCTGTTCGGGCGTCTTGACCAGGGCAAGGCGCTCGAGGACTTCGCTGCCGCTGCAACGTGGCTGCGGGGTCGCGCGGACGCTACCGGCAAGCTCGGCGCCGTCGGCTTCTGCTATGGCGGGGGCATCGTGCACGAGCTTGCGCTGCGGCTGCCCGACCTGAACGCAGGCGTTCCGTTCTATGGCGACACGCCTGCGCCTGACCAGGCGGCGAAGGTCAAGGCGCCACTGCTCATCCAGCAGGCGGAGGTCGACGAGCGAATCAACGCCGCGTGGCCGGCCTACGAAGCGGCATTGAAGGCTGCAGGTGTGAAGTACACGGCATACCGCTACCCGGGCACGCAGCACGGCTTCAACAACGACACCACGCCGCGCTTCGACGCACCGGCTGCGAAGCTGGCCTGGGAACGCACTGTCGCATTCTTCAAGACCCAACTTGCCGCTCCCACCGCATCGGCGCCGACCCAGCGTCTGCGGGGCACGCTCCAGGCCGTCAGTGCGGGCAGCGTTACGCTCAAGGGCGCCTAAGCAAGGGACCCATGTCGCATAGGCAAATGGCTGTCGGCGCATCGGGACTCGGCTCAACGCAGGTGCCAAGGGAAAAACTACCTTTGGCACATGAACAAACCACACCTCTCCCTCCTCTGACTCTCGCCGCGCCTAGCGCAGCATGTGAAAGTTCAGCAGCCGGGTCGCGATCACCGTCTCGGCCAGGAAGCACAGAAGCGCGAGCAGGAAACAGCCGACGCCCAGCAGGAAGCTGCCGACGGCGAACCGGTTGATCTGGAATGCCGTGGTTTCGCCGAGAAACAGCACGATGATGGTGAGGCCGATCAGGAAGGCGCATGTCGTCAGCAGCGCGATGCATCCATTCGCTAGGCGGCCGCGCACCCGCAATTCCGCCAGCTCCTTGTAGGCGCGTGCGAGGAATTCCTGGTCGGTCACCTCTCGCGCCCGGTCTTCCACCGTCCGCGCGCGGTCGATGATGCGGGCCAGCCGGCCCGCCACCGCACCGATCATCCCCGACACCGCGGTGAGCAGGAACACCGGCGCCACTGCGAGCTGGATGCCGTGCGTGATACTGGCGGAGTCGATGGGGAACGCCATTGCTAGTTTATGATTTCGTACATGGCGTCGCCCATGTAGCGATTCGGCCCGAAGGCGGCGGCCACGGCGGCAGTCTCGGCGGCTTGCCATTGCTCGAAGATCTCCCGCTGGGCCTCGCTGAGGGTGTCCAGCGCGGGCGTTTCTCCATAGGTCCCCACGATCCGCAGGTAGGCCGCATGCACCGGTCCGACGAGCGCCGCATCGCCCAGCGCCTGCTCCAGCGCGTCGCGAAAGCGCCGCACGGCGTCTTGGCGCTCCGCGTCGGAGACGTCCGCTTCGTGGATGACAACGGTGTAGCTCATGGATGGTCCGCTCCAGCTGATTATTGACCAGCAATCCCGGCACAGTCCTGACACCGGGTTATCCTCGCGCCAAGAATGAATACCCGCCACGCCACCCCCGACAAAGAGCAGATCGCACTGCTCGAACCTTTCGAGCGACTCGGCCTGGACCGCATCCGGCTGGTCTCGACAGCAGCAGACGCGGTGAAGGCGCAGGACGAGTTGTCAGCTGCGCCGGCCTGGGGCTTCGACACCGAGTCCAGGCCGACTTTCTTGAAGGACCAGGTGTCGGAGGGCCCGCACGTCGTGCAGCTCTCCACGGCGCACAAGGCATGGATCTTCCAGCTGCATGACCTCGCTTGCCGCGCCGTGGTCGCCAACCTGCTGGCGCGGCCGGGCATCACCAAGGCGGGTTTCGGCCTCGGTGACGACCGCAAGCGGATCGAATCCAAGCTGGGCGTCGAGCCGGCCGACGTGCTCGATCTCAACACCGTGTTCCGCGAACGTGGCTATCGCAAGGACATGGGCGTCAAGGGCGCCGTCGCCGTCCTTTTCAACCGCCGCTTCATCAAGTCGCGCAAGGCCACGACCTCGAACTGGGCCAACCCGCGTCTCACCGAAGCACAACTGATCTACGCTGCCAATGACGCTTATGCGGCGATCCGGGTGTTTCAGGTGCTGCGTGGCGAACACGACACAGCGTTGACGTAATCCTCCCGCAGCACCTTGGTCGGGTGCAGCGCTGTGACATGCCCCATGAACGGGGACATGACGCTGTAGCCCAGCAAGCTCTGTACGCGCGGGGACATCGAACGCACCAGCGCCGGCGGAACGCCCAGAAAGAAGTTCTCCTGCGTGCGCGCCCAGGGCTGGCAGTACTGGTTGGAGAACGCCAGGCGTGGCGCCTCGCTTCGATTGGCGCCCCCGCGATGCAGCAAGGTTCCGTGGAACACCACGCAGGCGCCTCCCGGCATCACCAGCGGGACCAGCTGCCGCTCCAATTCGGGTGACGCAGGCGCATCAGCGTCAAAGCTTTTGTAGACGCCTGCAATCTGCGCATCGTTCCAGCGATGGCTGCCGGGAATGACTTCGGTGCAGCCGTTCTCGAGTGTGAAAGCGTCGACGGCGACGATGGTGCTGAAGCTCACCGACGGCCGGGGCCGCGGAATCGGGTAGAAGCTGTCGTCGGAGTGAATCGGCTGGGGCGATTCACCCGGGTAGATGCAGATGGCCTGGCTGGCGGTGAGCAGGTAGCCTGGCGCGAGCACGGCTTCCGCCATAGCCATCACACGCGGGTCTTCCACAATCTCCTCGAACACTTTGCCGCGTCCCACGAGCGTGTAGACGCGTTCGGTCCGGAAGCCTTCGAAGTTGTTGCGGCCCGAGTGGCTGCGCAGGTGCGGCGCGAGGCCAGCGCGAATTCGTTGAATCCACGCGGTCGAAAGAAAGTCTTCAATGACAGTGAAGCCCTGCGCCTCCAGCTCTTCGAGATGGCGGGCAGGGCTCCAGAGGGCGGCGGTCTGCGTCACGGGCGGGTTCTCCTTGGGGACAGCCCAAGGATTCTCGCACCGTACCGTACTACCGCTTGCGGGCGGTCACCTCCGGGTCGGGTCGTTCGGCCGCCTGTCCAGGCGATTCGGCACGCCGTCGCCGTCGCGATCGCCACGGGCCCAACGGCCGCGTTCCATGACCCAGCGTCCATCGCGCTCGACCCAGCGGTCGGCTTCCCAACGGTGCCCAGGACGGGCGCGCAGCCAATGGCCGCTGACCCAGATGTGCTGGCCGCGACGCCATTCCCAATGGCCGGGCGCCCAGGCATAGCCACGACGCGCGGCAGGTGCGACTTCTTCGCGCGGCGGCGGCGGCGCTTCGCGGATGATGACGGTGCGCTGTGCATACGCCGTGAGCGGAACGGCGCCCAGGGACGCGGCGATCATGCCGGCGAGCAGGATTTTCTTGAACATTTGCTGTCTCCCGAAGAGGTGGTTGGGCTTTGAGACGGATCTCCTCTACCCAACGCCAAGAATGCTTTGACGTTGACGCCACTCCTGTAGGACAACTGCTCTTAAAGCGCTTCAGCTGGGCCGCCGCCCGTTGTGCCTGGTGCGACCAAAAGGCTCTCGTAAAAACGGAATTCGTGGCAACTGGCGGCCCAGTGCCGGTTCGTCGAACGCGCCGTCCCCACACCGATCACCGTGCGGCCAGCGGCCTTGAGTTTTTGCGACAGCGGCAGGAAATCGCTGTCGCCGCCGACGACGACCACCTTGCCGATATGTGGGTATCGCACGATGTCCTCCATTGCATCCAGGCACAGCTTGATGTCCGCGCCATTCTTCGAAGTGCCACCGGGCGGGAACAACTGTATCAATTCCGCCGCGGTCTGCAGGAGCGAATCGCGGTAGCGGCCGAAATACTGCCAATTGCAGTACGCCCGGTGGATGGCCAGCGGCCCGAACGAAGCAGCCAGGTCGACCACCGACTGCACATCCACCAGCGGCTCCTGTACCTTGAAGCGGTTGTCTGTCTTGCCGTAGGAGTCGTTCTGCCGCTCTTCCCACAGGCTGGCATGCAAGTTCTCGAAATCCCAGTACAACGAGACGCCGGGGCGTCCATCGGCAGCGCCGGGGGCCGTCATGCGGCGCCCGCCCCCGGGCGAACGCGATCAGGCAAGGGGTAGGCCGGGTCGGTGTAGCCGGGTGTGGAAGGATGGCCGGGCCGCACGAAGGAATCGACCAGCCCTTCGTCCTCGGCCGTCACCACGTAATCGAGCGCCGGAAGATAGTCCTGCCACTGCTTCAAGGTGCGAGGTCCCGCAATGACGGAACTGACGGCCGCATGGGCCAGCACCCAGGCGGTCGCAAACTGGGCCAGCGAGACGCCCTGGGCTTCTGCATGCGTCTTGAGTTTCTGCGCGATTTCCAGCGACTCCTCGCGAAACTCCGTCTCCGCGATGCGCTTGTCGCCACGCGCCGCCCGCGTGCCTTCGGCCGGCGCCTGGCCCGGCGCGTACTTGCCGGTGAGAATCCCCCGTGCCACCGGGCTGTACGGCGTGACGCCAATGCCGTAGGCGGCGCAGGCCGGGAGGATCTCGACCTCCGGCATGCGATTGAGCAGGTTGTAGTAGGGCTGGCACACGACGGGTACGGGCATGCCCAGGCCTTGCGCCACGCGCACCGCCTCGGCGATCCGCCAGCCGCGGAAATTGGAGACACCCCAGTAGCGCAGCTTGCCGTCGCGGATCATCGTGTCAATGGCGCGCAGGGGCTCCTCGAGGTCCATGCCGTTGTTGTCGCGGTGCATGTACAGGATGTCGACGTAATCGGTCTGCAGCCGCTTGCAACTCGCCTCCACCTCGCGCAACATCCAGCTGCGCGAATAATGGCCTTCGTTCGGCTGCCCGGACATCTTGTTGCCCAGCTTGGTCGCCAGCACCCAATGGTGGCGCTCGCCCTTCAGCAGTTCCCCCACCATGGACTCCGAGCCGCCCTTCGAATACACGTCGGCGGTGTCGATGTAGTTCACGCCCTGCGCGCGCGCATCGGCCACGATGGATTGCGCTTCTTCGCGAGCGGTCTGGTCGCCGAACATCATGGTGCCCAGGCAAAGGGCCGAGACTTGCAGAGGGCTCTTTCCCAGCGGTCGGTATTGCATGGTGGACTCCGTAAAACTCGCTGGCCTACAAGCCAGCTTCGTCGGTCGCGGGCGCCGCGGGCGCGACCTTGCGGTGGCCCGGTTTGGCCAGGATCTCTATGTAGAAACTCGCGCCGCCTTCCTTCGCCACGCCGTCGACCAGGCCGATGAGGCTGTTCAGGTGGGCGGGCACCGCGGCTTCCGGCGTGACGCCGAACTGGCAGTCGAAATCCCAATAGTCGGCCCCGGCCGGCACGTCACGCCGCCGCTCGCGCTTCACGTACTTGCGGATCTCATGCTTCACGGCATCCAGGACCCGGTCGCGGTTTTTGCCTTCGATGTCGAGCTGGAAGGTTTTTTTCATGCGCGATGGTACCGCGCTCCCCGTGAGTGCGTTCCCTCAGGCGAAAGTCACCCGCAAGGGTGGCAGCGGGCCATCGAACTGAGCCGTCCACTGCTGGCCCGGCTCGACTGGCCAGGCATCGGTCCAGGTTCCGGTGGTGACCACATCCCCCGGCAGCAGGTCGGTGGCCCCCGGGCAATCACGCAAGGCTTGCGCGAAGTGGTGCAGTGCGTGCAGCGGGCCATCGAGCACGTTGGAGCCGACGCCCTGGTCCACCTGCTTGTCGCCACGTCTCAGCGTCACGCGCGAGCGTGCCAGCCGCTCATCGAAAGCCTGCGCTCCCTGCGCGACCTCGGCCACGGGCAGTCGCTTTCCTACGAGCAGGCGCGCGTGGAGCGCGCCATCGGCGGCGGTGTCAGCCGCCGTAAACACCCAGCCAGGCAAGTGCGACTGCACCACTTCGAAACCCGGCGCGACCCATTCGATGCAAGCCAGCAGTTCGTCCAGCGTTGCGCGGGCGGGCGGGGTAGCGGCCATGCCGAAGACGGCCTCGGGCTCCAGCCGGGGCTGGCAAGTGGCCTGGAGCGACAACGTTCCCTCGCCTTCGCAGAATGAAACCGTGGTGTCCCACACCGGCCCCCAGACAGGGCCGAACACCTGGTAGCGCGGCCAGATGTTGCGGTTGGTGAAGCCCACCTTGTAGCCCAGCGGCCGCTCGCCGCGCCCGATGCGCAGCTCGCGCACCGTGAGCGCATGGTCATAGCCGGTCGCGAGGTCGAAGCCGCTGCCTCCAGGCCACAGCGAACCGCCGTCCCAGTGCATGAGAATCTGTTCAGGTGTCATGGGCGTTGTGCGTCAGGTGCGGCCCGCCTGCACGGGCCGGCGGGAGCCGAGGTGAACGCCGGAATCGAGCAGCAGCAATTCGCCCGTGACGGTGCGCGCGCCGTCAACCAGCCACACGATCGCATCGGCCACGTCCTCCGGGGTGGCGGCACGGCCCAGCGGCGCAGCCTGCTCGTAGCCGGCCTTGATCTTCTCGTAACCCTCCTGACCGAGGGCCTCCACGAACCAGCGGCTGGTGATGAGGCCGGGGCACACGGCGTTGACGCGGATGTCCGGCGCAAGTTCGCGCGCGAGGTGCAGCGTCATCGCGTTCACCGCGCCCTTGGACGCGACGTAGGGCACGGAAGAACCAATGCCCAGCGCGCCGGCAATGGAGGAGACGTTGACGATCGCGCCTTGCGAAGCCTTCAGGTGCGGCGCGCAGGCGCGCACCATCTGGAACGTGCCCACCGCATTGACAGCGAAGATGCGCTGGAAGGCTTCCGCGTCGAGCGCGTCCCAGCTGGCTGCGCTACCGAACACCGAGACGCCCGCGTTGTTGACCAGCGCGTCCAGCCGGCCCCAGCGCTCGATCACGGCATCGACCATCGCGCGGCAGTCGGCGTCTTTCGCCACGTCGCCACGCAGCATCAGCGTGTCGGCCCCGGCGACGCGGCACGCGGCCTGCGAAGCCTTCGCTTCTTCTTCGCTCTTCGAGTAGTTGATGAGGACGTTGTAGCCTCGCCCGGCCAGGGCCAGCGCGGTGGCGGCGCCAACGCCGGTGGCCGAACCGGTGACGAGTGCGACCTTGCGGGTGTCCATGATTCGCTTTCTGGGCATCGCGGCTCCGGTCAGTTGAAGCGGCAGATCATACGGCCCGGCAGCAATACCGTAGCAGTGCGGCGCTCCGGTGAGGCGCCGTCGCGGCTCAGCCTCCGTTGACAGCGAGACTCGCCGTCACGATGCCGCGGCCCCGGCCGTACTGCTGCGTCCGCAGTTGCGCGTCGAGTTGCGCCGCCTCCACCGCCCCGATGCGCGCATTGGCGATGTGCCGCAGCGTCTCGGTGGGCAGGCGGTTGGTGTTGCGGCCGTTCCAGGCGGCGCGGCCGCGGCTGGACAGATTGTAGTAGATCGAGACGCCTTCGCGCAACTTGCTCGCGCGATCATCAGCGCCGAGCTTCAGGCCCGAGATGCGCTCCGCGCTCCAGAAGGCAGCCTCCTTCATGTGCTTGGCGGCGACGTGGACGGCTTCGACCACGTCGTCTGGATTGCGAAGGCCCAGTGCGCGAGCAGTGGCGGGTTCGAACTGCGCAATGCCCAGGTTGGGCGTTCCGTCCTTGCTGGCGCCTGTGCGCGGCACCCAGGAAGTCTCGGCGTTGGTGATGCCGTACACGTCATGAAAGCTCAGCCCCACCTCAGCCAGGCCCGCGCGGTCGGCCGCGGACTTGGCCAGCCGCAGGCGCGAGTCGTAGTCCGGCGTGGCCAGCTGCGATTTGCCCAGGCGCGTGCCGACCCAGCGCATGCTTGAGCGCAAAGGCGCGTAGTAGCCCTCCTCCGCAGCTGGTGCAGCCACTTCCGCAGGCACGGGGGACGCCGGCGCAGTGCGTGCCTGGAGATTTGCCAGGGCTTGCATCTCTGCGGTCGCGAACCGGGTCGCCGGCGCGGCGGCTCCGAGAGATCGGCCAACCGATTCCATCGCTGGCGTCAGGTTCAGGGGCCGTGCGGCAGCCGGAGCAAATCGGGGAATCATCAGCTCTACCAGGCAAACCAGGGCCACGAAGTTAAAGCCGGCAATGGCAGAGTACAGTGGCCAGTTAGGGCGAATCATGTAGGCTCTTTCTTACAAAGTAGTAAGAGACCGCCTACGTCCCGCCGAAGTTCAGCGCTGTTTCAATTGATTTCCCAGATGCTCATTTTTGTGCCAACTATTCCACCCCTGCGCCCGCCGATGTAACTAATGCTGAGTTGTGCGCGCTGCCCCGCTCAGCAGTGTCAAGGTTGAGTTGAAATGGCTGGCCGACTCTGCGGTGCGATTACACCGTCGCGAACCAGACGTGCGACGGGTTCGGTGGCCTCGTTCACCGGCCGCGCAGTGCGGGCCGGCTCGACCCAGGGCTGAATGGCCGGAACCGGCGCCAAGGGCGTGCTTTCGGCCAGCTGGGTTTGCGCTGTGGCGGCCATCGGCGCACGAAACGCCGGCTGCTGCGGCGCGATCATCCTCAGCGCGACAAAGCCCAGCGTCAGCACCGTGATCGAGGCGATGGCCAGCACGAGCCAGCCCGACCAGCCGAAACGGTCCTGCATCGCCGCCGCGCCCGTTCTGCGTCGGGTGCGCGCCGTGGATTGCGGATGTTCGCGTTGCAATTGCTCATCGTACGCCGCGCGGCGCGCGACATCCGACAAGACGCTGTAGGCCAGGTTGATCTGCGACATGATCGCCGCGGCATCGCCCCGGCCCGCGTGCTTGTCGGGATGGAATTTCTGAGCCATGCGCCGGTACGCGGCGCGCACTCGTTGGGCCGACGCGCGGGGGTCCACCCGCAGCGTGTCGTAATGGGTTGGCATCGCCGTTCGCATCATCTGTGTCGCGGTGTTGATCCGCGAACGATAGCAGCGAAACCCGCCAAGCGGCAATTCAGGACCTTGTCTGCGACGCCTTGCGATCGGCGACGACCTTCTGTGCCGATGCGCGCTCGGCCACCAGCCGCGTGTAGGCCTTGTGGTCGATCCCGCCGGCCTGCAACAGGTCTTCGCCGAACACGGCCTTGCTGGCCATCGCCACCAGCGGCAGGTGGTTGAAGGCCGCGCAGTCGGCCTGGCTGAACGCGTCGCCGGCCACGTAGGGGGAGAATTTCGCCAGCCGCTTGAACGCCGCAATGTTGGCTTCGAGCTGCTTCCTGATGCGCGCGGCATTGGCCTCGCTCAAGGGGGCGCTGCCGAAAAACGCCTGGCCATACAGCTGGCGCGCCACGATCTCCAGGTGCCAGTCGATGAAGGTCGTGAGTTCGCGCACCTTGGCGGCCGCGAACGCATCGGCCGGCAGCAGGGGCGGCTCGGGCCAGGAGGCCTCGATCCACTCCATGATCGGCTGGCTCTCGCACAGTCCGCCCTGCTCCGTCTTCACGAAGGGGATCTTCCCGAGCGGCGATGCGGACAGGATGGCCTCGTCGGTGCTGTGCGTGGCCGCGTTCGATTCGGCGAAGGGCACGCCTTTTTCAAGCAGCGCGAGTTTGACCTTGTTGTAGTAGTTGGAGATCGGGGAGCCGTGCAGTGTGAGCATGAATACTTTCTGGAACTTTTGATCGGTTCAGTCCGGCTTTGCGCCCGACTCCTTCACCACCCTGGCCCACTTGGTGGTTTCGGCCTGCATGATCCCGACCAGCGCCTCCGGCGTGCCGGTGGCGACTTCCAGGCCCAGCGCCGCCAGCTTCTCCTTGACGTCGGGCAGCGCCATCACGCGCGCCGTCTCGGCGTTGATGCGGGCCTGCACGTCCTTCGGCAAGCCGGCCGGCGCATACAGCGCGAACCACGAGGTCACCTCGAAGCCGGGCAGCCCCGACTCCGCGATGGTCGGGATATTCGGCGCGGCCGGTGAGCGCGTGGCGCTGGTGACAGCGATCGCGCGGACGTCGCCCGATTTCACCAGCGGCAGCGCCGAAGGCATGTTGTCGAAGATCATCTGGATGCGCCCGCCCAGCAGGTCGGGCACCGCCTGCGCCCGGCCCTTGTACGGGATGTGCTGCATCTTCACGCCGGCCATGGTGTTGAACAGCTCGCCGGAAAGGTGGATCGACGTGCCACTGCCCGACGAGCCGAAGCTGAGCGGCGTCTTCTTCGCCAGGTCGATCAGCTCCTTCACCGTCCTGGCCGGTACGGTGTTGTTGACCACCAGCAGATTGGGGGTGGAGGCCAGGAAGCTGATGGGGGTGAAATCCTTCATGTGGTTGTACGGCATCTTGTCGTACAGGGCGGCGTTGATGGCGTGCGTTCCCACGGTGCCGATGAGCAGCGTGGCGCCATCGGCGGGGCTCTTTGCCACGAAATCGGAGCCGATGTTGCCGCCCGCACCGGGCTTGTTGTCCACGGTCATGGGCTGGCCGAGCGCGCCCCACTTTTCGGCGAGCACGCGCGCAAGTGTGTCTGGCGCGCCGCCGGGCGGGAAGGTGACAACGATCTTCACCGGCCTGGTGGGCCATGCAGATTGTGCGTGCGATGCGGTGGCCCAAGCCAGTCCCACCAGCACCACGCTGCCAGCGATGAATATCCTGCGGAAGGCCGGGTCCCTGAGTGAACGGATGGGCATGACGTCTGTCTCCTTTGGAGGCAGAGCTTACGCGGCGCGCGGCGGCGTGTCAGTCCGGGTTTGACCCGCCTACCAAGCGGTTAACGGTGGCACCAGGTCAAGGGGTGCGGCCTGGCGGTTCCGCGATGCAGGCCCGCAACCGGGTCAAGGCAGGCTTTCCGGCCGGGGCCGGCGCTTCAGCGGCTGCCAGCCTGCGAACTCCGGGTGATGGCGCTTGACCACTTGCCCATCGAAATCCCAGGCGATGCACTTGCCCATGTGATAGGGCGGCTCGGTCGCAGCCGCGCGCGGCGCACCGGACTGGCGCCTCAGGCGCTCGCGGTAGGCGGGAATCGTCTGGTAGGCGGCGGTCGCCATGTTGAACAACAACTCGCGCAGGTGCGTGCAGCCCCGAATCCCGCCGAGCGTCTTTTCGATGGCCTGGCGCCAGCCGGGGCCGAGTGTCACACCCACCATCCCCTGCACCGGGTCCTTGCCCGGCTGGCATTCGTCGAAGGGCGTGTGATCGGACGAACTGATGATTTCGCGGATCTTCATCGCATCGTCGACCGTGAGGCGGATTGCCATGCCATGGATGGGCGTTCCCGGCGGCATCAGCCCGCGCTCGGAGCGCTCCAGGGTGTAGGTCTTGGCATCCGTCATCTCCGCTTCGATATCCCACAGGCCGTCTTGGCGGTGGTAGCCGCGGTAAACGACGCTGCGGGTGTGAAGGTGGGTTCGAGGCTGGGGCGCGGGCAGGGGCATGAGAACTTTTCGAAACCGGTGAGCCCAGATTTTCTCACGCCAGGGGGGCGGTCGCTTCTTGCAGGACGAAGAGGGTGGCGGGTTCAGGCACTGCAAAGTCGCCCGTCAGGAGGTTAGCCCGCGGCGCGGTGGCCCAACATGTTCTCAAGGGCCGTCAGGCCCGAAGCCAGCATATCATCGGCATCCTCCGGCACCTGGCCCGAGGGGGTCAGGTGGTCCACTACCTGCGGCAGGATCTGGGACAGGCCGCTGGCGACCTGATCCTGCGGCACGCCCAATTGCTGGGACAGGCGCGACAGTTCATCCATTCCAACCACTTCGCCCACCGCCTGCGGGCTGAGCGCTTCGTTTTCGCCTGCAGAAATCCAGGACGCGGCCTGTCGGCTGTAGCCCTTGTTCTGGAACTTCTCGATCAACGCGCCGACCCCGCCATTGCGCTGCACCCATTGCATGGCCAGAGGCAACAGCATCGCCAGCAATGCGCCGCCCTTGCCGGCCATCGGCACAGTCTCATCGTCGGGCCCGGCCGCGCGCCCGCCCATCATGTTACCCAGCACATCGCCCAGGCCGCCCGGCGACAGGGACGATCCGCCGCGCGAAGAATTGCCCAGGACGCTGCCCAGAATCTGACCCAGCAAGTCGTTTGACATCACATGCTCCCGTGGTTAATGAAGTTGGCTGCTCCGCTGCATATTAGACCGCTGGCGGCTCGCCGTGTGACCATCCACTTGGATGGTGTTAAGATGCATGCATGCCCAAATCCAGCCGCAAGTCCCTGGTCGCCAGCCCCCGGCCGGCGGACGAGAAGATCACCCTCAACATCGGTTGTGTCGACCTCGGGCAGATCGACCTGCTGGTGCAGGAAGGCTTCTACGCGAATCGCACCGACCTGATCCGCACGGCCATCCGCAACCAGCTGACCGCCCACGGCGATGCGCTCCGGCAGGCGGTGTCGCGCAAGACGCTGGCGCTGGGCATCCAGCACTTCAGCAAGGCTGACCTGCTGGCGGTGCAGAAAGCTGGCGAGAAGCTCCAGGTGCGCGTGCTCGGGCTGGCCTCCATCGCCGCCGACGTCACACCCGCGCTGGCACTGGCCACCATCGAATCCATCACAGTGCTCGGCACCTTGCAGGCGAGCGCGGCCGTCAAGGCCGCCCTCGCGAAGCGCATCGGCTGAGCCACTCAACACCCAGGAAGTATGCA
>JBDSWB010000070.1:0-6477 GCA_039926915.1 Ramlibacter sp.
CGGAAAAGATCCGTGACGTGATCGGCAAGGGTGGCTCGGTGATTCGCGGTCTGACCGAGGAAAAGGGTTGCCAGATCAACATCGACGAAGACGGCACCATCACGATCGCATCGACCGACCCCGAAAAAGCCGAAATGGCCAAGCAGCGCATTGCGCAGATCACCGCGGAAGTGGAGATTGGCAAGGTCTACGAAGGCCCAATCACAAAGATCCTGGATTTTGGTGCGCTGGTCAATCTGTTGCCGGGCAAAGACGGTCTGCTGCACATCAGCCAGATCGCCCATGAGCGCGTCGAGAAGGTCACCGATTACCTGAGCGAAGGCCAGGTCGTGCGTGTGAAGGTGCTCGAGACCGACGACAAGGGCCGCGTCAAGCTGTCGATGAAGGCGTTGACCGAGCGTCCGGCCGGCGAGTACCAGGACCGCCCGCCCCGCGAGCCACGTGGTGATCGCGGCGATCGTGGCGACAGGCCGCCGCGTGACCAGCAACCGCGTGAGCAGCAGCCACGAGGCGACCAGCAACCGCGTGAGCAGCAGCCCCAGCAAACCCCGGTCGACGACCACCAGGCTTGAACGCATTTTTCAGGCCGCGGACAGCACCCTCGCGTGCCGGCCGCGTCCGGGGGATAAACATTGAAAGCCGTTGAAATCAGCGCCTATGGCAAGCCCGACGTCCTGCGTCTGGGCGAGCGGCCGACTCCCGTTGCGGGTGTCGGCGAACTGTTGATCCGCGTCACCGCGAGCGGCATCAACAGGCCCGACGTCCTGCAGCGCACTGGCAACTACCCGGTCCCGCCGGGCGCTTCGGACATCCCGGGCCTCGAGGTCGCGGGTGAAATTGTCGACGGTGACGCCGAGGCCATGGCCTCGGCGGGCTTCAGGAAGGGCGACCGCGTGTGTGCCCTGGTGGCGGGCGGCGGCTATGCCCAACTGTGCGTGGCGCCCGTGGGCCAGTGCCTGCCGGCACCCAAGGGCCTCACCGACATCGAAGCGGCCTCGCTGCCGGAAACGTTCTTCACCGTGTGGAGCAACGTATTCGACCGCGCGCGCCTGCAGCCGGGCGAAACGCTGCTCGTCCAGGGCGGCACCAGCGGGATCGGCGTCACCGCCATCCAGATGGCCAAGGCCCTGGGCGCGACCGTGATTGCCACCGCGGGCAGCGACGACAAGTGCGAGGCGTGCCTGAAGCTCGGCGCCGACCACGCCATCAACTACAAGACGCAGGATTTCTCCGTCGAGGCCAGGAAACTGACGGGCGGCGCCGGCGTCAACGTGATCCTCGACATGGTCGCCGGCAGCTATGTGGCGCGCGAGATCGATTGCCTGGCCGAGGACGGCCGGCTGGTCATCATCGCGCTGCAGGGCGGCAGCAAGGGCGAATTCAATGCCGGGCTGGTGCTGCGCAAACGCCTCACCATCACGGGCTCAACGCTGCGACCGCGCCCGGTCGAATTCAAGGCCGCCATCGCCCAGGCGCTCCGGGCCAAGGTCTGGCCCCTGCTCGAAAGCGGCGCGATCAAGCCGGTGATCCACAGCACCTTCGCGGCGGCAGATGCAGCCAAGGCGCACGAGTTGATGGAGTCCAACCAGCACATCGGCAAGATCGTGCTCACGTGGAAATGAAGATGCCCCCACGCTCGCAATTTCTCGCTGCCCCCCGAGGGGGCCTTGGCCTCCTTGAGGCGGCTCGGCGGAGGCCGGCATGAAGAAGCTGATCGCCGGCAACTGGAAGATGAACGGCAGCCTGGCTGCCAATGAGGAACTGGTCCGCGCCGTGATTGCCGGGCTGGGTGACGCCTCCTGCACCGCCGCGGTCTGCGTTCCTGCGCCTTTCCTGGCGCAGGTGGGCGCGCTGTGCGCAGGCTCGGCGCTGGAGCTCGGCGCGCAGGACGTGTCGCCGCACGAGAGCGGGGCCTACACAGGTGAAGTCTCCGCCGCCATGCTCAAGGGGTTCGGAGTGCGATTCGCGATCGCCGGTCATTCGGAACGGCGCCAGTACCACGGCGAAACCGATGCGCAGGTTGCCGAAAAAGTAAAGGCCGCGCTGGCCCACGGCGTGACGCCGATCGCCTGCGTCGGCGAGACGCTGGCGGAACGCGATGCCGGCCGCACCGAAGAAGTTGTGAAGCGCCAACTGGCCGCCGTCATCCATGCCAACGGGCATTGCATCAGCGAAATCGTGGTGGCGTACGAGCCGGTGTGGGCGATCGGCACCGGCCGCACCGCGACGCCGGAGCAGGCCCAGCAAGTGCACGCCGTGTTGCGCGCCCAGCTCAAGGCCGCGACCGAACATGTGGATCGCGTCCGCATCCTCTACGGCGGCAGCATGAACGCGGCCAACGCGCAGGCGCTGCTGGCCCAGCCGGATATCGACGGCGGACTGATCGGCGGGGCTTCGCTGAAGGCCGCCGACTTCCTGAAGATCGTTGCCGCCGCGCGTTAGTGCGATGCGGCTCTAAAACAATAGGAGTGAACCCGAAATGAATGTCTTGCTTACCGTGGTCCTGGCCGTGCAGATTCTGACGGCCCTGGCCATGATCGGCCTCATCCTGATACAGCACGGCAAGGGCGCCGATATGGGCGCGGCCTTCGGCAGCGGCAGTTCGGGCAGCCTCTTCGGCGCGAGCGGCAGCGCGAACTTCCTTTCGCGCACCACCGCCGTCCTGGCCGCTGTGTTCTTCGCGTGCACGCTTTTGCTGGCCTATTTCGGCAATCTGCGGCCCGCCGATTCGGGTAGCGTGCTCGATCGCGCGGTGAACACGTCTCCGGCGCCTGCGCCGGCCGCTTCCGGCGCCGCAGCCCAGATTCCCGCCACTGCGGCGCCCGCCGCTGCGCTTGCCACGCCGGCGGCTCCCGCGCAAGCGGCATCCGGTGTCGGCCAGATCCCCATCAAGTGAACGGAAGATAGGCCCGTTCCGCTGAGCCGGTCCGTCATTTGAGGGTAAACTCCTAGGCTGTCCGGAAAGCCAACTATCGACAGATTCCTCATGCCTGTCCGGGCAGGAAAAAACCGCCGTCGTGGTGAAATTGGTAGACACGCTATCTTGAGGGGGTAGTGGCGAAAGCTGTGCGAGTTCGAGTCTCGCCGACGGCACCAAACAATAGAGCCCGCCGGGTACGCATCGGCGGGCCAAAGCGCGGATCTCGGGCACAAGATGAACCTCGACCAGTACCTCCCTGTCCTGTTATTCCTTCTGGTGGGCGTGGGAGTCGGTGTCGCCCCCATGGCGATGGGCTGGGGCATCAGCACGCTGCTGGGCTTCCAGCGGCCTGACGCGGCGAAAAACTCGCCGTACGAGTGCGGCTTTGAGGCCTTCGAGGACGCCCGCATGAAATTCGACGTGCGCTACTACCTCGTCGCCATCCTCTTCATCCTTTTCGATCTCGAGATCGCATTCCTCTTCCCTTGGGCGGTGGCGCTCAAGGACATCGGCGCAGTGGGCTTCTGGGCCATGATGGTCTTCCTGGCCATCCTCGTCGTCGGCTTCGTTTACGAATGGAAAAAGGGCGCGCTCGACTGGGAATGATCCCGCGCGCCCGAAGGAAGTATTGACATGGCAAACGAAGGTATCCTCGACAAGGGCATGGTCACCACGACCGTGGACTCCGTTATCAACTGGGCCAAGACCGGCTCGCTATGGCCCATGACTTTCGGCCTCGCCTGCTGTGCAGTGGAGATGATGCATGCTGGCGCCGCCCGCTACGACATCGACCGCTTCGGCATGCTGTTCCGCCCCAGCCCCCGCCAGAGCGACCTGATGATCGTCGCCGGCACGCTGTGCAACAAGATGGCGCCGGCCCTGCGCAAGGTGTACGACCAGATGCCGGAGCCGCGCTGGGTGCTGTCCATGGGCTCCTGCGCCAATGGCGGCGGCTACTACCACTACAGCTACTCCGTCGTGCGCGGCTGCGACCGTATCGTTCCGGTCGACGTGTACGTGCCCGGCTGCCCGCCCACGGCCGAAGCGCTGCTCTACGGGATCATCCAGCTACAGCAGAAGATCCGCCGCACGCAGACCATTGCCCGCGCATGAAGCTCATCCCCGAAGCGGCCCGCTGAAATGACAGACGCCATCACTCCCTTCGCCATCGATCCGGCGGCCCTGAAGGAAACGCTGGTCGCCACCCTGGGCGAGCGTGCCAAGCGCGTTGACCTGAAGCTCGGCGAGGTCACCGTGGCCGTCACCGCGGCCGACTACCTGGATGTGGCACGGACGCTGCGCGACGCGCCGGGTTGCCAGTTCGAGCAACTCCTCGACCTGTGCGGCCTGGACTATTCGGATTACCGCGACGGCGGCTGGGAAGGCCCGCGCTATTGCGTGGCATCGCACCTGCTGTCCGTCAGTCTGAACCAGCGCGTGCGCCTCAAAGTGTTCGCGCCGGACGACGATGTGCCTGTCGTGGACTCACTCACTTCCGTTTGGAGTTCGGCCAACTGGTTCGAGCGCGAGGCATTCGATCTATTCGGCATCATCTTCGAAGGCCACGACGACCTGCGCCGCATCCTGACCGACTACGGCTTCATCGGCCATCCGTTCCGCAAGGACTTCCCGGTATCGGGCCATGTGGAAATGCGTTACGACGCCGAGCTCAAGCGCGTCATCTACCAGCCGGTGACCATTGAGCCGCGCGAGATCACCCCGCGCATCATCCGCGAAGACAACTACGGCGGCATTCAATGAGCCCCCACGCTCCGCACTTCGTGTCTCCGCTGCCCCCCGAGGGGGCGCAGGCCTTCCTAGGGGCGGCCCGTCGGAGGCCTGATCATGGCTGAAATCAAGAACTACACCCTCAATTTCGGCCCGCAGCACCCGGCCGCACACGGCGTGCTGCGACTGGTGCTCGAGCTCGACGGCGAAGTGATCCAGCGCGCCGACCCGCACATCGGCCTGCTGCACCGCGCCACCGAAAAGCTGGCCGAGAGCAAGACCTACATCCAGTCGCTGCCCTACATGGACCGGCTGGACTACGTCTCGATGATGTCCAACGAACATGCGTACTGCCTGGCCATCGAGAAGCTGATGGGCCTGGACGTTCCGCTGCGCGCCCAGTACATCCGCGTCCTGTTCTCCGAGATCACGCGCCTGCTCAACCACTTGCTGTGGCTGGGCGCGCACGGGCTCGATTGCGGCGCGATGAACATCCTCATCTACTGCTTCCGCGAACGTGAAGACCTGTTCGACATGTACGAAGCCGTTTCCGGCGCCCGCATGCACGCGGCGTACTTCCGCCCCGGCGGCGTGTACCGCGACCTGCCCGGCAGCATGCCGCAGTACAAAGTCAGCAAGGTCAAGAATGAGCGCGCGATCAAGGCGCTGAACGAAAACCGCCAGGGCTCATTGCTCGATTTCATCGACGATTTCACGCTTCGCTTTCCGCACTACGTGGACGAATACGAGACGCTGCTCACCGACAATCGCATCTGGAAGCAGCGCACCGTTGGCATCGGCGTGGTCACGCCCGAGCGCGCGCTGAACCTCGGTTTCTCTGGCGCCATGCTGCGTGGCTCGGGCATCGCCTGGGACCTGCGCAAGAAGCAGCCCTACGAGGTCTACGACCAGATGGACTTCGACATCCCGGTGGGCAAGACCGGCGACTGCTACGACCGCTATCTGGTGCGCGTAGAAGAGATGCGCCAGTCCAACCGCATCATCCAGCAGTGCGTCGCCTGGCTGCGCGCCAACGCTGGCCCGGTGATCACCGACAACCACAAGGTGGCGCCGCCGGACCGCGAGTCGATGAAGAGCAACATGGAAGAGCTGATCCACCACTTCAAGCTCTTCTCCGAAGGCTTCCGCGTGCCCGAGGGTGAGGCCTACGCCGCCGTGGAACACCCGAAGGGCGAGTTTGGCATCTACATCGTGAGCGACGGCGCCAATAAGCCCTACCGCCTTAAGATCCGCGCGCCGGGCTTCCCCCACCTGGCCGCACTCGACGAGATGGGTCGTGGCCACATGATCGCCGACGCAGTGGCGATCATCGGCACCATGGACATCGTGTTCGGAGAGATTGACCGATGAATAGGGTTCACCCCCGAAGCTCCTGCGGCGATGCCCCCTCGGGCTTCGCCCTCTCCCCCTCAAGGGGGCGCCACCAGCGGCCCGGCAAAGCCGGTTCCGCGGTGGCCCTGGAAAAAGCCGTGGAGTACCGAAATGGCTGACGCTTCCCAGTCCCGAATTTCCGAAATCACTCGCGACCTCTTTGACAAGGAGGTCGCGAAGTACCCGGCCGACCAGCGCCAATCGGCGGTCATGGCCTGCCTCGCCATCATCCAGGACCAGCAGGGCTGGGTCAGCATCGAAAACGAGAAGCTGGTGGCTGATTACTTGGGGATGGCACCCATCGCCGTGCACGAAGTGACCACCTTCTACAACATGTACAACCAGCGGCCGGTGGGCAAGTACAAGATCAACGTCTGTACCAACCTGCCTTGCCAGTTGCGCGATGGCGCGCGCGCGTTACGCCACCTCGAGCACCG
>JBDSWB010000071.1:0-7938 GCA_039926915.1 Ramlibacter sp.
TCGCTTTTCTCGGTACCTGAGTCGCGCACAACAAGTCGTCGAGGGCGTCCAAAAGGGGCGGTTTCCCAATCACGAGAAGCGACCCAATGGAGATCGCTGAAACTTGTCAAACCAATGCTGGGGTTACTTCTCTTATTGGTTGGTTGTGGTCGACATCGGTGTAGCCCGCATCAGCCACCATCCTCTGTTCTCTCTAAGCTGTTGATGTAGCGTCGTTGAGGCGCAGGAATCTGTGGTGAACGGCATGTGGTGACGTGTGGTGGGCCGACTTCTCGGCGCGATCGCATCGGTGGATGTCGTTTGCGATGCGCAAGAAGCGCTACTGGAAGACGATGCAAGACCATCAACGTGGGCAATGTGCCAACCAGGCGGTGGCACAGTTGAAGACGATCAATGGTGTCGGGCGAACTGGCAACGGTGGCTATCGACCGGCACATAGGGCGATGGTCACGCTCTACATCCCCGAATCATCGGTTTGACGTTCCCAACACGTTGACGGTGTGTCACCGCCCTCTTGCATTGAAGGTCGTCTGGAATCCACGAGGAATCCACGTTGACGAACGTAGGACTGTCACTTCGACCCTTCACCGTCGAACCGCGACGTGGGAGCTGGGCGAAGGAGGGAACTGTTTATCGTCTTATTAATATAAAAACGTAAGCTGTTACCTGCGAGGTGGGGGTAAAGGGTTGGGGCGAAGCGACCTGGTGACCCAGGGAGAACCGGCAGATTTACCGTGGGTTAGGGTCAACAAGGTGTTGGACCCCGAAATGGACCGAGGAAGGTCCATTAGACGGAAGGAAACCCTCCATCAAGAGGCCATCACTGGACCTGTGGCCGGCGAACTACACCCACTTTTTGGGAAGCTGCCGTTCTGCCATTGAACTACACCCGCGTCCAGGCGACAGTTTAAGCGATCGGAACAGCGCATTCGCAGAGTCCGAATTCCATCGGGTGGGCCCATTCCTCGTCAGGCAGAGATGCTCGAACAGTGACGCGGTGGCGCACATTCGTGGGGACGATGGGGCTATCGGGCAAAACCACACCGGGCGTGTCGCGGGATGCTCGTTGTACATGCGCTTGACGAAAGTTCAGTACCGGCTGGCGAGCCCCTGCTGGTTGTAGAGCGCGACGAACAACGTGCCGGCGGGGGCTACCGCGCGTTCCGCGATCTCGAGCGCCCGCCACATCGACCCCGTGTGGTGCAACACACCGCGACCGACTGTGGGTCCGTAGTCGACCGAATGGACGGTGGCGCCGAGGCGCCGACATCAGCGAAAGGAACGCGCCCAGGTCTTGCCAATGGCAAAGCGGTCGCTGTAGGGCTGCCGATGTTTCCCGTAAGACACATCACCGAAGCGTGCCGACCCAATCGATTTGAATCAGGTCCTCGAGACCGAGTTTCCACACCAGCTGGGGAGCTTTCAAGCGTCGCCCTTGCGAATCTTGTCGAAGGCACTGCTCTGCGCGAATTCGCTTTCCTGCAAGGCGGAGATCGGCTGCAGTCGACTGTCCGAGGCCACGGAATCTTGCCACAGGTTCCAGTCGGCCTCGCCGTCGCCTTCGATCACTTCGGGGAGCGCCGCAGGTTCGGTGTCCTGCACCAGACTGGATGCATCTCGCACCCGGGCACGTTTGTTGGCGGCGGGCTTGGGCCCTTGAACAAGGCGCTTGAATAACTTGAACATGCGAGATGGATTCCTCTACTGTGGAACATTCGCCCGGATCCTCCGTCGGTGATTGCTCGACCCGGTCTTTCCGCCATTTTGCGTGAGCACAGCGCTGATGGCAACAGTGATACCAAAAGCTAGACTCTTGTTTAATCCTGAGCTTTTAATAGAGCAGTTTCGCCAATGAAACTTTAGCAATACCAATCTCGAAACTTTCGCTCAGCTTCGGTCTGCGCCCTGCCACGGCCCGAGTGAGCTGGTGGAGATCGCGCCGCATTGCGCGCAGTGGCTGGCGCGCGGCGTCAGCACCACCACCGTGGGGCTGGGGCGCGGCTTCAACGAAGACCTGATTATGGGCATGGCCCGCGCGGGCGGCGGCCAGCAGTACTACGGGTAGACGGCCGAAGATCTGCTCGACAGCTTTGCCGAGGAGCTGTCGCTGCTCGAAGCGCTGTTCCTGCGCCAGCTGCGCGCCAGGGCCGTGCCTGCTTCCGACATCGTGGTCGAGGCGCTCAACCTCGCATCGCCCGCGGTCGAAGGCTGGATGCCGATGAGCGACCTGGCGTGGGGTGCGGAGTCGTGGTTGCTGGTGCGGCTGCATGTTGCGCCGCAGGCGGCGTCGGGAGGTGCTGTCCGTTGCCGTGCAGGCGGTGGGCAAGGAGGGCGAGGCGGTGGAGCTGTCGTCGCCGGTGTTGTCGCTGCCAGTGGTGTCGGCCGAGGCATTCGCGGCGATGCCGCAAGACGAAGCGGTGGCGCGGCGGCTGCTGGAGGTGCAGTTTGCGCAGGCGTCGTCGCAGGCGCGCGGGCATTTGCTGGCTGGTGACGTCGATGCAGCCAAGCGCACGCTGGTGGCATTCGAGAAGCGCGTGGCCGATTCGCCGTAGTTGAAGGAGAGCCTGGCGGCGATGCAGGCGCTGCTGGTGTCGGATGCGCAGATGGCGGCGAAGGAATTGCGTTATCGCAGTACGAAGCTCTACACACGGGTGGCGAGTGTGGCTGAAGCGGCGTACACAGGGGATGAGACCGCCAGCGACAACGTGCCGGCGTTTTTGCGGCGGAAGGCGCAGGAGGGGCGGGGGCGGCGGGGGTAACTCAATGTTGGTCGCATCGCCTATAATCCGTACAGACTGTACAGAACTGAAAATCATGCCCCCCCGATCCGTTGGCCTCGAACAAGGTCGCAAGCAACTCCCCGAGCTGGCCCAGCTGGCTCACTCGGGGCAGGGCAGCGTGTTGACCAAACACGGCAAGCCTTATGCGGCGATCGTGTCGGCAGAGGTGCTGCTCAAGTCCCGGCGAAAGCCGTCGTTTCTGGCCTTGCGGGGCACGGGCAAGGGCATGTGGGGCCGGTCGGCGGCGGCCCACATCGCCAGGCTGCGCAACGAGTGGGAGCGCTGAGGCGCCATGGCGGCAGGTGCGCGCCGGTCGATCTGGGCAGGTTTGCGCACGGATGACCTGGTCATTGTCGATTCGGCGCCGCTCATCTATCTGCTTGAGGATCACCCTCGCTTCGCTGCCTTGTTCCAGGGGCTATTCGAAGCCGCCGACAACGGGGAACTGCGGATCGGGATCTCCACGATCACGGTGGCCGAGTTGCTGGTCGGCCCGCTCAAACAGGGGCAAGACGCATTGGCCAAGCGTTATGAAAAGGCGCTCGCCGCGTTCGAAGTGTTCCCCGTCTCCGTTGAAATCGCGGTGACTGCTGCGCGCTTGCGGGCTACTACAGGCTTGCGATTGCCCGATGCGATCCAGGCGGCCACCGCCCTCGAGGCGGGGGCGGCCGCCCTCGTCACGCATGACCGCGACTTCTCGAGGTTGAAGGGGCTGCGTGTCTTGACAGGTGCCCGCCCCGCGACTTGAGTTCCCTGAAGCACAGACGCCAGTGCTACCATTGTGCTTACTTCTCCCGGAGACTGAATCATGGAAGTGGCCATTCGAAAAATGGGCAATTCGCAAGGTGTGCTGATTCCCAAGCCCATCCTCGCGCAGGTCGGCCTGCAGGGCACGGCCGACCTTCAGGTGCGTGATGGCGTGATCGAAATCCGCGCCGTCCGCCGTAACCCGCGCGAAGGCTGGGCCGATGATGCGCGCCGGCTGGCGGCCGAGGGCGGCGATGCGCTGGTGTGGCCCGAAGTGGCCAATGAAGACGACGCCGGCCTGGTCTGGTGATGAAGGCCGGCGACATCTGGCTGGCTCAGCTCGACCCCACCGTCGGCAGCGAGATTCAAAAGACGCGGCCCTGCGTGGTGGTTTCGCCCGACGAGATGAACGCTTATCTACGCACGGTGATCGTGGCGCCGATGACAACCGGCTCGCGCCCGGCGGCCTTTCGGGTGCCTCTCACTTTCCAGGGCAAGCAGGGCCTCATCGTGCTGGACCAGATCCGCACGCTCGATCGCGTTCGGCTGGTCAAGCGGCTGGGGGCCTTGCGTGCGCCCACCCTGGCCGCGACCTTGCAGACTCTTCAATGGATGTTCGCGCCTTGACGTGACGCGCTCGGGCGCGACGGCTTTCCCTATAATCAAAAGCTCAGCCCAATCAAGCATTTACGCGCGTTTTTCCCTCGGCGCGAGAGCACCCCATGAGTAACCCGAATTTCACCGTCGCCGACATCCGCAAGACCTTCCTCGACTTCTTCGCGTCCAAGGGGCATACGGTCGTGCCGTCCAGCCCGCTGGTGCCGGGCAACGACCCGACGCTGATGTTCACCAATTCGGGCATGGTCCAGTTCAAGGATGTGTTTCTGGGCACCGACAAGCGGCCCTACGTGCGCGCGGCCTCGGTGCAGGCTTGCCTGCGCGCGGGCGGCAAGCACAACGACCTGGAGAACGTGGGCTACACGGCGCGGCACCACACCTTCTTCGAGATGCTGGGCAACTGGAGCTTTGGTGACTACTTCAAGCGCGAGTCGCTCAGGTGGGGATGGGAGTTGCTGACCGAGGTTTACAAGCTGCCGGCCGACAAGCTGTGGGCTACGGTCTACATCGACGATGACGAGGCGTATGACATCTGGACGAAGGACATCGGCCTGCCGCCCCAGCGCGTAGTGCGGATCGGCGACAACAAGGGCGCCAAGTACGCGTCGGACAACTTCTGGATGATGGCCGACACCGGCCCTTGCGGCCCGTCCTCCGAGATCTTCTACGACCACGGCCCGCACATCCCCGGTGGACCACCGGGCAGCCCGGACCAGGACGGCGACCGTTACATCGAGATCTGGAACCACGTGTTCATGCAGTTCGACATGCAGCCCGACGGCAGCGTCAAGGACCTGCCGGCGCCCTGCGTCGACACCGGCATGGGCCTGGAGCGCCTGGCCGCCATCCTGCAGCACGTGCACAGCAACTACGAGATCGACATCTTTGCCGACCTGATCCGCGCGGCGTCGCGCGAAACCGGCGAGAAAGACCTGGAGAACAAGAGCCTGCGCGTAATCGCCGACCACATCCGCGCCACGGCGTTCCTGGTGAGCGACGGCGTGATCCCCGGCAACGAAGGCCGCGGCTACGTGCAGCGCCGCATCATCCGCCGCGCCATCCGCCACGGCTACAAGCTGGGCAAGATGACGCCGTTCTTTCACAAGCTGGTGCCTGACCTGGTGCGCCTGATGGGCGATGCGTACCCCAAGCTGCGCGCCGACGAAAAGAAGATCGGCGACACGCTGAAGGCCGAGGAAGAGCGTTTCTTTGAGACGCTGGAAAACGGCATGGAGATTCTGGACGCCGCACTCGCGGGCGGGCAGAAGGTGCTGCCCGGAGACGTCGCCTTCAAGCTGCACGACACTTACGGCTTTCCGCTGGACCTGTCCGCTGACGTCTGCCGCGAACGCGACGTCACGGTCGACGAAACCGGCTTCAACGCCGCCATGGAAAAGCAGAAGGCCGCCGGTCGTGCAGCAGGCAAGTTCAAGATGGACCGAGCGCTGGAGTACGCGGGCATCAGCAACGTCTTCACCGGTTACGAGAAGCTGGAAGAGCAGGCCAAGGTGGTGGCGCTTTACGCGGAAGGCGTGGCCACGAACGAGCTGAAAGCGGGGCAATGCGGCGTCGTGGTGCTGGACACCACGCCGTTCTACGCCGAATCGGGAGGCCAGGTGGGTGACGAGGGCGCGATCGATGGCAAGGAAAGCTCGTTCAGGGTCGACGACACGCAGAAGATCAAGGGCGATGTATTCGGCCAACACGGCATGCTGGCTTCGGGCACGCTGAAGGTGGGCGATGCGGTGACGGCCAAGGTGGACATGGCCAAGCGCAATGCGACCATGCGAAACCACAGCGTCACGCACCTGATGCACAAGGCGCTGCGCGAAGTGCTGGGCGACCATGTGCAGCAGAAGGGCTCGCTGGTCGATACCGACAAGACGCGCTTCGACTTCACGCACAACCACGCAGTGAGTGATGCGGAAATCCGTGAGATCGAAAAGCGCGTCAACGCCGAGATCCTTGCCAACCAGCAGACGATGGCCCGCGTGATGGAGATCGAGGCCGCCAAGGCCACCGGCGCCGTGATGTTGTTCGGCGAAAAGTACGGCGACAGCGTACGGGTGCTGGACATCGGTTCCAGCCGTGAACTGTGTGGCGGCACCCATGTGCAGCGCACCGGCGACATCGGCCTGTTCAAGGTGATCAGCGAAGGCGGCGTCGCTGCCGGCATCCGCCGGATCGAGGCTGTGACAGGGGCCAACGCGTTGGCCTACCTGCAGCAACTCGAATCGACGGTGAATCGAGTGGCCGGTACGCTGAAGGCTTCGCCGGCGGACCTGCAGGGCCGCGTGACGCAGGTGCTGGACCATGTTCGTGCGCTGGAAAAGGAATTGGCGCAGCTCAAGGGCAAGCTGGCTTCATCGCAGGGCGACGACTTGGTCTCGCAGGCCGTGGATGTCAAGGGCATCAAGGTGCTGGCGGCGCGGCTGGACGGCGCCGACGCCAAGACGTTGCGAGAGACCATGGACAAGCTCAAGGACAAGCTCAAGACCGCAGCCATCGTGCTGGCGACTGTCGATGGCGGCAAAGTGCAGATCGCGGCCGGCGTGACGGCCAACAGCATGGGCAGAGTCAAGGCTGGCGAACTGGTGAACTTCGTCGCCTTGCAGGTGGGCGGCAAAGGCGGCGGCAAGCCCGACCTGGCGATGGCCGGCGGCACCGATCCGACCAAACTGGCCGGCGCCTTGCAGTCTGTGCAGGGCTGGGTGGCCGAGCGCGCCTGAACTTGCAGTTCCTGCCCCGTCAACGCGCCCGACGGAAATAGGCCCTGAACGGGCGTTCTCAAGTCAGCGGCTTGGCGCTTCCAGTCAACAGTTGCAACTTTGCCAGGTCCTCCGTCTCGGTCTGCTGGCAGAGTATCTCGGCGCTTCCGAGCAGCCGTCCGTTCGAATAGCGACCGACTCGATCCAGCATGCGCGTGGGATGCGCGTCCGCGCACGATGCATCCTTCACGAAAACCGCGACGAAGTCGTTCCAGATGTCCAGGCGTTGAAAGGTCGTGAAGGACTCCAGCAAGGCCGGGCTGAGCCCTGAGCGGCGGGCCCAATTTACCAGCGCCACACCGGCGTCCGGATAGAAGCGCCAGCAGTCCACCGGGTGGCGGTGGTACTCGCCATTCGAAGGCGCGTTCAGGTAGAACAACCCGTCCGGCTTGAGCACGCGCAGAATCTCGTTGAACATCAACCAGAAAAACTCGACGTGCTCGAAGCAAGAACTGCTGACGACCGCGTCCACCGACGCAGTATCGAAGGGAAGGACATAAGGGTCGTCCAGGACGACGTCGACGCCCGGTCCGGGAACAGCGTCCAACCCCAGGTAACGACAGTGCTCCGGCACCACGCTGCGAAGCGAGCCGTAGAGATCCTGCGCCCCGACGTCAACCACGGTGGCCTGTCTGCCGACGCCGAGATAGCACTCGAAGAACAGGCGGCCGTTGTCCATGGCTGTGGGGTGCCATGCGAGTCCTGCGTGTCAAGGGTCTGCCAGTACGGAATTGTAGGACTGGAGCGGCGGCAAAGTTCCGTATATAGTCAACAGGTAACAAACACGGATGAGGGGCCGCAACAATGCAGCAATCGACCGTTCGCAGGATGCGCGGCCTCGGCCACTGCGCAGCAGGGATCATTGGACTCGCCCTCTGCGCGGGCGCTGCGGCGCAGTCAGACGCCACGGCCGTGCTGGACAGGCAGACCGACGACGCCTTCCGCCAAGTGTTGCAGCAACCACAGGACCTCGGCCTGTGGTCCAAGTACGCGCAGCTGCTCGTGCAGGCCGGCAACTACGAAGG
>JBDSWB010000072.1:0-24374 GCA_039926915.1 Ramlibacter sp.
TGCTGGATCGGGTCGATGGGGCGCTCTGCGCGGCGAAATCAAGGAGGAGGCGCCCTCCCGGCGCCGGGGGACATTCGCTGCGCAGAGCGCCCCATCGGCCTGATCCCACCGCGAAAGTCGGCGATCAGAATTTACCTCCGTACCTCAGCTCTTGTACTTGATCGAGCAGCCATAAGGTCGCGTCGTGGCGGCCGAAATCGGCTTGCCGGCCAGCGCTTCGCTCAGGCCCTGACGCACGTAGTTGACGGCGGTCTTGATGTCGCCAGGGTCGCTGGAAGGAATGCTGTCGATGCCGCCGGCATAGATCAGGCGCCCTTGCGGATCGACGATGTACAGGTGCGGCGTGGTGCGGGCGCCATGGGCCTTGCCGGCCGTTCCTTCCGGGTCGGACAGCAGTGCGCTGGGACGTGCCTTGCGCTCGCCCTGCCACGCGGCCACCTTGGCCGGCTCCATGTACTCCCAGGAGGCCTTTTCGGTGGAATCGATCGACAGCCAGACCACGCCTTTTTCCACGGCTTCCTTCTGCGTGGCCGGCATGTTGCCGCTGTTGTAGTGCTTCTTCACGTAAGGACACTGGGGATTGGTCCACTCCAGCACCACATGCTTGCCGCGATAGTCGCTGAGCTTCACGGTCTTGCCCGCCACGTCTTTCAGCGCGAAGTCGGGCGCGGCCTGGCCCACGGACGGCGTGGCATGGGCGGAGCCGGCCGCGGCCAGCGTGAGAGAAAGAGAAATGAAGATTCGACGCAGCATGACAATTCCTTCGTCAGTTCAATCGCGGACCGATACCGGCCGCTAAAGCCTCGCAATCGCCGAGCGCACTTCGTCGGCACTCAGCACTTCAGACAACACCACCGGCGCGCGGCCGGCGGAGTAGAACACGTACACCGGAACGCCGTTGCGTCCCAGTTGTCCCAGCGCCGCGGTGATGGCCGGGTCACGCCGGGTCCAGTCCGCCCGCAGCAGGGCGACGTTCTTCGCGGCCAGGTCGGCCAGCACGTCGTCGCGTGAGAGCGTGGTCTTGTTGTACTGGCAGGTCACGCACCACGCAGCCGTGAAGTCGACGAACACCGGCCGTCCCGCGGCGACCAGCTGGTCGACCCGGCCCGGCTCCCAGGGCTGCCAGCCGGTGCCATCGCTGCGCGCCACCTGCTGAGGTGGCAGTTTCGTGATGTTGGGGCCGGTGGCCCAGGCCAGCAAGCCCAGGCTCAGCAGCGAGATCGTCGCCACCACGCTGCGTGCGTGACCCTGCAGGGTCAGCGCCCACACGACCATGCTCATCGCCACCAGCAGGACCAGCAGCGCGCCCGCCCCATCGATGCCGCTTTGCTGGCCCAGCACCCAGACCAGCCAGGCCACGGTCGCGAACATCGGAAACGCCATGAATTTGCGGAAGGTGTCCATCCACGCGCCTGGCCGCGGTAGCAGCCGCGCCAGCGCTGGGACCCAGCTCGCGCCCAGGTAGGGCAGGGCCATGCCCACGCCGATCGCGCCGAACACCAGCAGCGCCTCGACCGCCGGCAGCCCGATCGCAAAGCCCAGCGATGCGCCCATGAAAGGCGCGGTGCAGGGCGAGGCAATGGCCACGGCCAGCACGCCCGAGAGGAACGCGTTGACGACCGGGTGTCGCGCTTCGAGCGAAGCCAGGCTGGAGGGCAGGAAGGAGCGGAATTCGAACAGGCCCGCCAGGTTGAGCCCGATCAGCGTGAACAGACCCGCGAGCACCGCGACCACGGCCGGCGACTGCAGCTGGAAGCCCCAGCCGAGTTGTTCGCCGGCGGCGCGCAGGGCCAGCATCAGCGCGCCGAGCGCGATGAAGGACACGATGACCCCTGCCGTATACGCGAGACCGCCCAGTCGGTGGCCGCGCCGGTCGTCGGCGTGGCGGGTGAAGCCCACCACCTTGATCGCGAGGATGGGGAACACGCAAGGCATCAGGTTCAGGATCAGCCCTCCCAGCAGCGCGCCGATCAGCGCCGCTGCGAGCGTGAGCGAAGGCGCAGGCGCGGCCGGGGCCGCCGTGTTGGCGCGCAGCGCGGCCTCGAGCGCGGGCGAGACGCCGGACGCCGCGGTGACGACAGGCCAATTGCCCAGCACCTTCAGTTCGGAGCGCCAGCCCTGGCCGTCGGCCGCCAGCACCACCGGCATCACCGAAGGACTGGCGCTGCGTTGCGGCGACAGCGGCACGCGCGCCGTCCAGGCCGCGCCGTTCCAGGCCTGCGTCCACTTCGCACCGGTCTCGATCACCTCCGGCGTTTCGGGAAAGAATTCCAGCGTCTTGCCGCGCAGCGCCGCCGGCAGGCCCTGCACGCTCACGTCGAGCGTGTTGCCGTCGATGAGGACACGGCTCTCGGTGATGGTGCCACCCGTGCCCTGCAAGACCGGCTTGGGTTGCGCGGCCAGGGCTGCGTCGAAAGCCGGCGCGTTCAAAGCCGTGGTGCTGCGCGTGGGGATCTTGATCGTGAACTCGCCATCTTCGGGAATGCACTCGGTCTTGCACACCAGCCACTGGGCCTTGAGCTGGACCTGCAGGTCACTGCCGAACAGCGAGGGCTTGAAGTCGGGCGTGATGGTCAGCGGCACCGGCAGCAGCACTGTGCCTTCGTAACCGTAGTTGGCGAGGTTGCCGATCAGGATCTTGCGCGGCACCGGCCAGGCGATCTCGCCGGCCGTCACGCCGGGCGGCAGCGTCCATTGCAATTGCGTCGGCAAGCCCGAATCGCCGGAATTCTCCCAGTAGGTGTGCCACTGCGGTTGGTGTGCAAGCTGCAGCCCCACCCACACCTGCTTGCCGGGCGCGACGCCGTCGGGCGCGTGCACCAACAGCTCGGCGCGCACGCGCTCGGTGGTGACTACGCTCTTGGCACTGGACTGCGCCCAAGCATTCGCGGACAGCGCGCCGGCCAGCACCAGGGCCGCGGCGAATATGGGGCGGGCAGCGTTCATCACGCGGTAGGAGCTCGGCCGTAGCTCATAAGTTCCTTCAGGCGAAGCCCAGCACCACGCGGCGGGTGGTGGCGCTCTTCTTCTCGATCTTCGTGACCACCACGGCGCCGATCTCGGCGGTGTTGGCCACATGGGTGCCGCCGCAGGGTTGGAAGTCGATCATTGCTTCGCCGCCGACGCGGATCGTGCGGATCCGGCCTGAGCCACGCGGCGGCTGCACCGACATGCTCTTGACCAGGGCAGGGTTGGCGTCGAGCTCCTCGTCAGTGATGGAGCCGACCGCCACCGGGTGGCCCGCCGCGACCAGCCGCGCGATGCCAGCAGTCAACGCTTCCTTGTCCAACGGGTCGGTCATGTTGAAGTCCAGCCGGGCATAGTCGGGCGTGATCGAGCAGCCGTTCACCAGTTGCGGCACCAGGTTGCACAGCAGGTGCGTCGTGGTGTGAAAGCGCATCAACTTGTGGCGCCGTTCCCAGTCGACGCGGGCCGTCAGGGCATCGCCCGATTTGAGCTGCGACAGCAGGTCCTCCTGGCCGGGCGCGGGCAGGTGGCAGATTTCGTCGGTCGCGTGGCCTTCGGCATCCTTGCCCTTGCGCGTGTCGGCGATCAACAGTTCGCTGCCATCGGCCAGCACCAGCACGCCGGTGTCGCCGGCCTGGCCGCCACCGAGGGGGTAAAACACCGTGCGGTCGAGCACGATGCCGCGCTCATCCATGGAAGCGAGGGTGCTGGCGCACTGCCGGAGGTAGGCGTCTTCACGGAACAGGTCTTGCGTCATGCACCTATTTTGGAGCAAAGCGGGTGTCCCTCACGTTTGCGGTGTCGACCTACACCTGCACGGCCGCGGTTGGGCGCACACTTTCCGCTTATGAAATTCGTGACTTCCACGTCGATGTTCGCGCTCGCCCTTCTGGGCATGGCGGGCTGCGGATCGGTGGCGCAGTCCGCCCCCAACGCGGGGGTGGGGCCGAACCCCCAGCTGCCCGCACCGGAGACCAGCCTGCTGCCCACGGTCAATATCGCGCCGGCCGAGGGCTGGCCGGCAGGCACCCGACCCCAGGCGCCGGCGGGCTTTCGCGTGACGGCGCTCGCGGCGGGGCTGGACCACCCCCGCTGGGTGTATGTGCTGCCCAATGGCGACGTGCTGGTGGCCGAGAGCAATGCGCCGCCCAAGCCGAACGAGGGCAACAGCCTCCGCGGCTTCATCATGAAAAAGGTGATGGAGCGGGCCGGCGCGGGTGTCCCCAGCGCCAACCGCATCACCTTGCTGCGCGACGCGGACGGCGACGGTGTAGCGGAAACGCGCACTGTCTTCATGCACGGGCTCAACTCGCCCTTCGGCATGGCGCTGATCGGCGGGGAACTGTTCATCGCCAATGCCGATGCGATCGTGAAAGTGCCTTACCAGCCGGGGCAGACGCAGGTCACCGCCGTGCCGGTCAAGGTGACCGACCTGCCGGGCGGTCCGATCAACCACCACTGGACCAAGAACATCATCGCCAGCCCCGACGGCAGCAAGCTGTATGCGACGGTGGGCTCCAACAGCAACATCGGCGAGAACGGCCAGCCGGCCGAAGAGGGCCGTGCTGCCATTTGGGAGGTGGACCGGGCCACCGGCGCCAAGCGCCTCTTCGCCTCGGGCCTTCGCAATCCCAACGGCATGGGCTGGGAGCCGCAGTCGAAGATGTTGTGGACCGTGGTGAACGAGCGCGATGAACTCGGCAACGACCTCGTGCCCGACTACCTCACATCGGTAAAGGAAGGCGCGTTCTACGGCTGGCCCTGGAGCTACTGGGGCCGCAACGTCGATGCACGCGTGACGCCGCCGAACCCCGCCGGGGTGGCGCGTGCCATCGCGCCCGACTACGGCCTGGGCTCGCACGTGGCGCCGCTGGGGCTGGCGTTTTCCGACGCGCGCAGCATGCCGCAGAACTACGCGAATGGCGCTTTCATCGGCGAGCATGGCTCGTGGAACCGCCGGCCGCAAAGCGGCTACAAGGTGGTGTTCGTGCCGTTCGCCGGTGGCAAACCGGCCAGCGAGCCGGTTGACTTCCTCACCGGGTTCCTCAGTCCCGATGGCAAGGCCTGGGGCCGCCCGGTCGGCGTGGCGATGGACGGGAAGGGCAGCCTGCTGGTGGCCGACGATGTGGGCAACACCATCTGGCGTGTCGCGTCCCCGCCGGCCCGTTGAGCCGCTGAGTTGTTGAGTCGTTCGGCCGACGTGCATTGAACTACGTCGACGCCCTGCTGGTGCTGGTGATCCTGCTCGGGGTCGCGGCCGGCTGGCGCCGTGGCTTTGTGCTCGGCACCCTCAGCCTGGGCGTGCTGGGCGCCAGCGTGCTGCTGGCCTTCTGGGGCCACCCCTATGTTTCGCATGAGCTCGAGACGCGCGACCTCCTCCCGAGTCCGTGGGCGATGCCCGTCGCCTTTGTCGCCACCTTCGTGCTGCTGCGTATCGTGCTGGGCGCGTTCGCCAATCTGGTGATGTCGGCCGTGCCGCCCCGCGCGCACTTCCATGCCGCCAACCGGGGGCTGGGCGTGCTGCCGGGTTTCGTGGATGGCCTGCTGTACGCTGTCGTGCTTGCCGTGCTGCTGCTGTCTCTGCCGCTGTGGGATGCCCTGGCTGCGCAGACGCGCGAGAGCCCGCTGGCCGCGCGCCTGGCCGAACCGGCGGAGTGGCTGGAGTCCCGACTGACGCCGGTCTTCCAGGACGCGGTGAGCAAGACCATGAACCGCATGGTCGTGCAGCCGGGTTCGCGCGAGAGCGTGCCACTGGCCTACACCGTGAAAGGCCCGAAGGAGCGCCCCGACCTGGAGGCGGCCATGCTGCAACTGGTCAACCAGGAGCGCACGGCGCAGGGCCTGCCGCCGGTGCGGGCCGACCTCGAACTGGCCGAGGTGGCGCGAGCCCATTCGCGCGACATGTTCGCCCGGGGCTACTTCTCGCATGTGACGCCCGAGGGGAAGGATCCGTTCGACCGCATCCGGCAGGCCAGGATCGGGTTCCGCGCCGCCGGCGAAAACCTGGCGCTGGCGCCGACGCTCGCGCTCGCGCACCAGGGCCTGATGAATTCCCCGGGACACCGGGCGAACATCCTGCGGCCCGCGTTCGGGCGCGTGGGCATCGGCATCGTCGATGGGGGCCGGCATGGCCAGATGGTGACGCAGGACTTTCGCAACTAGCCGCGTGGCCGGGCCCTTCGGGGATTGTTAAGATCGCGCCCATCCAACTTCACCGGCGCAACGTGGCCAAAAGCTGCGTTGGCGATATCGACATGAAATTCACCACAGCCCTCCAGTCCGGCCTCGTCCTGGCCGCTGCCTTTTCCTTCCACGCGGCGCAGGCCCAGGCCAAGCCCGAAAAACTCGTGACGCGCGACGCGCTGCGCGTGTGCATGAATTCCGAGGCGGAACTGGCGACCCGGCGCAAGGCCATGGAGCCGCGCAATGCGCAAATGCGCGAAGAGAACGCCGCGATCCGCGCGGAGGTCGAGCAACTGAAGGCCGAAGGCGAGCGTCTGGAACAGAGCGGCGCCTCGATGGACCGGTTCAACCGCAAGATCAGGACGCACAACACGCGGGTGGCTGCTGGGACTGCGGTCGCCGAGACTTATCGGGCGGACCTGGAAGCGCTGAACACGGCGCTGCTCGGGTACAACGACAAGTGCGGCGGCATCACCTACAGCGCCGAGGACAAGGCAGCGATCCTGAAAGAGCGCGAGTCACAAAAGAACTGAGCCATGACCGTGGAATACGTGAGTGTCGAGGACGCGCTCCAGCGCAGCGGGCTGCGCATGGTCGTCGTCGGCAGCGTCCCCAGTCCCTGGGGCGAAGCCGCCAAGGGCGTCCTGCACATCAAGCGCATTCCCTGGGTGGCCGTACGCCTGGCCTACGACAGCGAACCGCTGAAGGACTGGATGGGTCCGCACCGCAACGGGCCGGTCGCCCTCTACGAGCAGGAGCGGCCGCGCGCCGGCTGGGCCGAGATCCTGTTGCTGGCCGAACGCCTGGCGGCCGCGCCTTCTCTGTTGCCCTCGGACGCGGCCGAACGCGCCCTGGCATTCGGCCTGGCCCACGAGCTTTGCGGCGAAGGCGGCCTGGCCTGGACACGCCGGGTACAGCTGGTTCACGCCGGTCTGCGCAATTGCGGCGGCTTTCCCGAGCGTGTCGCGAAATACCTGGCCAAAAAATACGGCTACAGCTCCGAGGCGGGCGCAGCGTCGGGCACGCGCGTGACCGAGTTGCTGCACATGCTGGCGGCGCGCCTGAAGAATCAGCGCGCGAAGGGCAGCCGGTATTACATCGGCGATGCCGTGACGGCCGTGGATATCTACAGCGCGGCGTGCATGGCGATGTTCAGCCCGCTCACCGAGCCGCAATGCGCGATGGACCCGGCCACCCGCGCCGCTTTCGAGACGCTGGACGCGCAGACCCGAACCGCGCTTGACCCCCTCCTGCTGGAACACCGCGACATGATGTACGCCGGGCACCTGGAGCTGCCGCTCTCGCTCTGAGCGGCCGGGTGGGCGTCAGGCCGGCCCTTCTTCCCCTTCACTGGCCGCTTCGAGTTGCTGCAACAGGTAGAGCCGCTGGTACAAGCCGTTGTCGATCGCCATCAGGTCGGCGTGCCGGCCTGCTTCGGCGATACGGCCGTGGTTCAGCACCACGATGCGGTCGGCGTCGCGCACCGTCGACAGACGGTGGGCGATGGCGACGATGGTCACGCTGCCGCGCAGGATCGACAGCGCGCGCTGCACCACCTGCTCGGTTTCCGAATCGATGTGCGACGTGGCCTCGTCCAGGAACAGGATTCGCGGCTGCCCCGCGAGCGCGCGGGCGATCGCCAGCAACTGCTTCTGCCCCACAGACAGCCGCGCGCCTCCTTCGCCGAGCGGCGTGTCGTAGCCGCCCTCCAGGCCGGCGATGAAGTCGTGCGCATGAGCCGCGCGGGCCGCAGCCTCGATCTGCGCGTCGCTCAGGTCGCGGCCCATCGCGATGTTCTCTCGCGCGCTCGCCGCCAGCAGAAACGGTTCCTGCGGCACCAGGCCGACGCGGTCGCGGAAGTGGTCCTCGGCGATCGCGCCGACCGGCGTGCCGTCGATGCGGATGCTGCCCGGCGTCACCGGGTAGAAGCGCAGCAGCAGCGACAGCAATGTGCTCTTGCCGCTGCCGGTGTGACCCACGATGCCGTAGAAGCTGCCGGGCGGGATGTCCAAGTCCACATCGTGCAGCACCGGCCGGCCCGCGAGGTATTCGAAGTCGAGGTGTTCGATGCGGATGCCGCCTTCGGTCACCAGGCCCCGGTCCACCGCCACCGGCGCCTCGACTTCCCGCAACAGCGCGTGCACGCGTGCGGCGCCGACCATCGCCTGCTGCAACTGCGAAAACTGCATGGTGATCTGGATCAACGGCTCCACCACGCGGCCGATGTAATTGATGAACGCATACAGTACGCCGACTTCCAGCGCGGTGAGTCCTGCGGCCTGCCCGCGCAGGCCGAAGACCCACATGACCACCGCCACCAGCAGCACATTCATGAAGTCCAGAACCGGGCGCAGCAGCCAGGCGTTGGCGCGCAGCTCGCGCTGGCGCGAGCGATAGTGCGCTTCGTTCAGCCCGGCGAAGCGATCGCCGAACTGGCCCGCGGCGTTGCTTGCCTGCAGCACCGCCATGCCGCCGATCGACTCGGCCATCTGGGCGTTGAGCTCGCTGCGCAGCTCGCGCGAGCGTGTGACGGCCGGCGCCGACAGCCGCTGATACAGCAGCACGATGAGCGCCACCACCGGGGCCAGCGTTGCGACGATCAGCATCAGCCGCCAGTCCAGCCAGAGCATCGCCGCCATGGCACCCAGCAGCACCACCACGCTGTCCAGCATCACGAACAACACCTGCACGTACAGCATCTTCACGGCCTCGGTGTCGTTGGTGACGCGGCTGACCAGCTGGCCGGTGATGGCATGGTCAAAGTAACTCATGGGCAGCCGCAGCACATGGGCGTACACCGTCTCGCGCAGGCGCTGCACCGAGCGCATCGCCAGCCCCGCCAGCCGCGAGAGCTGCAGGTAACGCAGCCAGCTGGCCGCCAGGCCCGCCACCAGCGCGCCGGCCAGCAGCGCCGCGATCTCGGGGATGCGTGCATTGCGGGGCACCAGGTAGGTGTCGATCAGGTACTTGCCCACCAGCGGGCCGCACGCTTCCAGCAGCGCGGCCAGCACCAGCCAGGCGACGCCGAGAAGGACGTGACGGATTTCCGGCGCTGCCGCGCGCAGCAGGAGGCGCGCCGCGTCGCCCATCATCGCGCGGCGGGGAATATTTTCTGGCGGCACATCCGCAGAGGCGAGGGCGTCAACTTGCATCGAGGCTCGCCTCCAGTTGCTGGTAGCGCCACTGGCGTGCGTACCAGCTGTTGCCGGCGATCAGCGCGGCGTGGTCGCCCTGTTCCGTCACATGGCCGGCCTGCAGTACCAGGGTCTCGCCGGCGTCGGCCACGGTGCTGAGGCGGTGGCTGACGATGATCACGGTGCGGCCGACGCGCGCTTCACGCAGGTGGGCCAGGATGCGCGCCTCGGTATCGGTGTCCACCGCCGACAGCGCGTCGTCCAGCAGCAGCAAGGGCGCGCCGGTGAGCAGCGCGCGGGCGATGGCGACGCGCTGGCGCTGCCCGCCCGAGAGCGTCACGCCGCGCTCGCCGACCGGCGTGTCGTAGCCGCGCGGCAGCCGCAGGATATCGTCGTGGACCGCCGCCAGCCTCGCGGCCTGCATCACTTCTTCGCGCGTGGCTTCGGGCCGCGCCAGCGCAATGTTTTCCGCGACCGAGGTGGAAAAAAGAAAAGGCTCCTGCGGCACCCAGGCGATCGCGGCGCGCAACGCGTCCAGCGTGTAGTCGTGCAAATCGACGCCGCTCCAGCGCAGGCTGCCGCTGACCGGCGCATCGTGGCGCAGCATCATCCGCAGCAGCGTGGACTTGCCCGCGCCGGTCGGGCCGACCAGGCCCAGGGTGCGGCCGGGCAGCAGGTTGAGCGTCACGCCCTCCAGCGCGGGCCGGGTCTGGCCGGGATAGCTGAAGCGAAGGTTGTCCGCCACCAGCGGGCCCGGTGTCACCTGCGGCGCGGTGCCATGGTCTTCGACGGTCAAGGGCGAACGGAGCACCGGCTCCAGGCGTCCCCACGCAGCCTTGCCGCGCTCCACCAGCGACAGTACCCAGCCCACCGCGAACATTGGCCAGATCAACTGCCCCAGGTACAGGCTGAAAGAAGTGAGTTGCCCCACGGTCAACTGGTCGCGCCACACCAGCCAGCCGCCGAAGCCGAGCGTGAGCGTGGTCGCCGCCGCCAGCGTGAAGCCCACGGCCGGCTCGTAGGCGGCCTCCCAGCGCTGCGCGTCGAAGCTGGCGTCGGCCGCAGCCCCGGCAAGTCTGGAGAACTGCGCCTGGCTGCGCGCCAGCAGGCCCAGCGCCCGCACCGTGCGAACGCCGGCCAGCGTCTCCTGCACATGGTCGTTGAGCGTGCCGAAGCATTCGAGCGACAGGCGCGACGCCTCGTGCACATGGCGCGAGATCCGCCAGAAGGCAAAGGCCATCAGCGGGAACGGCAGCAGCACGATGGCGGCCAGCGACCCGTCCACTCCCAGCGACATCATCGCCACCACCAGCACCAGCGTCAGCCCGCCGTCGAAGGCGGCCAGCATGCCTTCGCCTGCGGCCATCTCCACCGAGTCGATGTCGTTGGTGCCCAGCGCCATCAGGTTGCCGGTGCGGCTGGTCTGGAAGAAAGCCGGCCCCTGCGCCGCCAGCCGCACATACAAGCGCTGGCGCAGCTCGACGCCCAGCCGGTAGGCGGCATCGAACAGCCGCAGCCGCCAGCCCACGCGCAGGAAATAGACCACCACCCCGGCCGCGATGAGCAGCGACAGCTCTTTCAGCAGGTCCGCCCCATGCAGCCGGTTCGCCACCAGGCCGTCCACCACGAACCCGATCTGGCGCGGGATCAGCACCACCAGCACCGCGATTCCGGCCAGCATCGCGCCCGACGATGCATAGGCAGCCGAGTGGCGACTGAGGAAATTGCCGATCAGGCGATAGAGGGTCATACGGGCGAATGCGAGGGCGAGGCAGCCCTTGTGGGGCCGGTCGCGGTGGGGTGGGAAGGGGGATTTTAGGCGGGCGGGGGCTTGTGTCCCGGTGCGCCTCGGCTACGGTAAAGTCACGGCAAATTGTGAGGACCTCATCCATGCCATTGGCCCCGCCCTCCCCGGAGTTTCCGCGCCGGATCATTTGCGCGCTGCGGAGCCCGCTGGTCGCAGCGTGCTTTGCGGCATGGGCGATGGCGCCGGCGGAAATGCTGGCGCAGAGTGCCACACCTAAGGGTTCGGCGCCCGCTGGCGCAACGCGCAGCCAGCCTATCGCGATGGCCAACCCTTCCTTTGTCGCCGGCGCCGACGGAGAGCTCACCGGCTGGCACAAGATCGAGCATGCCAGCGGCAACTCGTACACCTTCACCGCGGACGAAAAGTCGCCGCTGTCCAAGCCGAGCAGCCTGCGAATCAACCGCCATGGTTTGGAGGCATTCGGCCTGCTCGAACAGCGCGTGGCGGTGCTGCCTGCATGGGCGGGCCACACGGTGCGCCTGTCGGGATCGCTCAAGACGGTGGGGGCCACGGGGGGCGGCGGCGCCCTGGTGCTGCAGGCGCGGACCGGCAGTGCCGCGATCCTCACCCATGACCACATGGACGACCGCCGGTTGCGCGGCGACCAGGGATGGAAAAAGGTGTCGGTGCAGATCCAGCTTCCGCCGGCGACGCGTCAGCTGCTGGTCGGGGTGATGCTGGAAGAAGGCGGCACGCTTTGGGCCGACGACCTGGTGCTGGAACTGCTCGACTGATCAACCCGCGTCGCCAAGCCCACTGCGGGCGGCAATGCTGAGGAGACCCCTCATGGCCCAGACCGCATCGCGCCCGCTGCGCATCCTTCTTGCCACCGTCGGCTCGCGCGGCGACGTGCAGCCCATGCTGGGCCTGGCGCAGGCGCTGGCGGCGCGCGGTCATGTGCCCGTCCTCGCGGCGCCGGAGAACTTCGAAGGCTGGGTGCGGTCCCAGCGCGTCGAGTTCGCACCGCTGGGCTCTGACGTGCAGGCCTTCCTCAATGCCAACACCAACGTCTTGAGCGGCAACGTGTTCAACGGCTTGCGCACCATCCGCCAGTATTTCGCCAACGAGATTCCGCTGTGGGCGGGACAAGCGGTGGATGCGGCGCGCGGCGCCGATGCCATCCTCTGGTCGGGCCTGTGCGTGGTCGCGCCCTCGGTGGCCGAGCAACTGGGGCTGCCGGCCGTTGCGGTGCTGTACAGCAGTTGCCTCATCCCTTCCGCGATGCACCCGCCGCCGATCGTCACGCGGCAGGGCCTGCCGCGCTGGCTCAATCGGCTGCTGTGGAAGATGAACCGACCGATGGCGCAGTGGCTGATGGGCCAGTCCGTCAACCTTGCGCGCGCCGCGATGGGCTTGCCGTCCGTCATGCTGGACGAGCACATCTGGAACGGCGGTGGACGCTTCGTGCTCGCGCTGGACGAGCCGCTGTTTCCGCCCGACCCCGAGTGGGTAGCGGGACGTTTTCCGTATGCCAACTACATCTTCTTCGACGACCCGTTGCCGCTGGATGCGGAGTTGCAGGCCTGGCTGGCCGACGGCGAACCGCCGGTCTTCGTCGGCTTCGGCAGCATGTCCGGCCAGGGGCTGGACAAGGCGGGCAAGATCATCGTCGAAGGGGTCTCGGCGACGGGTCGCCGCAGCATCGTCGGTGCCGGCTGGGCCGGCCTGGGCGGCGGCAGGCTGCCGGCAGGTTGGCGCGTGGTGCGCGAGGCGCCGCATGCGTTGCTGTTCCCGCGCATGGCGGCAGTGGTGCATCACGGCGGCGCGGGCACCACGGCGCAGGCGCTGCGCGCGGGCGTGCCGCAGGTGATCCTGCCTCTGTTCATGGACCAGTACTACCACGCCCACCGGCTGCACCTCGCGAATCTCGCGCCGCGGCCGGTGCCCATGGAGCGCATTACAGCGCAGGGCCTGGCTGATGCGATCAACGCCGCGCTGGCGCTGCCGAAAGGACCGCGCGACGCAGTGGCGCAGCGGCTGCACGCGAGCGACGGGCGGGGGGCGGTGGTGGACCGGATCGAGGCAATGTGCGCGGCGTGAAGCGATCATGAAGAAAACAATACTGTCGCTGCTGGCCGCTGGCGCGTTGCTCGCTGTTCTTGCTTGGGCCACGTTCCAGCTTCCGGTGTTCGGCGCCCGTCCCGGCGCCCGCCTTCATGGGCGTTTCCCCCGCGCCCGCGCATTGCCTGCCTTGCCGAGAGCCTTCCATTTGCCGCGCTGGCGGATGCGCTCCAACGGCGACTGCTCGCCGCGCTCGGCATCGCGCAGCAGCTTGCCGTAGTTGCGCAGGCGGTCCCCGTCCACGCCGGCCCGCACCGCGCAACCAGGCTCGCCCTGGTGGCGGCAGTCGCGGAACTGGCACTGCGCCGACAGGAAGGCGATGTCGTCGAAGGCCGCGGCCAGCGCGTCCGCATCCGCGTCCGGCCGCCAGGTGCGCAGGCCCGGCGTGTCGATGATGCAGGCGCCTTCGGGGCACTGGTGCAGCGATCGCGCCGTCGTGGTGTGGCGGCCGCGCCCGTCGCCCAGCCGCACCGGCCCGGTGTCCTGCAATGGCTCGCCGGTCAGGGTGTTGGTCAGCGTCGACTTGCCGGCGCCCGACGAGCCCAGCAGCACCAGCGTCTGGCCCGCCCCCAGCCAGGGTGCCAGCTCGAGCCGCGCCTGCGCGCTCATGCCGTTCACGGCAACCAGCGGCACGCTGGCCGGCAGACGCTGCCGCATCTCGGCGATGCGCACCTCGACGTCGATGCCGATGTCGGCCTTGGTCAGCACCACCACCGGCGCGACATCGCTGGCCCGCACCAGGGCGATGTAGCGCTCCATGCGACGCGGGCTGAAGTCGTCGTCCAGCCCCATCGCCAGCAGGGCGGTGTCGACGTTGCTGGCCAGCGGCTGGCGCCGCCCGTCGTTGGCGCGCCGCGCGATCAGGGTCACAGGCGGCAGGCGCTCTGCGATCCAGAGCTCGAGACCGTCGTGGATTTCGGCCAACACCCAGTCGCCGACGGTGAGGCCGACGCCGTGCTGCTGCAGGGCCTGCAACAGCCTCGGCGCGGCACGCGCGCGATGCTGCGCTTCCCCGTCATGCAGCGTGAACCAGTCACGCTGCGTCTCCACAATCCGCATCAGGCGCAGGGCGTTGGGCGAGGCGGATGCACAGGCGCCCAGGTGGTTGGCCACATATTGGCTGAGGCCGATGTGGCGCAGGTTCTCGAAATGAATGTCGATCATTGAATGTTGATTTCCAGGTCCGAAGTCCGCGCGCGAGCGCGAACACAGCCGCGTTGCCAGGGCATGTGCGGCACGAAAGAGAAATGGAAGTCGGCCGCGCGAACGCGGACGGATCAACAGTCCCGGTTTACAGGCGAATCACGGCGCGGGGCCGCGAGAAAGATTCGGGGGAAACGAGGGGAGGGCGACGCGAAGGTCAGCCGGCCGACAGGAGGGCAAGGGCTACTTTATTCATACGACTCTCCTGTGGTGGTTGAGGGAAGGCGTGGAGTGTGCCAGCGGCGCGGCGCGCGGTCAAGCGCGGTAGCCAGGCAGCTCGCGGTCCAGCACGCGCATCATGGCTTCGAAGTACAGGCGCTCGCGCTCAGTACGCGAATGGCGGTCGTCCTGGCCGGGCGTTTGCACCTGTGCGATCACTGCTTCGGACAGCACTTCGATCGCCCGCCCGGTGCCCAGCGCCAAGACCTGGTTGCGGCACACGCGCTCGATCTTGTACAGGCGCCGGTAGGCCTGGGCCAGGGTGTCGCCGGTCACCAGCAGGCCGTGGTTCTTCATGAACACGATCGGCTTGCCCGCCATCAGGACGGCCAGCCGCTCGCCTTCCTCGAGCGTGTCGGCCGTGCCCGCGTAGTGGTCGTCGTAGGCGATCTGGCCGTGGAAGAAGGCCGCGGTCTGGCTCGCGGGCAGCAGGCGGTTGTCCTGCAGCATATTCAGCGTCACGGCCCAGGTCTGGTGGGTGTGCAGCACCACCCGCGCACCGGTGATGCGGTGAATCGGCGCATGGATGCATTGCGCCGACAGCTCGACCACGCCCTGGCCTTCGAGCGTTTGCCCTTGCTCGTTGAAAACGATCAGGTCGCTGGCTCGCGCTTCCGACCAGTGCAGGCCGAAAGGCAGGATCAGGTATTGGCCCTCTCGCCCCGGAACCGTCATCGTGAAGTGGTTGTCGATGCCTTCTTCCAGGTCGTCGAGATAGGCCAGCCGGTGGGCCGCGGCCAGGTGAACTCTGGCTTCGGCCAGGGTGTCGTGGGCGGGGGCGGGGTGCAAGGTGTGGATGGACATGAACGAGTTCCTCACGGTCAGAATAGCATCCCGGCTGCATCCACCGACGGCTGGGGCCATGGCCCCAGCGCAAAAAAAACGCCCCGTGAGGGGCGTCAAGGAAAGGGGCGTACGCCCCGGGGCAGGCGCGCATCACAGCCGCCTGACGCCGTCGATGTAACCCACCAGCTCGCCGTTGATGTACAGCGCGCCTTCGGGTGCGCCGGCATCGCGGTAGACGGCATGGAACTCCACCGTGTGGACCGGCACGAGGTTGGCTTCCGTGACGCTCAGGCGCGCGGCAAGCCGCGTCAGGATGTCGCTGGCGGCGACAAGGGTGGCGGCAACGAAATACAGAAGCGTCGCGCTCAGGGGACGGGCCGTGGGGGCTGCGGCCCAGCTCAAGGTCTTGGTCATGATTTTCTCCGTGGTGGCCGCCGCACGGGTGTTTGCGGATCCGGCCCGGTTTCAGGGGCTGTCTATTCGTTCGCGGGTCAGGGCGCTTCGCAGCGACTTGACCGGTTGGAAGGCAATGGGGGTCGGGTTCATCTTCATCTTCATGGTTCGCTCTCCTGGTGGGGGCCTTAAAGCAAAACGGCCCGGGGACAAAAGTCGCCGGGCCGCTCGCTCCACCTGCAAACAATCAGCAGGGTGGGGGCGCGGCGCCCCGGTAGACATGGGCTCGCGACTCGTATTGACCGCTGCCACGACGGGAACGCAGTGCGCCGGCCGCGCAGATGCGGGCGGTGGAGAGCGGTCGGGTGGCAAAGGTGAACATGGATGCGGGCAGGTTGGGTTGGCGGGCTCGGCGTCGTCGACCTGAATGCTGTCGACTTGCGCAAATGATAAACAAATGATTACCTGGCTTGCAAGTGTTTTTTGTCTGCGCATCGCGGCCTGTGTCGCCGCCGCCACAACGCGCAAACGGTCAGCGCTTGCGCTTGAGCGGCGCCACGCCTTTTTGGGTGCGCTGCCAGAGATCGCGCGTGTCGTCATCGTTTACGGCGGCGGGAGTTGGTGACTTGGCCGCAGAAGTGGCGGGCGCGGCCGGCATCAAGACCTCGCCCAGCAAGTCGAGCAAGCGGGTGCGGGCGCGCTGCGGATGGCGCCGGTAGTAAGTGAGCACCAGCCCGACGATGAAACGCTCGTCGTCGTCCTGCGGCAACGGGTTTTCCCCAGTGGGGGCGGCCGGGCCGTCGTGCGGCTGGTCCATCCAGCCCGCAGGCTTGTGGCTCAACTGCTCGAACTGGCGTGCCAGCCGCTCGCCGATCTGGCGCGAACGGCTCTTGATCTGGCTCCAGTAGCTCGGCTGGATTTGCAGCCGCTCCGCAAAGCGCCGCTCCAGGCCCCACATAGTGGCCGCGCCCGGATCCTTCACGGTGCTGCGGACAAACTCCTCGAACAGTGCGAGCGCATTGTCCAGACGGATCCGGGCGACGTCGCGGGGGCCTGAGTTCATGGACTCCAATGATAAAGCCTTGTTGCCCTGGCTGCGAAGCGCCGGACGGTGTCCCGATTGATCCATTCTTCCCACCCCGTTCGGGGCCTCTTCCGGAGACAATCCGGGCATGGCCCAAGGCAAGCGGATCTCCGTGGACATCAGCGGCGACGCCCTGCAAGCGATCAAGGAGCTGGGCACCGCGGCCCGGCTGGCCCGCACGCGGGCCGGCGAAGTGCAGGCCGCGGCAGCCGCCCGGCTGGGCGTGCACATTCAGACCATTGCGCGTATCGAGTCGGGCGGAGCTGGTGTCGCGATCGGGCATGTCGTCGGCATGTTGGCCCTCTACGGCATCACGGTGGAATTGAAGCACCCGCAGAGCCCTCCCTCCGAATGAACATCGACCTGGTCGACGGCACCTACGAGTTGTTCCGGCACTTCTACGGGCTGCGCCGCTTCACGAAGGGCAAGGACAGGCCCTTCGGCGCCGTCATTGCGGTGCTGAACAGCGTGCTTGAAATGATCGAGCACGACGTCACGCATGTCGGTGTGGCGACCGACCACGTGATCGAGTCCTTCCGCAACCGGCTGTGGCCCAGCTATAAAACCGGCGAAGGCATCGAGCCCGCGCTGTGGGCCCAGTTCCATCCGCTGGAGGAAGGGCTGGCGGCGATGGGCGTCGCTGTGTGGCCGATGGTCGAGCTGGAGGCGGACGATGCGCTGGCGAGCGCGGCGCGGCTGGCGGTTGAGGACAAACGGGTCGAGCTGGTGCGCATCTGGACACCCGACAAGGACCTGGCGCAGTGCGTGCGCGGCGACCGCGTGCTGCAAGTCGATCGCAAAAGCAAGAAGATCCGCGGGGCCGACGACGTCCGGGAAAAATTCGGCGTGGCCCCCGCATTGATTCCGGACTACCTGGCGCTCGTCGGCGATGCGGCCGACGGATACCCGGGCATCAAGGGCATCGGCGCCGTCGGCGCGGCGCGTCTGCTCAATCAGTACGGCGCCATCGAACAATTTCCGCCCGAAGTTCTTCGCGACCAGCTCGACGCGGCCTTGTTGTTCAAGCGGCTGGCGACACTCGATGCCAGCGCGAAGCTGTTCCCCAATGTTGATGCGCTGCAGTGGCGGGGGCCGACGCACGAGTTGACGGCGTGGACCCAACGAATCGACGCGCCCAACCTGCTCAAGCGCGCGCTGAAAGCGCAGGCAAAGTTGCACTGACGAGCTGGCCACCGGCTCGACCGCAAGTAGGCAGCCGCCTACATGGTGACGCGGCAAACAGCAGCCCCGGCGCACTGCCCATCGGCTTACCTTCGGGAGTTCACCAACCATACCAAGGAGTTTCCATGAATGACTTCAAGCGCGATCTGACGACCGGCAAGGAAGGCCGCCCCGAAGCGAAGACCGGCACCGGCGCCGTGGTGGGCGGTGTCGCGGGCGGAATCGCCGGTGGCGCAGCCGCAGGCGCGGTAGCCGGCGGCATGACCGGCCCGGTGGGTGCAGTCGTGGGCGCAGCAATCGGCGCGGTGGTGGGCGCGGTGGCGGGCAGGAACATGCACGGCGACCCGGTTGTGGAAGAAGCCTACTGGCACGACAACTATTCGAGCCGCCCTTATGTAACCTCCGGCGCCACCTACGACGACTACGCCCCCGCCTACCGCTATGGCGCGGACAGGTTCACGAAGTACCCCGGCCGCTCGTTCGATGATGTCGAAACGGACCTGGCCCGCGACTGGCACGCCGCACGCGGCAAGTCGTCGCTGGAATGGGAGCACGCCAAGCACGCCACCCGCGATGCATGGCACCGCCTGGGCAACGCCGTCGAGCGTGCCGTGCCGGGTGATTCGGACGGGGACGGGCGCTAGGCGTTCCTGACGTTCCGACACGGGGGAGTGCTTCGCATTCCCCGTCCTCTTTTTCAGAAACCCGAACCAAAGGCACCCCATGCAGGAAAAGTCTCCCGATCACCATCCGCTGAGCGATCTGGCGTATGACTGGATCACGTTGATGCAGAACAAAGCTCAGGCCCTGATGGCTTACGACCAGTACATCAAGGACGCCGAAGCGGCCAATTCCCCGGAATGCGCGTCGTTCTTCCGCAAGGTCCACGACTCGGACAAGGCGCAGCTGGAAGAAGCCAAGCAGCACCTGGTAGCGGTGCTGCAGGGAAAGATGGGTTCTCCGTCGAAGTGAGCGAAGCGCGCGCAGGCAGGTGCTTGTGGGCCTTGGCGTCGCGCGCCTTCTTTACCGCTCCATGGTGCGCCTTGCGCAAAGCGCCGACAATTTGCCAATGGCATCCGTCCACGTCGATCCCGGCAAGGTCCATGAGTTCAAGGACGCGCAGCGCTTCTACAAATGGCTTGGCAAGCATCATGGCACCGAGACCGAGGCGTGGATCAAAATCCACAAGGTGGATTCAGGCCTCCAATCGATAACGCCCAAAGAGGCCATCGACGTGGCACTTTGCTGGGGCTGGATCGACGCCATACGCAAGGCGTACGACGACAAGAGCTACCTGCAGCGCTACACGCCGCGGGGCAGGAAGAGCACCTGGAGCCAGATCAACGTCGCCAATGTGGAGCGGCTGATCGAGGAGGGCCGGATGACCGACCAAGGCCTGAAGCAAGTCGAGCTGGCCCAGGCCGACGGCGGCTGGGCCCGCGCGTATGGGAGCGGCAAGTCCATGCCAGTTCCCGATGACCTGCTCACCGCGCTGAAGGCCGAGCCGGAAGCCATGAAGATGCTGTCCCGGCTCAACGCCCAAAACCGGTTTGCGCTTGCATTCCGGTTGCATTACATGAAGACCGAGGCAGGCCGCAAGAAGAAGGTCGCGGCGTTCGTCCAGATGCTCAAGAAGGGCGAGACGCCTCATCCGCAAACGCTGAAGTAAGGCAATCGGAATGCCCTCGTTGTCCATTCCGAGACCCTCTTAGGCGCTTTTTTGCCTACAGTGGGAGCATTGGAGCTTTGCGACATGACCGACCACAGCCTCACCCGTTTCCTCGCCGACGACAAGGGCCGAATCGACACCGGCGATAGCGACCCGGCGGAAACCGCCGAATGGCGCGAGGCGCTGCTGTCGCTGGTCGCCGCGCACGGCCCGGCGCGGGCCCGCTTCATCCTGGACGAGATCGCGGCGCTGGCGCGCAGCCCGCATGTCGCGTGGTCGCCCGAACTGGTGACGCCGTATGTCAACTCCATCGCCGTCGATCAACAGCCGGCTTTCCCGGGTGACCTGGCCATCGAGGAGCGGCTGGGTTCGTTGATGCGCTGGAACGCGTTGGCCATGGTGGCGCGCGCCAACGCGGCCTATGGCGAACTGGGCGGGCACATCGCCAGCTACGCCAGCGCGGCCGACTTGTTCGAGGTGGGGTTCAACCATTTCTTCCAGGCGCGCAACGAGCAGCAGGGCGGTGACCTGGTGTTCTTTCAACCGCACAGCGCGCCGGGCGTCTATGCGAGGGCTTACCTGGAAGGGCGCTTGACGGAAGCCGACCTCGCCCACTACCGGCAGGAGCTCACGGCCCCGGCCGCCGGTGCGCGCGGCCTTTCCAGCTACCCGCACCCGTGGCTGATGCCGGATTTCTGGCAGTTTCCCACCGGCTCGATGGGCATCGGCCCGATCAGCTCGATCTACCACGCGCGCTTCATGCGCTACCTCACGCACCGCCACCTGCTTGACTGCGAAAGCCGAAAAGTATGGGGCGTGTTCGGCGATGGCGAGATGGACGAGCCGGAGAGCATGAGCGCGCTCACGCTGGCCTCGCGCGAGAAACTGGACAACCTGGTGTGGGTGGTCAACTGCAACCTGCAACGGCTGGACGGCCCGGTGCGCGGCAACGGGCGAATCATCGACGAGCTGGAAAAGCTGTTCCGCGGTGCAGGATGGAACGTCATCAAGCTGGTGTGGGGCAGCGACTGGGACGGCCTGTTTGCGCGCGACACCACCGGTGCGCTGGCGCGCGCTTTTGCGAACACGGTGGACGGCCAGATGCAGACGTTCGCCGCCAAGGACGGCCGTTTCAACCGCGACACTTTCTTCGGCCAGAACGAGGAGTTGAAGCGGCTGGCGCAAGGCATGACCGACGAGCAGATCGACCGGCTCAAGCGCGGCGGGCATGACCTCGTGAAGATCCACGCCGCGTACACCGCGGCCGCGAACTACGCCGGCGGCCCCACTGTGATCCTGGCGCACACCAAGAAAGGCTACGGCATGGGCGCCGCCGGGCAGGGCAAGATGGCCACGCACAGCCAGAAGAAGCTGGACGGCGCGGCGCTGCTGGAGTTTCGCAATCGCTTCAACCTGCCGATCTCCGACGCGCAGGCCACCCAGCTGGAATTCTTCAAGCCCGCTGAAGACAGCACCGAGATGCGCTACATGCACGCGCGCCGCACCGCGCTCGGCGGCTACATCCCGCATCGGGTGTCCACCGCGCCGGCCGTGCCGGTGCCGGCGCTGGAGTCGTATGGGGCCTTCGCCACCCGGGCGGCCGGCAAGGAGATGTCGACCACCATGGCTTTCGTGCGGCTCCTGGTCAACCTGTTGAAGGACAAGGAACTGGGTCCGAGGATCGTTCCCATCGTCGCCGACGAGGCGCGCACCTTCGGCATGGCCAACCTGTTCAAGCAGGTGGGCATCTATTCCAGCGTGGGCCAGCGCTATGAGCCCGAAGACATCGGCTCGGTGCTGTCTTACCGCGAGGCGCTCGACGGGCAGATTCTGGAAGAGGGCATCAGCGAGGCTGGTGCCATCGCCAGCTGGACGGCCGCGGCCACCAGCTACAGCGTGCATGGCGTGCCCATGCTGCCCTTCTATATCTATTACTCGATGTTCGGCTTCCAGCGGGTGGGCGACGCGATCTGGGCCGCCGCCGACCAGCGCTCGCGCGGCTTCCTGCTGGGCGCGACTTCGGGCCGCACGACGCTCGGCGGCGAAGGCCTGCAGCACCAGGACGGCAGCAGCCACCTCGTCGCCGCGACCATTCCCAATTGCAAGGCCTACGACCCCGCCTTCGCCGGCGAGATGGCGGTGATCATCGACCACGGCATGCGAGAGATGCTCGTTTCGCAGCAGGACGTCTTCTACTACGTCACGTTGATGAACGAGAACTACGCCCAGCCGGAGCTGCCGGAAGGCGCGCACGAAGGCGTGATCCGGGGGGCTTACCGTTTCGGCGCCTTCGGAGAAGGCGCGCCGAAGGTCACGCTGATGGGTTCGGGCGCGATCCTCACCGAGGTGATCAAGGCGGCGCAATTGCTGGCAGCCGACGGCGTGGCCAGCGAGGTCTTCAGCGTCACCAGCTGGAGCGAGCTGGCGCGCAATGGGCTGGGCTGCGAGCAGCGGGCGCTGCGGGGCGAGGACCACACCGTGCCGTATGTCCGGGAGATCCACGGCGTGGCCACCGGGCCGATCATCGCCGCCACCGACTACGTGCGCGCCGTGCCCGAAAGCATCCGGGCCTTCCTGCCCGATGGCCGCCGATATTTCACCCTCGGCACCGACGGCTTCGGCCGCAGCGACACCCGGGCGGCACTGCGCAACTTCTTCGGGGTGGACGCGGCGCACATCGTGCGTGTGGCGCGCCATGCACTGGATGCCGGGTCCGGCCCGGCATGACAGCAATTAAGATGGGTCCATGCCAACCGCGTTCCGCTTCTGGGCCGACCTGACCACGCGCGACTTCGCGCACCTCGATCCCGCCGCCACCGTAGCGGTGCTTCCCTTGGGCGCGACCGAACAGCATGGGCCGCACCTGCCGCTGTCGGTGGACCAGACCCTGGTCGACGGCGTCGTGGCCGCCTGCCTGCCGCACCTGGCGGCCGAATTGCCGGTGCTTTTCCTGCCGACCCAGCAGATCGGTTACAGCCCGGAGCATTCGCGCTTTGCCGGCACGCTGACCTTGTCCGCAGAGACCGTCATTGCGACCTGGACCGAGATTGGCGAATCGGTGGCGCGTTCAGGCATCAAGAAGCTGCTGCTCCTCAATGCCCACGGCGGGCAGGTGAGCGTGATGGATATCGTCGCACGCGAGTTGCGCACCCGCTGCGACTTGATCGTCTACAGCTGCAACTGGTGGAACCTGCCGCTGGGTGACGCGGTGACGGGTCTGTTCAGCGCCGAGGAACATCGCTTCGGCGTCCACGCCGGCGAGATCGAAACGTCGATGATGCTGGCCCTGCGCGCCCCGCATGTCGACATGAAGCGGGCGAAACACTTCAAGTCGTCGTCCGAGGACCGGGCCGCCAGGAATCCGATCCTCGGCAACGGCAGCAGCGCCAGGCTCGGCTGGGCCATGCAGGACTACAACGCCGAGGGCGCCGCAGGCAACGCAGCGGCCGCCACGGCGGAGAAAGGCCGTGCGGTGCTGGACGCCGCCGGCAAGCAACTGGCACTGCTGTTGCAGGAACTGTCGGCGTTGCCTTTGTCGACGTTGGTGGGCAAGCTCTCGTCCTGAGCCGCGCCAACCCGGGCGCATCGACTGAAGTCATCGGCACCGTCCTACGCCAGCTTGCGAGGTCACCGACAGCGTTTCGCGCGCCCACAGCTAGATTGAAAGACGTCCGGCGTTCCGCCGGCGCTTTTCCCCCCAAGGAGCCGAAATGACGATAGTTTCTGACGTGATGACCCGCGGCGTGCGGTCCATGGCCCCCACGGACACGGTGATCCTGGCCGCCCAGGCCATGGCCGAACTCAACGTCGGCGTGATCCCGGTGTGCGACGGCGACAAGCTGGTCGGCATGGTGACCGACCGGGACATCGTGGTGCGCGGCGTCGCGCAGTCCTGCGACATGGCGACCACCACGCTGGCCGATGTGATGAGCACCGACGTGCGCTCCACCACCGAAGACCAGGATGTGGACACCGTGCTGGGCGAGATGGCCGACGCGCAGATCCGGCGCCTGCCGGTCGTGGACAGCCAGCGGCGCCTGGTGGGCATCGTGACCCTGGGCGACATCGCCGACAAGGACCCGGACGACAGCGCCGACGTCGCTGCCTCGCTGGCGGACATCTCCTCGCCGTCGGAACCGGATCGCTCGGGCCAGTCCCAGGCCAGTGGCGATGCAGGGGGCGGTTCCGCTTCCGGGAAGCCGCGTCGGCAGCAGATCTGAAGCGCCGGGAATGACCACGGGTCGCTGACCTGTTGCCCGAGCCCCACGCACTTGCGCATTTACTCGCGTGATGTGACGCCTGTCACATTGGAAATGCAGAGTCGGCTTTTACACTTGAGGGCATGAAAGGAGCCGCCATGCGATTTGCCGCAGTCCCCAGCCAACAACCGCCGCAACAGCGCAAGTCCGCGGCTGCCGAATTCGTCCGCCGCCTCGTGACGGGCCAGGCGCCAGCCCGGCTGCAACCGGCTCCGGCGCGCGCCGAAGACTTGCCCGCCGAACTCGACCAGCGTGTGCGCCTGGTCGGCGAGTGGTAGCCGGGCCCTAGCCGGCCAGCGCGGCCAGCAGGCTGCGCAATCCCCTGACCGCACTCTCGGTGTGGCCCATCTGGGCCCGCACTATTGCCCCGTCCACCGCCATCGTCGCTGCTTCGGCCTGCGCCTTGCGGTCCGGGCCGGCCGGCAAC
>JBDSWB010000073.1:0-6287 GCA_039926915.1 Ramlibacter sp.
CTGCTGGCAGCTTTGCGCTACTACAAGGGCCTGGGCGTGCGGGTGCACAGCGTCATGACCGACAACGGCTCAGCCTACAAGTCACGCCGCTTTGCAAAACTGCTGCGCCGTTTGGGCATCAGGCACATTCGCACTCGACCCTATACGCCACGCACCAACGGCAAGGCCGAACGCTTCATCCAGACCTTGCTGAGAGAGTGGGCCTATGCCTTCATCTACCCCAACTCGGATGCCCGCGCCAGCGAGCTGGCCCCATGGATGTACCACTACAACTTCCACCGTCCTCACTCAGCTACTTCCAAACGCCCTCCAGCTTCTCGCCTCGGCTTTGATGGGAATAACGTCGTGAGAAACTACACCTAGCCCGCTAGGCGCGAACCGGGATGACGCGTTGACCGCCGAGCTGCCGCCAGTCCGGTCCCGCGGTTCACGGCCGTCCAGGCGTGGAATTGACCGGGCCGCGGACACGGTAGCCGATCAACCGACAGCCGCCGTCGATTCCGGCTATCGTTGTTCGTCATGCCAGCAGGGGGCCTTCCCCTGTTCCCCGGAGACTTCATGTCCGACCATACCGTTCGACTTCACCGCGTCGTAGCTTCCACCGCGGACCGCCTGTACCGCGCCTTCCTCAACGCGGACGCCATGGCCAAATGGCTGCCGCCCCATGGCTTCACCGGCAAGGTGCACCAGATGGATGCCCGGGTCGGCGGCGCCTGGAGGATGTCTTTTACCAACTTCACCACCGGCCACGGCCATTCCTTTGGGGGCCAGTACCTGGAACTGGTGCCAGGCGAACGCATCCGCTATACGAGCCGCTTCGACGACCCTAACCTGGAGGGCGAAATGGTCACCACCGTCGTCCTGAGGCAGACGCCGATGGGTGTTGAACTGAACGTGACGCAGGAAAATATTCCCACGGTGATTCCGCTCGAAGCCTGTTACCTGGGCTGGCAGGAGTCGCTCACTTTGCTCATGCAGCTCGTCGGGCCTGAAATCAGGGATTAGATCCCCGTCGAGTCAGTTCGTCCGTCCGCCCTTGAACATGCCGCTTGTGCGTCGGGTGGTGTGGGTAGCTGCCGCGATACGCGCCATCGCCGCGCCCGCGTGGGCATGCGTGATCGCCAGGCCCAGCGCGTCGGCGGCATCCTGACCCGGCAACCCCGGCAGCTTCAACAGGCGCTTGACCATCTCCTGCACCTGGGCCTTGCCGGCCTTGCCATGACCGGCGATGGCCTGTTTCATTTGCAGCGCGGTGTATTCCGCGACCGCCAGGTCGCAGGCCACCAGCGCCGTCACACAGGCGCCTCGGGCCTGGCCGAGCAACAGCGTCGACTGGGGGTTGACGTTGACGAAGACGATTTCCACGGCTGCCACGTCGGGGCTGTAGCGCTGCTTCACTTCGGCGATGCCGTCGAAAAGCACCTTCAGCCGGGCCGGCAGGTCGCCGCGGGCCAGGTGCGTTGTGGTGATGGTGCCGCTGGCCACGTAGGTCAGGGCGTGGCCAGCCACGTCGATCACGCCGAATCCCGTGGTCTGCAGACCGGGGTCGATGCCCAGGATGCGCAGCGGCTTGACGGTTGCGTTCATACGCCGAAGTACCACCGCGCCGAATGAAAGAAGATCGGCGCCGCGAAGCAGAGCGCGTCCACGCGATCCAGCAAGCCGTTGGCGCCCGTCACCGACATGTCGCGCTGGCCCCACGCGGTCACGCCGCGGTCGCGCTTCAGCGCCTTCATCACCAGGTGGCCCATGGAGCCCGCCACGCAGGCGATAAAGGCCATGGCGAAGGCCTGTCCCGGCTTGAAGGGCGTGATGAAGGACAACAGGCCGCCGACGATGCTGCCGACGATCATGCCGAGCATCCAGCTGTACCAATTGAAGCTCTTGCTGACCTCCGGCGCGCTGGGCGGGCGTTTCAGACGCCGCGTGACCAGGTACTGCACCAGCATGCAGGTCTGCACCACGAGGACCAGGAAGAACACGAGGAATGCGCCCTTGCCCTGGTAGTTCCTGAAGTCGAGCAGCAGCAACGCCGGCACGTGGCTCATGCCGTAGACGCAGACCATGATGCCCCATTGCAGCTTGGCGTTGCGCTCCAGGAAGCGCTGCGGGTCTCCGGCCAGGGCGCTGACCACCGGAATCGCCAGGAACACGTAGACCGGGATGAACACGGTGAACAGGTCGAAGTGCTCGGTACCGACCAGCCAGAACTGGGCCGGCAGCACAACGAAGAAGGCCAGCACCAGGCTGCGGTGGTCGCCCCGGCGCGTGGGCGACAGGGTGATGAATTCGCGCAGCGCAAAGAACGCGATCAGCGCAAACAGCACGGTGGCCGCGGTGTCGCCCACGGCCCAGGCGACCCAGAACACGACGACCATGAACCAGGAAGTGCCGAGGAGTTTGCGGAAGTTCTTCAGCTCGGCGTGCCGGATCTCGTCGCCGTCGTCGGCTCGCTCGCGAAATGTGAGCAGGAACGCGACGACGCTGACGATGATCAGGATGCCGAAGACGATGACGAACAACGCCGCCACCTGCTGCGTCGGTGTGAGGCTGCGCAGGAAGGAATTCATGCAAGCCTCCACCGGGCCGTCCCAATGAGGGCTTGGGCCCCCTCGGGGGGCAGAGCAGCGGCGCAGCCGCAAACGTGGGGGCTCATACTTTCAGACCTCGCGCAGCGCAATGACTGCCTGCCGGGCGCGATCCAGGAAGGCCCGCCGCTCCTCGTCGGCCTCAAGACGGATCGGTGTGCCGAAGGTGACCGAGCACAGGATCGGCACCGGCACCACTTCGCCCTTGGGCATCACGCGCTGGATGTTGTCGATCCAGGCAGGCACCAGCACCACCTGCGGGAATCTCTGCGCCAGGCTGTACAGCCCCGACTTGAAGGGCTGCGGCTCCTCTGCGTTACCGCGCGTGCCCTCGGGAAAAATGATGATGGAGTCGCCGCTGGCCAGGGCATCCACCAGCGGCTGGAGCGGGTCTTCATCGCCTTTGCGCTCCCGGTCCACGTAGATCGCATTGAACACTGCGGTGGTGATCCACTGCTTGAAAGGCGTCTTGGTCCAGTAATCCCTGGCCGCGATCGGACGCGTGATGCTGCGCAGTTCCTCGGGCAGTGCCGCCCAGATCATCACCAGGTCGGCGTGGCTCTGGTGGTTGGCGAAGTAGATGCGCTGCTCCGCCTTGGGCGGGCAGCCGTACCAGCGGGCCTGGGCGCCGGTGAGCACCCGCACCAGCCCCAGCAGGAACAGGCTCATCAGCTTGGCAAGCATGGCGGGATCATAGGGTCAAGGCAGTTCCGCACCCTGCATGCGCGCGACGATGGTCGAGGCGCGGCTGGCGAGGTAGCCCGAATGGGGCAGTTTCTCGAAGTACTTGGGCCGCGGCAGCATCACCGCCAGGCGCGCCGCTTCGTACGTCGAGAGGCGCCCGGTGCTCTTGCGGAAATAATGCTGCGCCGCCGCTTCCGCGCCGAACACGCCTTCTCCCCATTCGACGCTGTTCAGGTAGATCTCCAGGATGCGCTCCTTGCTCAGCATCCGCTCCAGCGCAAAAGTCAGGACGATCTCCTGGCCCTTGCGCAGCAAGGTGCGTTCACCGGAGAGCAGCAGGTTCTTTGCCAGTTGCTGGGTGATGGTCGAGCCGCCGAAAATCTTCGGCGCACGCGCCGGCCGGGCGGGCGGGGTCGCGGCGCCGGCCTGGCGGGGCCGCTGCTTCGCCGCTTGTTCCTCGGCCTTGGCATTGCGCTGCCAGGCCTTTTCAAGGGCCTCCCAGTCCACGCCATCGTGGTTGGTGAAGCTACCGTCTTCCGAGGCGATCACCGCGCGCTTCAAGTTGTCCGAGATCTCGGCGTAGGACAGCCACTGATGGCGCCAGCGCAGCGGGCCCTTCTCGGCCGTGATGCGCCACGCTTCGGAGCGCTGGAAGGTGGTGGACGTCGGGTTCAGCTTCGCCGCGAGCGCGATTCGGCACAGGAAGAACAACTGAAGGGCCAGTGCGGCGATCACCACCAGCAGGAGCCAACGCAGCACGCCTTTCATCGCGGCCTAGGCCCCGGTCGCACGAAGTTCCGCCAGCACCTGCGCCGACGGCGGCCGCACGCCGCGCCAGATGAGGAAAGCTTCGGCGGCCTGTTCTACCAGCATGCCCAATCCATCGCGCGGCACCGCTCCATGCTCGCTGGCCCAGTCCAGGAAACCCTGGACGGCCGGGCCGTACATCATGTCGAAGGCAAGCGCGCCGCGCTTGAGGACGCGGGCATCCACCGGCACGCCGGCGCCGGCCAGGCTGCTCGCGGTGGCGTTGACCACCACATCGAAGGCATCGTGCACCTCGTCCAGGCCGCGCGCACCGAGTTCGACGCCATGGTCACGGGCTAGGGCGGCGTGGCGTTCCGCCAGGCTGGCCGCCTTCGGCCTTGTGCGATTGGCGACCACGATTCGGCGCGGCCCAGCTTCGATCAGCGGGCCCAGCACGCCGCAGGAGGCGCCGCCGGCACCGATCAGCAGGAGATCGCGGCCGGCGAGGTCCACACCGGCATTGCGCCTGATGTCTTCGACCAGGCCGATGCCGTCGGTGTTGTCGGCGAAAATTTCGGGGCCATCGAACATCAGCACGTTGCAGGCCTGCGCCAGTTCCGCCCGCGCCGAGAGCCGCGTGGCGATCGGCGCGGCTTCGAACTTGAACGGCACGGTGATGTTGCAGCCCTTGCCGCCTTCGTGTCGAAAAGCCTCGATCGAATGCGCGAAGCCATCCAGCGGGATCAGCCGGCGCCCGTAGCGGAGATTTTGGCTGGTGAGTTCGGCAAAGCGGGCGTGAATCCACGGCGACTTGCTGTGGTCCACCGGATTGCCCACCACGCAATACAGGTCGGGCGTCATCGGCTCGTGAGGTTGGTTTCCAGCGTTTCGTCGCGGGTGAACTTGAAGCGGGAGACCACCACGATCTGGTCGGCACGCAGGCGCATGGCGTCGCTGAAGCGGCCGAAGGGGCCCGCGTTGCGCGCGATGGTCCGCGCCCGGCGGTCCAGCGCCAGGCTGCCGGAGGTTTCCACCACTTCGGTGTCGATTACGCGGCCGTCGTAGTTCACGGTCACGATCATGGTGAGTTCGCCATAGAGTTTCTTGCCTGCCACTTCCGGAAAGTTCTGCGTGCCTTTGTCCTCGATCTTGCGGCGCAGCGAGTCGTAGTAGATCGCATACACCTCCTCCCGCGTGGAGGGGCTGATGTAACGCTTTTTGGGTCGCGCGTTTTCCTCGTTGATGCGCCGCTCGATCTCGGCAAGCAGCCTGATCAACTGGCGGCGCTTGTCTTCGCGCGCCTGAGCTTCGGGCGCATTGGCGGGTTGTTTCGGGTCGGGTGGCGGCATCGCGGCCAGCAGCTTCTTGACCTGCGCGAGCATCAGCATCTGCTGGTCCTGCATCGCTTCGATCTTCTTTTGCGCTTCTTCGGCCGAGTCGCCCAGCTCGGTCAGCGCAGACGGCGGTAGCGGGGAGGTGGCGCGGCCCTTGGCGGCCTCGCCGCCGCCGGCCAGGGCGGTCTGCGCGATCGCCTGGGCCTTGTCGACCTTTTCTTTGGTCTTGGTGTTGACCAGGATGACTTCGAGTGGCGTGTCCTGGAAGACGCGGTTGAAGCCTTCCGGGTCGATGAAGCGCACCGTCAGCAGGACCGCATGCACGGCCACCGACACGCCGAGAGCGATCTGCAGAGTACTGAACGAACGCAGGTTCACGAGGGACAATTATCTGTTATTGCGGATGCGGCGCACCGCAATAACTCGGCGCATTGGACCGGGCCATGGGGCGCCGGTCAACTTGCCGAAGGGGCGTCGGCGGAGACAGCCTCGGGTAGGTCGGTGACGTCGAGGGCAATGGCGATGGGGCCGGCCGCGGGTTCTTCTTCTGATTCGTCTTCCGTCGTGACGACTTCAGCCGCGGTGTCCAGCCTTTCCACCACGGTGCCGTTCACGTCCAGCATGATCAGGTCGATCTCTCCCAGCTTGATGCGCACCCGGGCGCCGCGCGGCAAGTCCTGGCCGCCGAGGATCGGCAACACCAGTGGCAGGTCCTCGGCCCGGGCCAGGCCCTCCTTGATTACGACGCCCACCAGTTCGGTGATGCCTTGCTGCTGCAGGTACTTGAGCGTCCAGAACCGCTCCATGCCGGCCTGGTGGCCGTTGTAGGCGGAGTAGGCCGAATCGAAGCCGGAAATGATCGAGAACAACTCGGCGTCCTTGGGCTTGAACGGGGCGGCAAGGGCGGCTGTCTTTCCGTGGCGCGCCGCCGCGA
>JBDSWB010000074.1:0-15972 GCA_039926915.1 Ramlibacter sp.
CAGGCTGAGTCCAAGGAAAAGATGACCAAGGCCGGCGCCGAAGCCAACAAGGAAAAGGCGATGGCCAACGCCACCGCCGATGCCAAGAAGGCCGAAGCCAAGGCGGACGCCAAGAAGTAATTCGGCAACCCGCTGAATCAAAAGCCCGCCTCGCGCGGGCTTTTTTTCGTCTATCGCGGTCTATCGGATCGCTGGTTCGACAGTGTCAGGGCGCCACGCCATCCTGGTCGAAAATCCGGCGCGGCTTTACGGGTTTTGAATTCGCAATCGGTGCTCCCATCGCCATTCACGCGCGCGGTCCCCGCACAAGGGAAATTGCCCGCGACAGGGCCGGCGGCGATGATCACGGCTGACCGTCCGCCGCATGAACACCTCTTCGACACTGCTTCTCACATGGGCCTGGGTGCCTATCGTCATCTGGGCAGCCCTGGCGCAGACCGCACGCAACGCCGCGCAGCGCTCATTGGTGGCGCAGGCCGGCACGCTCGGGGCGACGCTGGCCCGCTTCCTCTACGGCCTGCCTTTCGCCGCGACCTGGGTGGTGGCGCTGCACGCGCTGCCGGCCACGGCGGCGCCCATTCCGTCGTTTCACGCCGGCTACTTCGGCTGGTTGATGCTGGGCGCCCTGGGCCAGCTCGGCGCGACGGCCGCGCTGCTGGCGGCGATGAAGCAACGCAACTTCGTGATCGGCGTGGCGTTCTCCAAGACCGACGCGCTGCAGGTGGCATTGTTGGCGACGGCCTTCCTGCATGAACTGCCCGGCTGGCTCACGATGGCCGCGATCGCCTTGGCCACTGCGGGCGTCGTGATTCTGGCACTGCCACGCGGAGCCGGCGCGCTGCCCGCAGGCGAGGGGCGCGACTGGGCAGGGCTGGCGGCGCTCTATGGCCTGGCTTCGGGCGCCGGCTTCGCCCTTTCGGCCGTCGGCTACCGCGGCGCGGCGCTGCAATTGCCGGGCGTGTCGCCCTGGCTGATCGGCGCCTGGGGCGTGCTCTGGGCCCAGGCCGCGCAATCGCTGCTGCTGGGCGGCTGGCTGGCCTGGCGCTCTCCCCGGTCGCTGCGTGCCACGGCGACAGCGTGGCGCGTGTCGTCGATTGCGGGCGCAGCCGGGGCGCTGGCGTCGATTGGCTGGTTTACCGCCTTTGCGCTCACTTCGGCCGCCAACGTGCGCACCCTAGGCATGGTCGAGGTCGTCTTCAGCTATCTCGTCTCGCGCCGCCTGCAGGAAGAAATTTCCCGCACCGAGCGCTGGGGACTGCTGCTGGTGCTGGCCGGGCTGGTGGTGCTGTGCCTGCAGCTTTGATGGGCTTGCAGGGTGGCGCGGTCAGGCGTGGCGATCTCCGACAGCGAGCCTGAGCGCCGCCCGAGCCAGCAACCGGGTCGAATCCAGCGTGGGCAGGGCCGAATTGGCGTCGTTGATGATGAGCGGAATTTCGGTGCAGCCCAGCACGACCGCGTCGCAACCCTGCGCCTTCAAGCCCTGGATCACCAGCTGGAAGCGCGCCACGCCCTCCGGCACGGAGATGCCGTACACCAGTTCATCCATGATGATCCGGCTGATCGCTTCCCGCTCTTCCCGCGGTGGAAGCGCATATTCCAGCCCCCGCGCGGCGAACTTTTCGGGATAAACCTGGCTCTCCGTCAGCCAGCGCGTGCCGGTGATTCCGATCCGCCGAAAGCCCTGCTGCGACGCTTCTTCGGCCACCACCTGCGCAATGTGCAGCCAGGGCAGGGGCGAGCGCGGCTGCACATGGGCGAATGCCCGGTGAAGGGTGTTGTCCGGGCAAATGAGGAAATCGGCCCCGATGGCGGCCAGTTTCGCCGCTGACTCCAGCATCAGCTCGCCCACCCCCAGCCAGTCGTCCTTTTCGATGTGCGCCATGTACCGCGACAGCGGCGGCGTGTGCATGCTGACCTCGGGATGGCCATGGGGCCCGAGCAGCGCTGCGCCTTCCGCGCAGATCGTCCGATAGCACAGGGAGGCGCCTTCAGCCGAGCAGGCTACGATGCCGATATGCAGAGGTGGTGTCTCAATGGCTTGCTTTCGTCCGGGGAGCTTGCTACTGCTGAGTCAACCATATCGTAACCTGCCGCGTTACAACAAAGCAGCCCGCTCGGGCAGCTGAGGTATGCGTCCCCAGGGTTCGCCGACCTCAACAAACCCCCTTTCGAAAAGTCCCAATGAACAAGCTCCTCGCCGTCCTGGTTGCCACTTTCTTCGCCGCTTCCGCCTTCGCCGCTTCGCACGTCGGCGCGCCCATGGCCGCCGCTTCGGGCGCCAAGCCCGCCGCTGCCGCCAAGACCGAAATGAAGGCCGAAATGAAGGCCGACGCCAAGGCTGACGAAAAGGCCGCCAAGGCCCAGGCCAAGGCCGAAAAGAAAAAGGCCGCCGCCGACGCCAAGGCCGCCAAGAAAGCTGCCGCCATTGAAAAGAAGGCTGCCAAGGCTGCTGCGAACGCCAAGGCCGACACCAAGACCAACGCTGCCGACGCCACCAAGGACAAAGCCATGGCCAACGCCAATGCCAAGGAAGCCAAGGCCGAAGTCAAGGCTGACGCCAAGAAGGCCGAAGCCAAGAAGTAATTCTTCCGCTTACCGAAAAAGAGCCCGCCCTGGCGGGCTCTTTTCGTTTTAGCCGCGGAACTGCTTCGCAGCAAAGCCCCAGAGCATGCGCGACGCGTCCGGGCCCCTGGCGTCGCTGCAGGCCTGGCTGGCGGCACCGCCGCTCCAGGCGTGGCCCAACTTCCCGACTTCCACCAGTGTCTCCACGAAGTCGCTGCTGCGCTTGAGTCCGTGACGGTCATCGGGTAACGCTGGCCCCGCCGGACACTGAGGCCGCGATGGCTCGGGCGCCGGCCGCATCGGCCCACATCTGCACCGCCGCCTGCGCGTTGCCAGCCGCCACCATCCGGTCCGAATCGCCGTGCACCAGCAGCCCTGCGCATTCTGCGCAGGTCAGCACGATCCATCGGCTGACCACGGGCCAACGGCGAGAGCGCGAGCGACGGAGACATCGAAGAACGGTCACGCAGTGCGTCCTGTTGTGAACAACGGCACAGACCCATCTCTACAGAATTGATACATTCGACCCAAACAGGTTGAACCTACCCGCATGCCTTTCCAAGTTTCGACTACCCGGTTTCCGCAGTTCGTCCAGTTGACGGTATCGGGCCCGAACTCGATCAAGTGCTTTGTTGAATTGATCGACTCTGTCGCCGTGGAAACTGCTTTGTGGGGCGATCGCCGGGTCTTGGTGGACTTGCGCGCGGTCGAAGGCTCGCTGACGCCGACTGAACAGATCTTTCTGGGAGAGCTGGTGGCGCAGAGCTTTCCCCATATGGAACGCGTGGCCTCGGTCGTGCCGCCGGAACAAATCACGCACAACAGCGAAACCGCCGCGCAGGAACTGGGCATGCGCCTGCGCGTATTTTCCTCCGAAGAAGAGGCTGTCCAGTGGCTGCGGTCCGGGCAGACCTGAACAGCTGCGGCTTGTTCGCGTCCTGGGGAGGCGTTCAGCCCGCTGGCTTGGCGTCCATTACCCTGGACCACTCGCCCCACGCCGCATCTGTCGCGTGGCGGGCTGCCATCCATTGACCGAACTCACTGCTCTTGACCGCGTCGTCAACGGCCCCGGCGGCTTTCGCCCGCGCATGCACCTGGTCAAACCTGCTTTCGGCCTGCTGTTCCGCTTGCTGCGTGCGGTCCGCGGCGGCTTCCGCCTCCGCGATGTCCTGTGTCCAATCACTCATGTACTGCCTTCTGAATAGCCTCCGAGTATGAGGGGAGGTCCGGCGGACGGCGCTTTCGCGCGGGTTTGTCCTTGCGGGCCGAATGGCTGGCGGCTGCCGCGCCTCAGCACCTCGGGCCCCGCAAGGTGCGCCATGATCGGGGGTCATGACATCTCCCGCACCGAACAGCCCGCCGGCGGCCGGCTTCGCCACCCTCGCCCTCAATCCCGCCACGCTGGAGAACCTCCAGCGCCTGGGCTACCTGGAAATGACACCGATCCAGTCCGCGAGTCTGCCCGCTGCGTTGCTCGGCAAGGATCTGATCGCCCAGGCCAAGACCGGCAGCGGCAAAACCGCGGCGTTCGCGCTCACGCTGCTGACCAACCTGAACGCCCGGCGCTTCGCCGTGCAGTCGCTGGTGCTGTGCCCCACGCGAGAGCTGGCCGACCAGGTGACCACAGAAATCCGCCGCCTGGCGCGCGCCGAGGACAACATCAAGGTGGTGACCCTGTGTGGCGGCGTGCCACTGCGCGGCCAGCTGGCCACGCTGGAACACGGTGCGCATATCGTGGTGGGCACGCCCGGCCGCGTGATGGACCACCTGGCGCGCGAGAGCCTGAAGCTCGATGCGCTGAACACGCTGGTGCTCGACGAGGCCGACCGCATGCTGGACATGGGCTTCTTCGACGACATCGTCACCGTCGCGAAACAGTGTCCGAAGGCGCGGCAGACCCTGCTGTTCTCGGCCACTTACCCCGAAGGCATCGCGAAGCTCGCGGCGCAATTCATGCGCGACCCGGTCACGGTGAAAGTCCAGGCCCAGCATGCGGGGGGCCAGATCGAGCAGCGCTGGTACGAAGTGCGGGACAGCGAACGCGTCGCGGCGGTAAGCCTGCTGCTCGATCACTTCAGGCCGGCGAGCACGCTGGCGTTCTGCAACACCAAGGCCCAGTGCCGCAAGCTCGCCGACGCGCTGAAAACGCAAGGCTTCAGCGCGCTGGCCCTCTTCGGCGAGCTCGAGCAACGTGAGCGAGACCAGGTGCTGGTGCGCTTTGCCAACCGAAGCTGCTCCGTGCTGGTGGCCACTGACGTGGCGGCACGCGGGTTGGACATCGCGAACCTGGAAGCGGTGATCAACGTGGACGTGACGCCGGATCCCGAGGTCCACATCCACCGCATCGGGCGCACCGGTCGCAGCGGGCTCAACACCGGTGGCACCGCCCGCGGCCTGGCGCTGAACCTGGTGAGCATGGACGAGATGGGTTCGGTCGGCAAGATCGAGGTGCTGCAGGGCCGCGAATCGGAATGGCACAAGCTGCATGAACTCCGGCCCGCCGGCGGCGGCCCGCTCGCCCCGCCCATGATCACGCTGCACATCCAGGGCGGGCGCAAGGAAAAGATCCGCCCCGGCGACGTACTGGGTGCGCTGACGGCTGACCTGAACTACTCGCGCGAGCAGGTCGGCAAAATCGAAGTGAACGAGTTCTCCACCTACGTCGCCGTCGACCGTTCCATCGCCCACGACGCGGCCCGGCGGCTGAACGACGGGCGGATCAAGGGCAAGAGCGTGAAGGTGCGCCTGCTCGACAACTAGCGCCTCAGGCTTCCGCGGCCCAGGTCCGCGTCATGCGCTGAGATCGAAACTGCGGATGCAGTCCATCGCCTCGGCCTCACCAAGGTGCATGGAACTGCACTCGAACATGGCAGAGCGCATTTTCAACAGGCCCGAATGGGGTGCGGGGTACACGAAGCCTCGTGGCCAGCGCGGAGTGAGGCGGCCCAGCAAAAATCCCACGGCCACCGGGGGTGGCCGCGGGGAGGGTAGGCTCGGGGGATGTCAGACACCTCTTCCCCCACTCCGGCCCCGCCCACGCGCGCCGGGCTGGCGCCCTCCCGGCCTCTATGGCGCGTATTCCTCGCCTTCCTCGGCCCCATGATCGTGGCCAACATCCTCCAGTCGCTGTCAGGCACGCTCAACAACGTGTTCGTGGGACAGATGCTCGGCACCCGGGCGCTCGCGGCGGTCGCCGGCATGTTCCCCATCATCTTCTTCCTGATCTCGCTCGTGATTGGCATCGGCGCCGGCGCGTCGGTGCTGATCGGCCAGGCCTGGGGGGCGCGCGAGTTGCATAAGGTCAAGGCGATCGCCGGCACCGCCCTGGCGCTCGGCCTTTTGCTGGGCCTGGCCGTCGCGCTGTTCGGCGGGACCTTCACCGAGACCCTGCTGCGCGCGCTGGGCACACCGGCCGACGTGTTGCCGCTGTCGATCGGCTACGCGCGGATGATGATCGTCGCGATGCCGGGGCTGCTGGTGTTCATCCTGCTCACCCAATTGATGCGGGGCGTCGGCGACACGCTCACCCCGCTGTATGCGCTGGTGCTCTCCACGGCGGTGTCGTGCCTCTTCACACCGGCGTTCATCCGCGGCTGGTGGGGCCTGCCCCAGCTGGGTGTGACCAGCGCGGCCGCAGCGTCCATCATTTCATTCGTCTCCGCCCTGCTGTTCCTGGCGTGGTTCATGCGCCGGCGCAAGCACCCGCTCGCGCCCGACCTGGAACTGCTGCGCGCCTTGCGCATCGACCCGAGGCTGTTGCGGCTGGTGGTGCGCATCGGCCTGCCCACCGGCCTGCAGATGATCGTGATCTCGCTGGCGGAAATCGTGCTGCTGTCGCTGGTGAACGGCTTCGGCTCCGACGCCACCGCCGCCTACGGCGCCGTGAACCAGGTCGTGAACTACGTGCAATTCCCCGCGCTTTCCATCGCCATTACCGCGTCGATCCTCGGGGCGCAATCCATCGGTGCGGGCCGCGCGCACATGCTGGGCGCGATCACCCGGACCGGCCTCAAGATGAACCTGGTCATCACCGGCGGCCTGGTGGTGATCGGCTACCTGTTCTCGCGTTACCTGATTGGCGCCTTCGTCACCAGCCCGCCGGTGGTGGAACTGGCCCAGACGCTGCTGCATATCATGCTGTGGAGCAGCGTGGTGTTCGGCTTCTCCTCGGTGCTGGGAGGCGTCATGCGCGCCAGCGGCGCCGTGCTGGTGCCGACGGCCATTTCCATTCTGTGCATCGCGCTGGTGGAAGTGCCGTCGGCCTGGCTGCTCAGCCACCATTTCGGGCTCAACGGCGTGTGGATGGCCTATCCCATCACCTTCGTTTCGATGCTGGTGCTGCAGGCCAGCTACTACCACTTTGTCTGGCGCAAAAAGAAGATAGAGCGTCTGGTCTGACGGAAGCGCGCGCTTCAGGCCGCGACGAAGCCCGTCGGCCCGGCCCCGGCCGGTTTAACAGGCCGGGTCAGGTAGACACCTTCACGGCCGACGATAGCCGAACGTGCGGGATGCCGACATGCAGCAATACGCCAAGCAGGGCTTCGAGGCGACGCAGCGGATGTTCGCCCAGACCGAACCCGCGAAGCTCTAGTCCGGCACTGGGTAAACTCCACGCATTGCCCCCCAGGAGGATCTCATGGCCAAAGGTGAACAGCGCAGCAACAAGATGGCGAAGAAGCCCAAGAAGGACAACTCACCGCCCAAGCCCGGCACTTCGGACCGGCCCACGCCGCCCGTTACCTCGGTGATCCCGCGCGGCAAGCCCAAGACGCCGTAACGGCGGCGTATTGGCCCAACTTCCCAAGCGCGCGGCCGGTGCGCTGGCCGATGTTCGCGGCGGGGTTCGCCTTGTCGTCGCGGGCGTCCGCGGTGTCACCGGGATCGTGGAGGCGATGCACCACCGCATCGCCCGCATTTCGCCGCCGTTCGGTTCGGTGCAGGACGAACCCACACGCGGCATCACCGGGCTCGTCTACCGCAGCATCAAGGGCACGACCGGGCTCGTGGGTCACGGTCTTGACGCCGCGCTGGCCGGCGTGCAGGCCGTCCTGGGCATGTCCTTGCAGGGTCTGCCGGAAGCCGAAGCGCCACCGCGCCGCGACGCAGTAGTGTCGGCGCTCAATGGCGTCGTCGGTGATCACCTGGCGCGAACGGGCAACCCGCTGGCCATCCGAATGGAACTGCGAACGCGGGAAGCGCAAGGCCCCTCCGGACCCAAGATCCTGCTGATGGTCCATGGCCTGTGCATGAACGACCTGCAATGGAGTCGCGATGGCCACGACCATGGCCAGTCATTGGGCCGCTCTTTGGGCTACACCCCGGTCTACGCGCGCTACAACACCGGGCGCCACATCTCCGCCAGCGGCCACGACCTGGCAGAGGCGATCGAGCGCCTGCTGCAGGCCTGGCCCGTTCCAGTGGAGAATCTCACGATCCTCGGACACAGCATGGGCGGCCTGGTAGCACGCAGTGCCGTGTTCCAGGCCAGCGAAGCCGGCATGGCCTGGCCGACGCGACTCAAGGGCTTGGTCTTCCTGGGCACCCCGCACCATGGCGCACCACTGGAACGTGGCGGCAATTGGCTGCATCGGGGCCTGGGCATCAGCCCCTACCTTGCTCCTTTCACGCGCCTGTCGGGCATGCGCAGCGAAGGTATCACCGACCTGCGCCACGGCAGCCTCCTGGAAGCGGACCGGGCGGGTGGCAGATTCACCCTTCGCGATACGCGCAGTGTGCTGCCCCTGCCCCAGGGCGTTCAGTGTTATGCGGTGGCCGGCACGCTAGGCCGGGATGAAGATGCCAACGAGTGGATGGGCGACGGCCTCGTGCCGCTCGCCAGCGCACTGGGCCGCCATGCGCGGGCCACTCGCGACTTGCACATCCCGCCGTCGCACCAATGGATCGCCCGCGGCGTGCACCACCTTGACCTGCTGGGCAGCGATGCGGTGTACCGGCGCCTGCGCAAGTGGCTGGCGGCTTGACAAGACGTCCGCCGGCCGGGCCTGCCCCTCCCGTTCAGGCCCGCCGCCAGACTGTCGCGAGCCAGCTTTGCTGCTCGATCGGAAGGCCCGGCGGCCGGTAGTAGTGTTCAAGTTCGATGAAGCCGGCGCCTGCCATGAAACTGCGCCAGCCCACGAGGTCGTGGTAGACGCCATAGCGGTCGCCGCTCCAGCCTTCCTCGCCTTGTCCGCGCGGGTTGGAGCTGAAGAGCACGCCGCCGGGCTTCAGGCTGGCGCGGAGTTCCCCCAGCACGCGCGGCAGGTGCGCGCCGGGCACGTGAAACAGCACGGCATTCGCGAAGATCCCGTCGAAGCGCGTGATCGGCAACTCGAGGCGCAACAGGTTCTGCTGCCAAACTTCGCAGCCACTGTGGGCGCGTGCCATGGCGGCAAATGTGCTTGAGCCATCCAGCCCGGTCGCGTGGTGGCCCAGGTCGCGAAGCGTCCTCAGGTCGCGGCCCGGGCCGCAGCCCAGGTCAAGCAAATCGAAGGGCGGCTCAGCCGCGATGTGACGAAGAAATGCGCCGATGTTCTGGCTGACGTCGTGGCCGCGCGTGCCTTCCCAGAAGGCCTGGGCGCGGTTTTCGTAGTGCGCCAGCGTTGCGGCGGTGATGGGGTCGGTGTCACCCGAATTGCCGGACGTGCTTCGAGGTTGCATGATGGACAGCAGGCGAACAAATCACAGGAGACAAGGAATGCAGATGCGCAGAAGGACCTTCAACAGCGGCCTGGCCGCGGGCTTGCTGGGCTTGGCGGCCTCGCCCTTGCAGGCCCAGCAGCCCGGCTTTCCCAGCAGGGTGATCCGCATTGTGCCTTTCGGCACGGCCGGCGGGCCGATCGACACCATCGCCCGGGTCTACGCCGACAAGCTGCAGGCACGCTGGGGCCAGTCGGTCATTGTCGAGGCCCGGCCTGGCGCCAGTGGCATCATCGCCGCCGACTTCGTGGCCAAGGCTGCGCCGGATGGCCACACGGTGATGTTCACCCTGCCACTGACCCATGTGAACAATGCGATCCTGCAGGCGAAACTCCCCTACGACGCGGTCAGGGATTTCCAGCCGCTCTCGATGCTGGCCACCGGCGGGCCGATGCTGGTCGCACGCGCGAACGCGCCTTACGCAGACCTGAAGGAATTCATCGAGTACGCGAAGAAAAGGGGGCGCATGACTTACGGCACCTGGGGCAACGGATCCACAGCCCACCTCTTTGGCGAACTGCTCAAGCGCCAGACTGGCGCCGACCTGGTCCACGTGGCGTACAAGGCCGAGGCGGCGGCGCACAACGACCTGTTCGGTGAAGCGCTCGACTTCGCCTGGGCCAATCCGTCCACGGCGCGCAGCCACACCCAGGGCGGCAAGATGAAGGTGCTGGGCATCGCGGGAACGGGTCGGGTGTCGACCATGCCCTCCGTGCCGACGTTCAAGGAACAGGGGTTCCAGGGCTTCGACATCGACAGCTGGATCGGCGTGTACGGCCCCGCGAAAATGCCGCAGGCGGTCGTTGACGCGTGGACCACCGCATTGCGCGAGACCACGGCCATGCCGGATGTTGCCGCGCGACTCACGGCCTTCGGCTTCGAGCCCCTGGGCAACACCCCACCCCAGTTCATGGAGCGCTACCGGGCCGACTATCCGCGTATGGCCGAACTGATCAAGGCCGCCGGCGTCACTGCCGAATGATGCCCCGAGGAGCGACTGCATGAAGGATCCCGCCACAGACACGCGCGCACGCGTGATCCCGATCGCCGTGGACGCCGGCACCGCCTATGGGCGTCCGCCGCCCAGCCACAAGAAGGAATTGACAGAAGTAGGCGCTGGCAGGCCGATGGGCGAACTGCTGCGCCGCTACTGGCATCCCCTGGGCACCGCCGGCGATGCAAGTGACACGCCGCGCAAGGTGCGCGTACTTGGGGAAGACCTGATCCTGTTTCGCGACACAACCGGGCGTCCAGGCCTGGTGTACCCGCATTGCGCGCATCGGGGCGCATCGCTGTACTACGGCAAGGTGGAGGAGCGCGGCATCCGCTGTTGCTATCACGGCTGGCTGTTCGATGTGCAGGGCCATTGCGTGGAGCAGCCTTGCGAACCGGAAGGCGGCCGGGCACGCGACAAGGCGCGCCAGCCCTGGTATCCGGTCGAAGAGCGTTACGGCCTGGTCTGGGCCTACATGGGTCCGCCCGAAAAGAAGCCCGTGCTGCCACGCTACGAATGCCTCGAAACACTGGATGAAGGCGAATTCCTTGAAGCCGACGACAACAGCATCGGCGGAGGCGGCCCGAAGATCATCCCGTGCAACTGGCTCCAGCACTACGAAAACCTGGTCGACCCATTCCATGTGGTGATCCTGCATTCTTCGTTCAGCGGCACGCAGTTCGTCGAGCAGATGGCCGTGATGCCTCAGGTCACCTGGGACACGACCGAGTTGACAGTGCGCACGCTGTCGCTGCGCAAGCTGGCGGACGGCATGACCCTGCGCCGCATCAGCGAGGCCGGCTTGCCGACGCTGCGCGTCATCCCCAGCCCGCGCATCGGGCGCTATGGCCGCGTGGAGTCACTCGGCTGGGTGCTGCCCATCGACGACCATAGCTTCCGCATTTACGTGGTGGGCCGGGTGAGGGAAAAGGGTGAACTGGTGCGAATGCGTTCACGACTTAACGGCAAACTGTGGGAAGAATTGAGCGAAGATGAACATCGCCGGTTTCCCGGCGACTACGAAGCCCAGGTCAGCCAGGGCGCGATCGCGCATCACTCCGAAGAGCACCTTGCTGCCAGCGATCGCGGCGTCGCGATGTTGCGCCGTCTGCTGGAGAAGCAGTTGACAGCGGTTCAGGAGGGACGCGATCCCGCCGGGGTGAGCTTTGATGCGGATGCGCCGCCGGTCTGTTTCTCGGCAGGCAATTTTCTGGAAAATTGAACGCGGATCAGCCGGCTACCTTCTCGATCATGTCGACCACCAGCTTGGTGCCGCTGGAGATCAGCAGGATGTCGTCGGCAACACGGACGTACTCGTACCCCTGCGGCGGCTTGGGCAGTTGTGCCACCACGGGTTCCGGCACCGGGTAAGCCTTCACGGCCGGCTGCAGTGCCTGGCCGACCGCCCAATAGCGAGTGTCCCAGGGCGACTCGCACCCCTTCTTGCCCTTCTCCAGGCCGGGCGGGCATTCCTTGGCCTTGGCGTACTCCTGCGAGAAGGCGCGGCGGACCGCCTGCTTTTGCTGGTCGTTGAAGAACGAACCGATCTTGACGCCATAGGCGGCCTGGCCAGATGCCGGTTGTTGTGGAGCTGAGGCGACGGGCGTACTCGATTGCTTTTCAGCAGCGAACGCGCCGGAGGAAAGGATGGCTGCCGCTGCGAGGACGGCGAGCGACAGGGGTATGTGCACGAGGTTCATGGATGATTGCTCCGACTTCGGATGTTTGATCCATCCATCGTCAATGCGCAACCCCGGCCTGTCTGTAGGACTTGGCGCCCGGTCTGCGACCGACAGCCCTGCGCCGGCGCGAATTCAGCCCAGCAGTCCCTGGATGATGTCGACGATCAGGTTATTCTGTGTCTGCACCAGCACGACGTCATTGCCGATCCGGGCATACCGATACCCGTAGGGGGCTGGCGGCAATTGCACGACCACCGGCTGAGGCACGGAATAGACCGTCACGCCGCGCGGCACGGGCTGGCCGACGGCCCAATTCCTGGCCTGGCCGGGGGGCAGGCAACCATTGTTCTTCTTCGCCAGGCCCGGCGGGCAGTTGCGGCCGTTGCCGTAGTGCTGCGTGTAGTACTGACGCACGTAGGTGCGGTGCTGGTCGTTGAAGTAGGTGCCGGGCCGAATGGCTTCGCGCTCGCGCTTTGCCGCATGCTTTTCAGCCTTCTGCTCTTCCTTTTCAGCCTTGCGCTCCTGCTTCTCAGCGTGCTTTTCGGCGTGCTTGTCGTTGCCATGGCCGTGGTCCTTGGCGAGTGCTGGCCCTGCGGCGAATGCACACGCGATGGCCAGCGCCAGGATGCGGTGGATGTGGGTCACTTGTTTCATAGGGGCTCCAGCGGCACGAGAGTCGGCCTGACGTTCAGCTTGATCCGGGTCTCCGCGCACCGTCGTAGGACTGAACCGCGAACAGTCACTCAGAAAAGCGTAAAAAAAAGGGGTGCGCGAGCACCCCTTCGTTGAGAGCGAACCGCGTGGCTAGCGGCGGCTGGGCGGCGGGCCGCTGCGCCCGGCGATATGCCGGAACGTGATGCGGCCCTTGGTCAGGTCGTAAGGCGACATCTCCAGCGACACGTTGTCGCCCGCGATGATGCGGATGTGGTGCTTCCGCATCTTGCCGCCCGTGTAGCAGATCACCTGATGGCCGTTTTCCAGCGTCACGCGAAAGCGCGAGTCGGGCAGCACTTCGTCCACGTGACCTTTCATTTCTATCAGTTCTTCCTTGGCCATAGTGTGTCTCCTTTGCCGGGTTTAGGACGCGGCCAGGGCGCAGCCCCGGATGCTGGGTTGGGTGTGATCTATCCATTGCAGGCCTTCGGCGGTGGCATAGCGCACCGCGGCCAGCTTGGTCTGGAACAGGCGGGTCAGGCGCAGCACGCGGTCATGCGTGTGGCTGCCGGTGCCGGAGCGAATGGACACCGAGCAGGCGTACCACCCGTTCTCAAGCAGCTTCGTCAACGGCGAGATCAGGTACTTGCCTACAGTGATGTTGTCTTTGGGATTCATCAAATCAAAAAATTCGGGCCGTCAGGTCGGTTCGGTGCGGCCGCGGGAAAGTGTGTGGGAGCTTGCTTGGGCAAGCCGGCGCATTTCGATCCCGGTGGCATGGTCCTCGCACGGAGGGCCGGGTCTGCGTCTGGAAGAGAGCGCAGCTGCTAGGCCGCGCGAGGGCTGTGTCACCCCGAAAGACGCGTGCGCAGTGTGACCTGGAGCGCCTGGGGTGGAGTGATGTTATTTGGGGCGCGTTCGATGTGCCTGCGCAATCGAAGTGGGTATTGTAACCGCCCGGCCCACGCAGCGAGGATCAACGCAAAGTAAAGCCTTACCGGATGCCGGCTTACACGGCGGCGAGCGCCGGTGCGACGGCGGCCTTCGAGAGGCCCAATCGTTCAGGCGCCACATACTGCTGGCGATAGATCTCGAAAGGCAGGGTGTCGGCCACCTCGATCCCCTTCTGGTCCTGCACCGATCGCTCGCTCATCGCCGTGAAGCGGGCATGCTGCGCGGCACTGAAAGGCAAAGCAAGCAGCTTGACCCTTGTCTGTTTCGACTGTGCGCGCGTGAAGGCGGTGTACGAATTGCCGAAGTCCTGCTCCATCACCGCCAGGACGCGCGCGCTGGGCAGCAGGCCCGGTTCCGCCAAAAGAGCCTGCGCCGCGCGCAGCGCGTCCGTGTAATCGGTGCCCTGGTGCGCCGCATCGAGCGCCGTCGCGATCGGTCCGAAAGACTCGACCAGTTCGGTGCCCCACTGCGTCAGCGCCACATCACCCGATCCACGCTCGAGCATCAAGCCGGGCTCGCGGCCGAAGGCGGCGGTGCGGTGCTGGTTGCGCCCGAGCGCGGCGATTTCATGCGGAGTATCCGGCGGGCTGTCGCCCAGCATGCAGTGCAGCAGGAAGACGTCCAGGAAACGGATGGTCTGCGCGGTGATGCCGATCGGCACGAACGGATTCAGGTCCAGCAGCCGCACTTCCACATATTCGACGCCGCGTTCCCGCAGCGCGTGCAGTGGCCGCTCGCCTGGGCGGATCACGCGCTTGGGCCGGATCGTGCCGTAGAACTCGTTCTCGATCTGCAACAGGCTGGTGGCAAGCTGGTTGTATTCACCGCCTGGGTTCATGATGCCGACCGCCTCGTAGGCCGGGTAGGGCCGGGTCAGGGCTTCGTGCAACGAGGCCGCATAGCCGTCCAGGCCGTTGTAGCTGACCGCCAGACTGGCCTGCGCGTCGCTCTGGTAGCCCAGTCGGCCCATCCGCAGCGATGTGCCGTTCGGCATGTACATGTTGCCTTGCCCGAGCGACTGGAGCTCGTGCTGGCGGCCTGCCACGAAAGTCGAACACACTGCCGGGGAGGCGCCGAAAAGATACAGCAGCAAGAAGGCGTGGCGCCGGAAATTGCGGATCAACGCGAAATACTGTTCGCTGGAAACGTCGGGCAGGGACCAGTTGTAGTGGATCCCCGAAATCGTCTGCATGCGGCGCCCGTAGCGGTGCGCCAGCCCCATCCGGTAAACGCTCTTGGCCCGGCCGACGTTGGAAGAGCCGTAACGGCCGATGGGAATGTTCTCGTCGGCGGGCAGGTTGCAAGGCATGCTGGACACCCACAACATCTCCTCGCCCAGCGACCGGTAGGTGAACTGGTGGACCTGCAGCAATTCTTCCAGGCAGGTCTCAGGTGTGGCATGCACCCCCGTGATCAATTCAAGCTGGGCTTCGCTGTAGTCCGTGGTGATATGGGGATGGGTCAAGGCCGATCCCAGAGCGTGCGGATGCGGGGTCATGGCCAGCCCACCGTCGCCCGTCGCGCGCAGGCTTTCTTTTTCAATGCCGCGGCGTATGCCCTTCAGCCGGTCCGGCGAAAGGGCGCCCAGGCGCGCCTGCAGGTTGCTCATGTCCAGTTAGCCCGTTGTCTCGAGTAATGAGGCCGAAGGTAGCACGGCTCCCGATTCTCTGCATTGCGCGAGGACAAGCGGCGATCCGGCAACTGGCCCCTGGGGTGAGGCGGGTGGCCCTAGACCGCGCACTCTAGGAAATCAGCGCCCATTAGGTCGCCCCCACTAGGCCGGCCGGACAGAATGCATACATCCAACTGCAAACCGGAGCGAAGACCATGAAGACCCAATCCTTTTCCGCCAATGCCACCAGCCTGATCGGCAATTTCGGCAATGCCGCTCACCAGGCCATCGCGGCTTACCGTGAAGGCGGCGAGCGCATTGCCACCGTGCTGGAGCAGCGCTACAAGGCCGCCCTAAAGGAAACCAGCCCGCAATTGACGCCGGAAACCCGAAAGAACGCGGCCCGCGCGCAGCGCGTCGTCAGCGGCTACTACGCCAAGGGTCTGGCCCTGTCGGCCGACGGCGCCGTGGTGGTGGTCGACACTCTGGTCGGCGCTGCCGTCACCGCCGTGGAACGGGCCGCAGCCTTCAAGCAGGCCCGCGCACAAAAGGCGGCCTGACGCCGCCGGGGTGGCAGAATGGGCCACTCAACAATTCATCGAGGAGGCCGCGATGGCTTTGACTGTCCACATCGACCTGGGATACGAGTTCGACGTCAAGGCCAAGGCCTCCGAAGTATATGAAGTCCTGTCCGACGTGCCCACGTCCGTGTCCCACTTTCCGAAAGTAGACAAGCTCACCGACATGGGCGATGGCGTCTATAAGTGGGAAATGGAAAAGGTGGGCACCGCCCAGGTGAACATCCAGACCGTCTACGC
>JBDSWB010000075.1:0-3651 GCA_039926915.1 Ramlibacter sp.
GCCCTTCAATGTGTGGATATCGCTGGCGAAGTCCGCGCCTGCGGCGGGGCTGGACGACGATTCGCAGGCACTCCTCGGCACCCAGTTCGGGTAGCCGGGCCGCGCCGCCTCACCTCGCCGGATGCTCCGGCTTGCCTTGCTCGGGCACTTTGACACGGCCCTTTTCCGGATCGACCGGCGCCTGCAGCGGTTCCGGGTTGGCCGGCTTGGGCGTATCGGTCGGCGCCGGGGCCGGTGCAGTCGTGTTGGACATCCTTCAAAGAACCGGGGGCCTGACGCGCGGGTCTTCGGGCTCCACCGGGGCCGGCACGGGGCCGAGGTCGGGCTCCACCGGCAGGTGCGTGGGGTTGGGATTGGCGGGTGCTTGCTCCCCCGGCAACGCTCCGGGCTCGACAGGATGGGTGGCCATGGCTAAATGCCTTCTCGCGTGTTTTCTTCGCTCAGCCGCCTGGCCTCGCGCAGCACCACCGCGCTGGGCTCATGCGTGAAAGGCAACTGGGGCAAGCCGATCAGAGCCTGGAGTTGCGCATGCGCACGATCCATGTCGGCTCCAATCATGGCCAACGCGACTTCGTGGCTGGGTTCGTTGGTGGCCACCTCAAGGTACGCGGCGCGCAGGCGCTGGTAATCGGCTTCGGCTCGCGCCACGTCCCGCTGCAGCGCGTGCACCCGCCCATGTTCGGCGCGGCTATAGCGCATCATGAGACTCCGAACGGGTGAGCAGCAGGGCGAGCGCCTCGTGGCCTGCGTCCAGCGCCTCCATGTAGCTGCGGCAGTGCTCGCCGTTTTTCAGGACGGACGCATGACCCTCCGTGCTCTCGGTGAGCACCCACACATATTCATTGAGGCCGGTTTCTTCGACCGTCACGGCGATGTGGCGCTGGGTGCTCATGCGCCCCATGCTATCGAGCGCGCGTGCAAACAGATGTAGGACAAGCCAGACAGCGATCGAGAGGTTACCGACCGATGGATTGAGCCCCGGGCATCGAGCTGCGCCCTTCAGCCGCCCGGAGTCCTGCCGGTGCTGTCGGGGGCGCGCAGGAAGTCGAAGTCAACGCCCTGGTCGGCCTGGGTCACGGTCTGCAGGAACAGCTTGCGGTAACCACGGGCCGCGGTGGGTTCGACCACCGGGTTCTCGCGCATCCGGCGGGCAAGCTCGTCGGCGGGGACGAGCAGGCTGATCTCGCGATTGCGCACGCTCAAGCGGATGCGGTCGCCGTTGCGGACTTGAGCCAGCGGCCCGCCGACCGCGGACTCCGGCGTGACGTGAAGCACGATCGTTCCGAAGGCCGTGCCGCTCATCCGGCCGTCCGAAATCCGCACCATGTCCTTCACGCCTGCGCGCGCCAGCTTGAGCGGGATCGGAAGGTAGCCGGCCTCGGGCATGCCCGGCGCGCCCTTGGGGCCGATGTTCTTCAGCACCAGCACATCGTCGGCCTTCACATCGAGATCGTCGCTGTCGATCCGCTCGGCAAGGTCCAGCGCGTTTTCGAACACCACCGCCCGGCCTTCGTGCTCCATCAACCCCGGATCGGCGGTCGACTGCTTGATGATGGCGCAGCCGGGCGCGAGGTTGCCGCGCAATACCGCGATCGCCCCCTGCGGATAGATCGGCCTGTCGAGGGGGCGCACCACGTCCTGCGCGAAGCCGGGGCCTGCGGCCTCGATCTCCTCGCCCAGCGTGCGGCCCGTCACCGTGAAGGCCTGGAGGCGCAGCAGGGGCTTGAGCTGGCGCAACAGCGTGGCCATGCCGCCGGCCTTGTGAAAGTCTTCCATGTAATGCTGGCCCGAGGGCTTGAGGTCCAGCAGCACCGGCGTCTCCCGGCCCATGCGGTCCAGGACTTGCATGTCAATGTCCAGCCCGACCCGTCCCGCGATCGCAGCCAGATGCACGATGCCGTTGGTGGACCCGCCGATCGCCAGCAGTACCCGCATCGCGTTCTCGAAAGCGGCCGGGGTCAGCACCTTGTCGATGGTGAGTCGTTCACGCGCCATCGCAACGGCGCGCGCGCCGGTTTCTTCGGCCACGCGCATGCGGTCGGCTGTCACAGCCGGCGGCGACGCGCCGCCGGACACCGTCATGCCCAACGCCTCCGCGATGCAGGCCATGGTGCTGGCCGTGCCCATGACAGAGCAGGTGCCGACGCTGGCGACCAGCTGGTCGTTCACGTCGGCCGTCTCCGCCGCGTCGATCTCACCGGCGCGAAACCGCGCCCAATAGCGCCTGCAATCGGTGCAAGCGCCAACCCGCTCGCCGCGGTGCGAGCCCGTCAACATCGAGCCGGTGATCAGTTGGATGGCGGGAATGCCGGCCGAAGCCGCCCCCATCAACTGTGCGGGCACGGTCTTGTCGCACCCGCCAATCAGCACTACGCAGTCCATGGGCTGGGCGCGGATCATTTCCTCAGTGTCCATCGACATCAGGTTGCGCAGGTACATGCTGGTGGGCGAGGCGAAACTCTCGTGGACCGAGATCGTCGGGAAGTCCATCGGCAGCCCGCCGGCCAGCAAGATGCCGCGCTTCAGGGCCTCAATGAGCTGGGCCGCATTGCCGTGGCAGGGGTTGTACGCACTTGACGTGTTGGCGATGCCGATCACCGGGCGGTCAAGCGCGGCTTCGGTGTAACCCGCCCCCTTGATGAAGGCTTTGCGCAGGAACAGCGAGAAGCCTTCGTCGCCATAGCTGGTGAGGCCTTTGCGAAACCCTGTTTGGGTGGCGGACTCGTGCCCCGGCTTGTTTTTAGCGTTGGCGGTCATTGGCATTCATACACCATGCGCCCGCGGCCGGTCAACCCGTCAGAGATGCCCTGTTCGAACTCATCCATTACAAATAAGCCCGCTTACAAATTCTTGTAGGAGTTCACCGCGTCTTCACGTAAGCCTGTTGTTTTTTCGTGGATTTTCGTGGAGATCGTCGCGCTGTCGAGCCGTCGAGCCGGTCAACCGTCAGATACTCGCGTCAGCCATTGGTCTTCAGTGGTTCCCTGCCCAACCCCAAAGGAACACTCATGGAAAAAACAAGTTCTCCGATACTCATTCACAAGCTCAGCCTTTTGACTCTGGCTGTTCTTGCAAGCACCTCGGCTCTGGCCGAAGACCCGATGGGCTGGTACATCGGCGGCAACTATGGTACCTCCACCGCCCGCTTCGGCACGCCGTCCACTCTCGGCCTGGTCGGCCCCGGCCTGGTTGGCCCCGGCCTGACGGTCACGTCGATCACGGGGCGCCAACGCGATAAAAATGCGTTCAAGCTCTACGGCGGCTACCAGTTCCACCGCAACCTCGCGGTCGAGGGCGGCTACTTCGACTTGGGCGACAACCGCTACACCTTCAATACAGCGCCCGCAGGCTCGCGGACGGGCCGTTCGGAAGTGCGCGGCCTGAACCTGGACCTGGTGGGCAAACTGCCGGTGACCGACCGGTTCACCGTGCTGGGCCGTGTCGGTGCTGCGTACGCGCAGAACCGTACCTACTTCACCAGCACGGGGGCCGTTCCGGGGGTTGTGTTCAGCCCGCGTACCAATAAGACCAACATCAAGTACGGTGTCGGCCTTCAGTACGCGTTCACGGACCAATTTGCGGTGCGCGCCGAGCTGGAGCGCTACCGCATCAACGATCCGACCCGCAACCGCGGCAATATCGACATGGTGT
>JBDSWB010000076.1:0-4672 GCA_039926915.1 Ramlibacter sp.
GCGGCCCTCGGGCGCGTGGATGAGCGAAGTGAATTCCTCGACGTCGATGCCGATCGGGAAAGCCCCGGCCTGCACCGTGCGATTGAAGGCGCGCCAGCGGCCGTCGCCCAGGTTCTGCGCATGGGCCTCGGTTTCGACGTAGCTGCAGAAATGCGAGTGGTCCGACTTGCTCTGGAATCCCACCAGGTCATAGGCGAAGAGGGCGCGGATCAGCCAGTCGTGGCCGGGAATCGCCGCCAGGATCAGCGGCGGCGGCAGCGGGATGTGCAGGAAGAAGCCGATGCGCTGGTTGCAGCCGAGGGCCCGCAATTCGGCGGCCAGGGGTATCAGGTGGTAGTCGTGCACCCAGATGATGTCGTCCTCGCGCAGCAGCGGCGCGAGCTTGCGGGCGAACAGCTGGTTCACGCGACGGTAGCCGGCGATGTAGCCGGCGTCGAAGTCGGCCAGGTCCAGGCGGTAGTGGAAGACCGGCCACAGGACGCCGTTGGAGTAGCCGAGGTAATAGGCGTCGTGGTCTTCCCGGGTCAGGTCGATCGTCACCAGCTTCACCGGGCCGGCCTGCTGCGAATGCACCGGCGCCTCGTCGACGTTGGCCCCGCCCGGCTCCACGATCCTGCCGCTCCAGCCGAACCAGAGCCCGCCGGTGTTGTTCAGCACTTCGGCCAGCGCCACGGCCAGGCCGCCGGCTGCGGTCTTGCGTGGGTCCGCCAGGCGGTTGGAAACGACAACGAGGCGGCTCATGTGGCCCCCACGCTTCTCACTGCGTGTAGTGCGCTGCCCCCCGAGGGGGCGTTCGCGTCTTCGGGCGGCCGTGCGACGCTCATGTGCATCCTTAGATGACCGAGTCCCAGGGCGCGGAAAGGCGAACCGCCGCGTTGATCAGCCCGACCATGGAGTAGGTCTGTGGAAAGTTTCCCCACATTTCGCGGGTGACCGGGTGGGTGTCCTCCGACAGCAGGCCCAATGGGTTGCGGCTTTTGAGCATGACCTCGAAGATCTCGCGGGCCTGGCCCCTGCGGCCGATCCGCGCCAGTGCGTCGATGCGCCAGAAGGTGCAGATGTTGAACGCGGTCTCGGGTTTGCCGAAATCGTCGGGCGCTTCGTAGCGGCGCATGTACGGGCCGTCGCACAGCGACTGCTCCAGTGCGTCGACGGTGGCGACGAAGCGCGCGTCGTGCGGGTCGATGAAGCCCACTTCGGCCATCAACAGCGCGCTGGCGTCCAGTTCGCGGCCGCCGAAGCTTTCGACGAAGGCCTGGCGCTCTTCGCTCCAGGCTTCGCGCAGGACGCGTTCGCGGATCACGTCAGCGCGCTCGCGCCAATGGCGGATGCGGTCCGGCATCCTGAGCGTGGCAGCGATCTTGGCCAGCCGATCGCAGGCGGCCCAGCTCATGAGGGCGGACGAGGTGTGGATGCGCGCCCGCGTGCGCAGCTCCCACATACCGGCGTCCGGCTGGTGGTAGACGCGGAAAGCCTGCTCGCCCACCGCTTCGAGGTAGCCGAATTCGACCTTGCCCGCGCGCCGGAACAGCCGGTGGTCGTGGAACGATTGCGCCGCGCCCAGGATGATGTTGCCGTAGACATCGTGCTGGAAATGCTCCTGCGCCTGGTTGCCGACGCGCACCGGGCCCTGGCCGCGGTAGCCCGGCAAGTGACCCAGGATCGCTTCGGGCAGCTGTTCCTCCTGCCCGATGCCATAAAGAGGCTGGATGTGTCCGCCGCGCGAGCGCACCACGATGTTGTTGAGCCAGCGCAGGTAGTCCTCCATGGTGCCCACTTCGGACAGGCTGTTGAGCGCGCGAACGACGAAAAACGCGTCGCGCAGCCAGCAATAGCGGTAGTCCCAGTTGCGTCCGCTGTGCGGCGCTTCGGGAATGCTCGTCGTCATCGCTGCCACGATCGCGCCCGTGTCCTCGAACAGGGACATCTTCAGGGTGATCGCGGCGCGAATCACTGCGTCCTGCCATTCCAGCGGAATGGCCAGGCGCCGCGCCCAGGTGGTCCAGTAGGCGGTCGTCTCCTGCTCGAACCGGCGCGCGGTCTCCTCGGTGCCGCCCAGCAGCGTCTCATCCGGCCCGAGGATGAAGTTGATCTGGCGGTCGACCACGAAAAAAGTTTCCGACAACACGTAATTCAGCGGCGCGTCGCTCGTCAGGCGCAAGGTCTGCGACGTCCCGACATAGCGGATGTGGTGGCTGCCCTGGGTCAGTGTCGGCAGCTGCCGGCCCCAGTCGAAACGAGGCCGCATGACGACGCGCACCCGCGGCGTGCCCGACAGCACCTTGACGCGGCGGATCAATGTCAGCGGGCGGAACATCCGGTCGTGGCTGGTGAAGCGCGGCGCGAAGTCCGTGATCTCGATGCCTTGGCCTTGCCCGTCAAACAGACGCGTGCGCAGGATGGCCGTGTTCGGCTTGTACTCCTGCTCGCTGCGCGCGAAGTCCTCGATCTCGAAGGCCCAGACGCCGCCCGCTTCGCCGTGGTCGAGCAGGGCGTTGAAGACCGGGTCGCCGTCGAAGCGCGGCAGGCAGCACCAGACGATGCGTCCGCGCTCGTCCACCAGCGCGCTGTAGGCGCAATTGCCGATCATGCCCAGATTCAACGAGGCCGGCGCGGCTTCCATGGCAGAGCTCACTGAATGACCTTTGCCGCCTTGGCGGTCGCAGTGGCCTGTAACTGGTATCGAAGTGCCGCCGGCGATTCCAGCCGTTGCCAGGCGACTGACGAGCCTTCGCCGATCTTCACGCCCATTCCGCCGAGTCGCTGCACGGTGGAAAAGCCGACCTCGTCGGTGAAATCGTCGCCGACGAACACCGGCGTGCGACCGGCGAAGGGCGGTTCCTGCAGGAAAGCCTCAATGGCGTGGCCCTTGCTCGCGCCGCCGGGCTTGGCTTCGACCACCATCTTTCCGCGCAGCAGCGTGAGACCCGGCGATTCCTCGACGGCCGCCTGCATTGCTTCCAGGCATTGCGCCTCGAGTTCAGGCGCCTGCCGGTAGTGCAGGGCGACCGAGCCCCGCTTGTTCTCGACCCGAAGCTGCGGATGCCGCGCCACCAGTGTCAGGGCGGCTTCCTCCACCTGTTGCAGCGGATGGGTGGAGAGCAATGTCAGCTGGCCGTCAGCGCCGCGGCGCTCGGCGCCGTGAACGCCGGCCACAGGCAGCACCAGGGGGCGCAGGAAGCCGTCGATCTGTTCCATCGGGCGGCCGGAGATCAGGGCGAGGGCTCCTCCGAGGTAGGTGTTGAGCGTGGCCAGCGTCGGCACCAGCCCGGAAGGGACGATGACGCCTTCCGGCTGTTCGGCCAAGTCCACCAGCGTGCCATCGAAATCCAGGAAGAGGGCGCTCGATGGGTAAAGGATGTCCACAAAGTTCATCGCCAACACCCTAACAGCCGCCATGCCTGGGCACTAGGTCGCGCGGGCGCCTGCCTGCGTAGGACGGAGCCTACGGCTGTATCAGAAAGTAGCTTCTGTCTGAGGTAGCCCAGGTCGACTGAGCCGTTGGAATAAGCTGCAGCCATGGACTACTCGCACTACCAGACGCTCGCCATCACCCGCCGCGGTCCCGACGACACCGTGCTGGATATCCAGATGAAGGCGCTTAACGGCAAGCTGCCGACGGCCGGACACCAGGGCCACGCCGAACTCGCGCACATCTGGCGCGATGTCGGCGCCGACGACACGGTGCGCTGCGCGGTGCTGCGCGGCGAAGGGTTGGGCTTTTCGGGAGGCGGTGATTTGGCGCTGGTGGAGGACATGGCGGCCGACTTCGAAGTGCGCACGCGCGTCTGGAAGGAAGCCCGCGACCTGGTCTACAACGTCATCAACTGCGACAAGCCCATCGTCAGCGCGATTCACGGGCCGGCCGTGGGCGCCGGGCTGGTCGCGGGCTTGCTGGCCGACATCTCCGTCGCGGCCAGGAACGCGAAGATCGTCGACGGGCACACACGCCTGGGCGTCGCGGCGGGCGACCATGCGGCCATCGTGTGGCCATTGCTGTGTGGCCTGGCCAAGGCCAAGTACTACCTGATGTTGTGCGAGGCGGTGACCGGCGAGGAAGCCGAGCGCATCGGGCTGGTTTCGCTCGCGGTCGACCACGAGCAGTTGCTGCCCAAGGCCTACGAAATTGCCGACCGGCTGGCGCTGGGATCGCAAAGCGCGATTCGCTGGACCAAGTACTCGCTCAACAACTGGCTGCGCCAGGCAGGGCCTGCGTTCGACACGTCGCTGGCGCTCGAATTCATGGGCTTCGCTGGGCCGGATGTCCGCGAAGGCATTGCCTCGCTGCGCGAGCGCCGGCCGCCGAAGTTCTGAGGCCGCGCGCCTTCCTGCCCATTGGGTGAGAGTATCGTGAAGAGGTGAGCCGGGTCGTGCGCCGGCGATAATCGTGCCATGCAAGCCTTGCGCAACGCCGCCTTGCACAGGCGACGGCCGAACTGTCCGGTCCCTGTTCCAATCGCCTCATGAAAACAATCACTCGTTCTTCCCTCGCCTTCTTCGCCTTGTCCCTGCCGGCGGCAGCCGTGCCCGCCCATGTCTCACTCGAAGAGCCGCGAGCCGAAACGGGCAGCGCCTACCGGGCTGTGTTGCGCGTCAGCCATGGCTGCGACGGTTCCGCGACGCGCGCGCTCACCATTCAGGTTCCCGCGGGTTTTGGCGCTGTCAAGCCGGC
>JBDSWB010000077.1:0-11374 GCA_039926915.1 Ramlibacter sp.
GCCGCGCGCGCGACGGCGAGGCGCCCCTGTTCCATCACCATCACGCCGCACTCGGGGGGAATTTCATCCGGCGCCGCGATGCAACGGCCCCTGGCATCACATCCCAAAACGTACCAGCACTCGCCGAGGTGCAGGTAGGCTGCGCGCTTCGCGGGCTGGCGCAGGTCGCCCAGCAGATCGGCACGGCGCACCTTCACCTCGTGAACGATCGGGTCCACGTAGCTGGCCACGGAGGTATTGCGTATGGAAAAGACGTCCGGCCGCGCTATGCACCAGCGAAGTGGCGTGTCGCCTTCGTCGTCCCGCGGGACTTGTGCGCGCAGACCCAACCCGCGCCACGCGATGCGGCCGGCCCGGCCCATCTCGAGCGCGACCTTTTCCACCAGCGCCTCGTGGGCCGACAAGGCGCGGCGGTTGGAAGCGAGCGTGGCAGCCAGCAGGCGAATGCCCGCGTCCGTGACCCGCAGCGATTCATGGCCTGAAGGCGCCTGCACGCGATCGAGCATTCCGGCGGCGAGCAGTTCGATCTCCAGTGGGTCCTGGCAGGGCCACCCTGCCGACCGGTAGATTTCGCGCAGGCGGCGCGCGTGCGCCTTTCCCAGGGCGGCCTGGGAGGGGATCGTGGAAACTTGAAAGCTCATGCCGTCTGCGCGCCGGGCAGTGCAGTGTAACTTCGCGGCTGTCGCAGCGTGCGCCGTAGGCACGCTCCCACGGACTCTTGGGCCGTTCGCCGATCCCGGTCTTTCGCCCGGCCGCCACAATTCACCCATGGTTGAAAAAGCGACATATGGGATCACAGCGCTGCGCTACGCGGGCGCGCAGCTCGTCGAAGCGATGATGGGACTGATCGACCCCGAGCAGACCAGCTGGGAGCTGGGACCCGCGCCCACGCGATTGTCCGAGGTCGTGGACCGGCTGGTCGAAGGCGACACCATCATCAGCCTGTTCCCCGATGGGAGCGGCTGGCTCGCAGCCGGCCCCGAAGTGAAGGTCGATGTATTGCCCGAGGGAACCGAGACTCTCTCCCTCGCGGACGAAGCGCCCGGCCGCTGTCTGCGCGACCTGCCCCGCTTCTGACGGCAACGGGGGCAGCGGCCAGGGATCAACCGCGGGGCTTGACCAGGCCCGTGGAAAGCGCCGTCCCGCACACGATCACTGCGCCGCACAGCAGCATCCACCCCGTGACGCTCTCTTCCAGGAACAGCGCGCCGTAAACCACAGCGAACACCGGTACCAGGAAAGTCACGGCCACGGCCCGTGCCGGCCCGACACGCTCGATCAGCCGGAAGTACAGGACGTACGCGATGCCCGTGCACAACACTCCCACCACCAGCAGCGACAGCCACGCCCGCAGCCCGGGCGCCTGAGCGGGCCACAACCAGATCGCCGGCAACGCGAGCGCGAGGGTCGCGCCGATCTGGCTGCCGCTGGCGATGACGAGCGCGGGCAGTCCGCCCAGGTAGCGCTTGGCCGCGCTGGCGGACAGGCCGTAGCAGAGCGTGGCCAGCAGGCAGGCCAGGATGGCCCAGCCGCTGGCGATGCCCGTTGCATCGGGCTTGAAACTCGCCTTGTCCCACGCCAGCATCGCGACGCCGGCGAAGCCGATGGCCAGGCCCAGCAGCCGGGTGCCGGTCGGCCGATCCTTTAGCCAGACCCACGCGATGAGCGCGCCGAACAGCGGCACGGTGGCATTGAGGATCGCCGACATGCCGGTGGTGATCGACAGCAGTGCGAACGCGAAGCATGCGAAAGGGATGCCCGAATTGAAGACGCCGATCAGAAAAATCGGTTTCCAGTGCCGGCGCAATTCCTGAGTGAGCCCGCGCAGCCACAACAGCGGCAGCAGAAACGCTGCCGCGATGGTCACGCGCACGGCCGCCGTGGGCAGCGCGCCGAATTCGACGGCGCCGATGCGCATGAACAGGAACGATGCGCCCCAGATCGCCGCCAGCAGGACGAAATCGACCGCCCAGCCTCGACGATTCACCGCGCTGGCGTAGGCTGCCGCTGTGGCGCTCAACGAGCGCCTTCCAGTTGAAGCAGCGCGGTTTTTCGTTCGAGCCCGCCTGCATAGCCGGTGAGCGATCCGTCGGCCCCGAGCACCCGATGGCAGGGCACGATGACGCTGACCGGGTTGCGGCCGACGGCCGCGCCCACCGCGCGCACTGCCGCAGGTTGCCCGATCCGCCGGCTCAACATCCCGTAACTCGTCGTGCCACCGCTGGGAATTGCCAGCAGTGCCTGCCACACCGACCGCTGGAAAGCGGTGCCGCCCTGCAGGTCCAGCGGCAGAGCGAAGGCCGTGCGCATGCCGCTGAAATATTCATCGAGCTGGGCCACGGCCTGGCGCAACACCGGATGCGCGGGCTGTGCAGGCCAGCCGGCGTGATCGGGCATGTGTTTCTGGCCCTCGAACCAGAGACCCGCAAGGCCCTGGTCGGTGGCGGCCACGATCATCGGGCCCAGGGGGCTGCGGTAGTGGGTCTGGACAATGGAGGGATCGAATTTCATGGGGACTCCAGTAGGGTTGTCGCTGTGGCCCGGGTGGGGCGGCGAGGTTGGGGGGTGGCCCGGCCCGTGGGCGCGGGCTTCGCGGGCGTCATCGACGACCAGGCACGGATGACCGCATAGCTGCGCCAGGGTTTCCAGTTCTGCGAGGCCGCTTCAGCAGCCCGCGCCGGGCTGGGGCTGCCTTGCACGCCCAGCGCCTTGTGCAGGGCCACGTCACCCGCCGGAAACGCATCGGGCCAGCGCAGCGCCCGCATGGCGACGTACTGGGCCGTCCAGTCGCCGATGCCCGGCAGTTGCCGAAGCATCGCGAGGGTCGACTGGACGTCGGCGCCGCCGTGCAGGTGCAGGCGCTTCTCGCTGACGGCCTGCGCGATGGCGACGATCGCGGCCTGGCGCTGCTTGACGATGCCCAGCTGCCCAAGCGCGTCGCCGCTGGCTCGGGCCAGCACGGCCGGTTCGGGGAACAGGCGCGTCAATTCGGGCCAGGGCGTATCCATGGGCTCGCCGAAGCGGTCGACCATGCGCTGCGCGAGGGTGCGCGAAGCCGCCACGGTGATTTGCTGGCCCAGCACCGCGCGAACGGCCAGCTCGTAGCCGCTCATGGCGCCCGGCACCCTCAGGCCGTCGCCCTGCGGGAAACTCTCATGCAATACGGCGTTGATCGCGTGCGGGTCGGCGTCCAGGTCCAGCGCCGCGCGCAGGCGATGGATCACCACCGGCAACACCGCCTGAAGAGAGTCGCTCACGCGCAGCACCACCTGGCTTCGCGCTTCGTCGAATTCGCCCACCAGCCACCCGCGGTGCCACTTGCCGCCTGATTCAGCAGAGAAGGTGCGGCCGGTCGCATTCCGTACGGGGTCGACGAACTCGATGCCCTGGATGGCCCGCTTGCCAAAGAAGCCGAGCATCGCCTGGATGTCATAGGGCGGCCGGTACCCCAGGCGGATGGCCAGGCCCTGGACTGGTTGCGTGGCGCCTTCGCGGCGCAGCCGGGTCGGGTTCAGTCCGTAATGTTCGACGAAAGCGGCGTTGAAGCGGCGCACGCTGGAATAGCCGCTCATCAACGCGATCTGGGTGATCGGCAGGCCGGTGTCCGCCAGCAATTGCTTGGCTGTGAGGAGCCTGCGGGTTTGCAGGTACTGAACCGGCGATACGCCGAACTGCGCCTCGAAGATGCGCCGCACATGGCGGTCGCTCACGCCCATGCGCGCTGCGAGCCCTTCGACCGAGGGCGGCGACTCGCCCCAGGCTTCCGGCTCGTCCAGCAGCCGCGCCGCCTGGTGCGCGAGGATGTAGCTGGCGTCCTGGATCGACCAGACCACAGAATGCGGCGCCAGTTCGGGACGGCACCTCAAGCAGGGCCGAAACCCGGCGCTCTCCGCCTGCGCGGCATGCCCGAAGAAGCGGCAGTTCTCGCGCTTGGGCATCCGCACCTTGCAGACTGGCCGGCAGTAGATGCCCGTGGACGTGACGCCGATGAAGAATCGTCCGTCAAAGCGCGCGTCGCGCGCCTTGAGCGCGAGGTAGCAGGCGTCGGGTTGCAGTGTCGTGGGGTTGGTCTCCATGCTGCGGATGATACGCAGCGCCCGGCCCGCGACTGGCCGTTTTCGGACACGCCCCTGCTGCCTGGAGGGGCCGGGATTTTCAGTCGCCGCTGCGGCGCGTCAGTTCCCGTTCGAGCTGGTGCCGGTGGGCCACTTCCTCTTCCAGTTGTTCGCTGACCACCGCCAGTTCTTCCGCCGCCTGGTTCACCTTTTCCTCGGTCGCCCGGTTCTGCTCAAGCGCCTTGCCGACGTCGCCCTGCTTCTCGCCGGCCGGCAGTTCCCTTTCGAGGATGGTGTTGGTAAGGTTCAACTCGGCGCCGGCGATCGCCATCTGCTCCCGGACGTCATCAGTCTTTTTCTTCGCGATTTCGATCGGCTTGGTGTGCGGGGAGTTCGTGGGCATCGGGAGGTGTTCCTTTCTGCCTTTACTCTAATTGCTCAGTCCCTGCACAGCTGTCAGCCGGATACGGCTGACCTTGACGGACGCCACCGCAGGCGCACGGCTCCTTACGCCCCAGCCGCCATCGCCGAGCAATAGCGAACGAACTCCTGGAGGTCGGCCTTGGAAATGGCGGCATCGGCGCCCAGCGCCAGGCAGTGCCTGTGGATCCCTGGCGTCACGTAGTCGCTGAAGACCACCACCTGGCTGGTCGGGGGCCTGGGCTTGCACCGCGGCAGCACACCCAAGCCTGAGCCCTGGTCGAGCACCAGGTCGATCACGGCCAGGTCCCATTGGGCGGGATGTTCGGAAAGCCAAAGGTTGGCTTCGGCTTCGGTGCTCGCATCCCCCACCACTTTGAAGTCTCCAAGGGACTGAAGGAGGTCCTGAATGACATCCCGCATGTGCCTCGAGTCTTCGACGAGGAATACCCGGATGGGCAATTTGCGTCTCCGATCTCAACGAGGGCTGCCAAAGCCGACAAAAGGTGACGGATGGACATTAAGCGCGGTCGATACTTCAGTATGTAGGACAAGTGCTTCAACACACTGGGACGGTCAGGCCCCGAAGGGCCCAGCCTACAATTTGCGTTTGCCTCAGCCCCCGGGAACCCTCTTCATGCAGCTATCTCCAGCGATCTTCAAGGCCTACGACATCCGGGGTATCGTCCCGTCCACCCTCGACGAGGAGGTGGCGCAAGCGTTGGGAATGGCTTTCGGGACGGTCGCCCGGGCGGAGGGCGAAAAGACCGTTGCCGTGGGGCGGGACGGCCGCCTGAGCGGGCCGTCGCTCAGCGCGGCGTTGGTGCGCGGGCTGGTGGCTTCGGGCGTCGACGTCATCGACATCGGCATGGTCACCACCCCCATGCTGTATTTCGCCGCCAACACCTTGTGCACCAGCGGCATCCAGGTCACGGGCAGCCACAACCCCAAGGACTACAACGGCTTCAAGATGGTGATGGCCGGTCGCGCAATTTATGGCGAGGAGATCCAGGCGCTGCGGCGGCTGATGCAGGAAGGCGGCGCGCCCTCCGGCGTGCCGGCCGGGCATGTGCGCAACGTCAACCTGCTCGCGCCCTACCGCGACCGCATCGTCCAGGATGTGAAGCTGTCACGCCCCATGAAGATCGTAGTGGACTCGGGCAACGGCATCGCCGGCGCGTCGGCGCCCGGGATCTTTCGCGCACTCGGCTGCGAAGTGATCGAACTGTACAGCGAGGTCGACGGCAACTTTCCGAATCACCATCCCGACCCGAGCAAACCCGAGAACCTGAAGGACTTGATCGCAGCCATTCGTGAACACGGCGCGGAACTCGGGCTGGCCTTCGACGGCGACGGCGACCGGCTGGGCATCATCACGCGCGGGGGCAACAACATTTACCCGGATCGCCAGATGATGCTGTTCGCGCGCGATGTGCTCACCCGGGTGCCGGGCAGCACCATCCTGTTCGACGTGAAGTGCACGCAGCGCCTCGCGCCCGCCATTCGCGAGGCCGGGGGCACGCCCTTGATGTACAAGACCGGGCACTCGCTCATCAAGGCGAAGATGAAGGAGATCGGCTCGCCCCTGGGCGGTGAGATGAGCGGCCACATCTTTTTCAAGGAGCGCTGGTTCGGCTTCGACGACGGCACGTATGCGGGCGCGCGCCTGCTGGAAATCCTGTCGCGCACCGGCGACCCGAGCGCCGTGCTGGACGCCTTGCCCACCAGTTTCTCCACGCCCGAACTAAACGTGCTGTGCGCCGAGGGCGAGCCGCACGGCCTGGTCGAGAAGCTGGTGGCGAACGCCTCGTTCGAAGCGCCCGCCGAGGTATCGACCATCGACGGCCTGCGTGTGGACTGGCCGGACGGCTTCGGCCTGATCCGCGCTTCCAACACCACGCCCGTCCTGGTGCTGCGCTTTGAAGGCCAGACCGAAGAGGCGCTGCATCGTATCGAAAGCCGGATGTTTGCGCTGCTGCGTGGCGTCAAGCCCGATGCGAAAGTCGCCGAGGCTTCGCACTAGGATGAGGATCCTGATCGTCAAGCTGTCTTCGCTTGGCGACGTGGTTCATGCAATGCCCGCGGTGCAGGACATCCGCTCGGCCTTCCCCGATGTGACCATCGATTGGGTCGTCGAGCGGGGGTTCGCACCGTTGGTGCGGCGCTGCCACGGCGTCCAGGGCGTGATCGCCTGCGAACTGCGGCGCTGGAGCAAGTCGCCTCTCAGTGCCCAGACCCGCCATGAGTGGCGCACCTTCCGCCGCGAGCTGCGCGGCCCGCTGTACCACGCGGTGATCGACCTGCAGGGCCTGACGAAATCGGCGCTGGTGGCGCGTGCGGCACGACTGTTGCCCGGTGGCAAGCGCTACGCCCTGGCCAACCAGACCGACGGCGCGGGGTACGAGGCGCCGACGCGGTGGGTCGCGGATGTGGCGATCCGCATCCAGCCCCACGTGCATGCGGTGACGCGCTCGCGCGAGCTGTGCGCGCGTGCACTCGGCTTTGCGCCCGAAGCCGCGGTGCACTACGGCCTGCAGCTGGACGCCGCGCCACTTGCCGTCGGCGCGCCCCGTCGCATCGCCTTCCTGCACGGCACCTCACGCGACGACAAGTGCTGGCCGGAAGCTTCCTGGATCGCGCTGGCCCGGCGGCTCGTCGCGCAGGGCTTCACCATCGGCCTGCCGCATGGCAGCGACGACGAGCTCGATCTGGGTGAGCGGATCGCCCACGCGGTGGGCCCGGCCGCGCAAGTCTGGCCACGGCTGGACCTGGGGCAACTGACCGACCGGCTTGGGGCCTGTGCCGGCGCGATCGGCGTCGACAGTGGCCTCAGCCACATCGCCGTCGCACTCGACTTGCCGCACGTCCAGATCTACAACTTCGACACGGCCTGGCGAACCGGCCCCCTGCGCGCCGGCGACGGCCCGCAACGGCAGCTCGCGGTCTACGCCGAACCCACGCCTTCGGTCGACGACGTGTGGCGGGCCTGGGAGCAGGCCCGCACGGCGTCATGATCCGGGCGCTGTATTCCTGGCTGGCCGTCGCCACCCAGCCCTTCCTGCGCGACAAGCTGCGGCGCCGTGGCGTGGCCGAGCCCGGGTACCTGCATGCTGTCGAGGAACGTTTCGGCGTGTACGCCGCTCCGGCGCAACCCGGCGCCTTGTGGATTCATGCGGTGTCGCTCGGCGAAACCCGGGCCGCGGCCATCCTCGTGGAGCGGTTGCGGCAACTGAAGCCGGACCTGCGCGTGCTGTTGACCCATGGCACTGCCACCGGGCGCGCCGAGGGTGAGCAACTGCTGCGGCCAGGCGACTTGCAAGCCTGGTTGCCCTGGGACACGCCCCAGGCGGTGCGCCGCTTCCTCAACCATTTCCAGCCCGCCGTGGGCGTGTTGATGGAAACCGAGATCTGGCCCAACCTGGTCGCGCAATGCCGCGAGCGGAACATCCCGGTGGTGATGGTCAATGCGCGCCTGAGCGAAAGGTCGCTGCGCACGACCCGGCGGCTGGGCCTCCTCTCGCGTCCCGCCTATGCGGCGCTGACAGCCGTCTGGGCGCAGACGGAGAGCGACGCCGAACGCCTGGCCCAGGCCGGCGCCACCGTGAAGGGCGTGTTCGGCAACCTGAAGTTCGACGCCGCGCCCGATGCCGCGCAGCTGGACCAGGGCGCGCGGTGGCGCCGGGTTGCGGGCAAGCCGGTCGTGATGTTCGCCAGTTCGCGCGAGGGCGAGGAAGACGACTTCCTGCGGGTGTTGGAGGCCCACCATGCAACTGATGGCAGGGCGCACCAGGTGCAATGGCTCATCGTGCCGCGGCATCCCCAGCGGTTCGAAGAAGTGGCGGAGCTGGTCGCGCGGCGCGGCTTCAGTCTCTCGCGCCGCAGCGCCTGGGGCGCAACACCCGCTCCCGCCGATGTCTGGGTGGGCGATTCGTTGCGCGAGATGGCGATGTATTACGCGCTGGCCGACCTCGCGTTGCTGGGCGGCAGTTTTGCGCCGCTGGGCGGCCAGAACCTGATCGAAGCGGCGGCCTGCGGTTGCCCGATCATCATCGGGCCGCACACGTTCAACTTTGCAGAAGCGGCGCAGCTTGCGCAGGCCGCAGGTGCGGCGTTGCGCGTCGAGACCATGGAAGCCGCGGTGCGCACCGCGGTGGGACTCACGGGAGACCTCGCGCGCCTGGACAGTGCGAAGCAGTCCGCGCGGAATTTCACTGCGGCTCACCACGGCGCTGCGGAAAAGACAGCCCACGCACTGCTGCAGATCGCGCAGCGCTGAGGCCGGACGCGCGCGCCGGAGCGCGTCAGTTCTTGACGATCAGCGCATTCAGGCGCGCCAGGTCTTCAGGCATCAGCGAGCCGTTGGCCTGCCGCAGCTTGAGGTGGCCCAGCAGCACGTTGTACCGGGCCTGGGCCAGGTCGCGCTTGGTCTGGAACAACTGGCTCTGTGCGTTCAGCACGTCGATATTGATCCGCACGCCCACCTGGTAACCCAGTCGGTTGGCTTCCAGTGCGCTCTGGCTCGACGCTTCTGCGGCTTCGAGCGCCTTGACCTGGCCCTGGCCGGAGACGACGCCGAAGAATGCGGTGCGGGTGGCCTGCGCCACGGTGCGGCGCGCCGATTCCAGGTCGGCCTGCGCTTTCTCTTCAAGCGAAAGGGTTTCGCGGATTCGGTTCTGTGTCGCGAAGCCCGCGAACAGCGGCAGGTTGAACGACACGCCGACACTGCCGATGTGGGTGCGGGAATCAACCCCCACGGTCGCGCTTCCGCCGTGCGTGTTGCGCGTGACGTTGTAGCTGGCGGTCAGGTCCACTGTGGGCTTGTGGCCGGCCTTGGCCTTTTCGGTTTCCAGCTGCGCGATCTCGACGGCGGTCTTTGCCTGCTGAATGGCGGGACTGTTTTCGTCGCCCTGCTGCACCCAGGCATTGACGTCAGCCGGTTGCGGTGCCGGCACAACCACCGGAACCGACAGCGGGTTGGGCGCGACATCCGGCTTGCCCACGACGGTGTCCAGCGCAAGCCGCTTCACGCGCAGGTCGTTTTCTGCCGCGATCTCCTGCGCGATCACCAGGTCGTAGCGTGCCTGGGCCTCGCGCGAATCGGTGACGGTGGAGGTGCCGACTTCGAAATTGCGCTTGGCCGAGGCCAGCTGTTCGGCGACGGCGGCCTTTTGCGCGCGCACGAAGGCGAGCGTGTCCTGCGCCGCCAGCACGTCGAAGTAGGCCTGGCTCACGCGGATGATCAGGTCCTGGCTGGCGGCTGTCAGCTGTGCCTGCGCCAGTTCAACCTGGCGCTTGCCTTGCTGGTAGGTTGCAAAATTCGCAGGCCGGTACAGCGGCTGCGAAGCGCTGACCGTCGCGGACTGCGTGGTGTAGTTGCGGTCTGTGACCGGCACATTATTTTCGAAAGCCGAGCGCGTGATGCCGGCGCCCATGTTGGCCGACGGCAGGATGCCTGCCTTGGCCTGCTCGGCGCGGAACAGGTTGGCGTCGTACTGAGCCTTGGCGGACTGCCAGGTCGCGTCGTACGCGCGGGCGGACTCGTACAGCGCCATCAGGTCTTGGGCGTGCGCGGCCGGCGCGAAAGCAGCGGCCAGGGCCAGCGACACGGGCAACACCCGGAAATAGGGGCGCAACGATTTCATGGTCCGTCCTTGTCCTTGGAGAATGGAGGCTGGGTTCGAATGGGGTTCAGTAACGGGGCACGGCCGGATCGCGTTCGCTGGCCCAGGCTTCGATGCCCCCCGCAATGTTGGCAAGCGTGGTGAAGCCGTTGCTTTCCAGGAACATCGCCACGCGCTGGCTGCGCCTGCCGGTGTGGCACAGGATGGCGAGCGGCCGGGCCGCGTCGAGATCCGCCATTCGCGCCGGTATCTCGTTCATCGGAATTGCGACGAGCTCGAAACCCTCGGCCTTCACACTGGCGGTTTGCAACTCCCAGGGCTCGCGCACATCGAGCACGACGGCAGGGGCGCTGTCGGCCCGCGACTGGATCCAGGCGGCGAGGTCGGCCGGACGAACTTGGTCGATCATCTTCTGCTGTTCTCTTCTCAGAAGTGGAAGCGTGAAGGTTCCGGGAACTTCGCCAGCCGGGGGGCCAGCGTGTCCCAGGGCTGGGTGGTGGTGTAGGACGCGTCGCCGGTGCGGGAGATGAAGGTGGCGCGCATCACCGGCTCGGAGCCGACGATGGCCGCGAGGCGGCCGCCGACCCGCAGTTGCGCCAACAGGGCTGGCGGCACTTCCGCCACCGAGCCGCTGAGCAGGATCACGTCGAAAGGCGCGTTGCCCTTCAGGCCGATCGACCCATCGTGCTCTCGCACTTCCGCGTTGGCGATGCCGGCGCGCTGCAGGTTGGCGCGCGCCAGCCGGGCCAGTTCAGGCTGGATTTCCAGCGAAATCACGCGCTCGGCGCGGCGTGACAGCAGCGCGGCCATGTAGCCGGAGCCCGCGCCGATCTCGAGCACCTTGTCCGTGGGTTTGAGATTCAAGTCCTGCAGCATCCTGGCTTCGATGCGCGGCTCCAGCATGCACTGGCCCTGATGCATGGCCTGGTCGGCCGGGTGGCGCAACGGGATCTGCATGTCGACGAAGGCCAGCGCCTTGTGGGCCAGCGGAACGAAATCCTCGCGGCGAACCACTTGCAGCAGCGCCAGGACCTGCGCGTCCAGCACGTCCCAGGGGCGGATCTGCTGTTCGATCATGTTGAAGCGGGCGTGTTCCAGGTCGGCGGGTGCGGTCATGGCGTTTCTCCAGGGGACATTCAGGGCAAATCGTCGATTTTAGATGCCGGCGCAGTGGCTGCGCCGGCGCCGCCGCCCGCCGGGGCGCGACGGGTACGGCGCGCGAACCAGGCGGCCAGGTCGTCCAGGTAGCAATAGACCACCGGCACCACCACCAGGGTG
>JBDSWB010000078.1:0-8578 GCA_039926915.1 Ramlibacter sp.
CCGACCGTCACTTCTGGCGCCGCATGATGGAGCAGACCGCACCCGACGACGTGGACCCGGTGTCGAACGTGAAGTGGCGCATTGCGCCTTCAGACAAGGTCGCCACCGCGGGCAGCTGTTTCGCCCAGCACATCTCCAGGACCCTGAGCCGCAATGGCTTCCGGTATTTCGTGACGGAAGCGGGCGAAGGACTCACGCCTGAACAATGCGCCGAGCGACAGTTCGGTACGTTCTCCGCGCGCTACGGCAACATTTACACCGCCCGCCAGCTGGTACAGCTGTTCGATCGTGCGTATGGGCACTTCAGCCCAGCCGACACCGCATGGTGCCGGCCGGACGGAAGGTTCGTGGACCCTTTCCGGCCCCAAGTCGAGCTGGCCGGATACGCAACAGAGGAAGAGGTCCGCGCTGAATCCGCCCGTCACCTAGTGAGCGTGCGCGAGCTGTTCGAGCAGATGGACGTCTTCGTGTTCACGCTGGGACTGACCGAATCGTGGCTCAACCTCGACGACGGTGCGGTGTTTCCGCTCGCTCCGGGTGTAGTGGCCGGCCCGGCCGAGACATCACGCTATGGTTTCGTGAATTTCGGAGTCGCCGACGTGGCCAACGACATCCGCGCTGCCGTGCGCAGGCTGCGCAGCGTCAATGGCAGGGCCCGGTTCATCTTCACGGTGTCGCCCGTGCCGTTGATCGCCACGTACGAAGACAGGCATGTTCTCGTTTCGACCACCGAGAGCAAGGCGATCCTGCGCTCGGCCATCGGGCAGGCCGTCGCCGAGGATGGCGGCATCGACTACTTCCCTTCCTACGAAATCGTCACGGGTCATCACACGCGCGGCCGCTATTTCGGGCCGGACCTGAGGTCCGTGACCGAGGAGGGCGTGGCCCACGTCATGCGCCTGTTCCTGAAGCACTACACCGGTTCCATCCCGGGGCAAGCGGCTGCGCCGGTGCCGCCGGCGGCGGCCGCACTGAACGAAATCATGGCGGAGCAGCGCCACCTGCAGGACATCGTGTGCGACGAGGAGGCCATCGAGCGGCACCGCGGCGCGGCGTGACGCCGCGCCGCGGGCCAAAGTCTCCGGGCGTCTGCAGGGTCAGGTTGCCGCAGGAGATGCGTTCACGAGTTTCCAGGCCGCCAGTTGCCGCACCAGCACCGGCACCGCCATGGCCGCGCCCACCAGCGTCGCGACCAGCCCAGGCGCGATGAGCAGCAGGGCCGCGGCGACGCATAGGAGCTGCTCCCAGCGCTTCATCTCGACCAGGAAGAACTTGCTCAAAGCCGCAGCGAGCACAACGATGCCCAACACGCAGCCGGTGAAAGTGACGGTGAAGTCATACCAGTTGAAGCCATTGGCCACCAGCAGCAGGGACGGCGAAAACACGAACACGAAAGGCACAAGTACCTTGGCCATGCCGAGCCTGAAGGCGGTGTTGCCGGTCTTGAACGGATCGCCTCCCGCCATGCCCGCCGCGGCGTAGGCGGCGAGGGCGACCGGGGGCGTGATGTCCGCCAGCACGCCGTAATAAAAGACGAAAAAGTGGGCGACCAGTGGTTGCACGCCCAGCTGCACGAGCGTCGGCGCCGCCACCGTCACCATGATGATGTAGTTGGCGGTGGTGGGAATGCCGCAGCCCATCAGAATGCAAACCACGCCCGTCATCACCAGCGCGGCGAGCAGGGTGAGGCTCTTGGTGTCCGCCAGCATGGCCGGCAGCACTGACGTGAGTCCGCCCGCGATGACCGAAGCCCAGCTCGTGATGATGAAGCTGATCTTGAAGCCGACGCCGGTGAGCGTGACCACGCCGATCACGATGCCGACCGTCGCCGCGGCCGCGCCGACCGCAAGCGCGTACTTGGCGCCGGTTTCGAAAGCCTCGACCAGCACCGAATGCCGGATGCGGCCCGTGACGCCACCGAGCAGCCAGCCGCCCAGGGCCACCGCCACGCCGACTGCGAACACGCCGAGTTTCCACCATTCGCCGTACTGGCCCAGGTCGACGAAGGCCACCAGCGCGAGGAACATGTGCAGCACGATCATCAGCGCCCAGTTCTTCACGCCGTTGCCGCTGACCTGGGTGGTGAGGCCCACAATGGCGCACGACGTGATTCCGGTGAAAGCGGCGAGGTAAGGCGTGCGGCCCGACACCAGGATGGTGATCAGCAACACCAGCGGGATGAGGGTGGGCCAGCGCTGCTTCAGCGACTGACGCAGCTTCGGCATTTCCTCGTCGGTCAGGCCGCGCAGGCCGTACCGTTTGGCCTCGAAGTGCACCTGCATGAACACGCCGAAGAAATGCATGAACGCCGGGACGATGGCTGCGGCGATGATGGTCTGGTACGACACGTTCAGGAACTCGACCATCAGGAACGCGGCCGCGCCCAGCACCGGCGGCGTGATCTGGCCGCCCGTGGACGACGCAGCTTCGACAGCGCCGGCAAACTCGCGCTTGTAGCCTACCCGGATCATGGCCGGGATGGTGAGCGAGCCCACGGTGACCGCGTTGGCCACCGAGGAGCCGCTCAGCATGCCGAACATGGCCGAGCCGAACACGCTGACCTTGGCCGGGCCGCCCGCGTATCGCCCTGCGATGCTGGCTGCGATGTCCAGGAACAGCTGCCCCAGGCCGATGCGTGTGGCCATCACACCGAACAGCACGAAGTGAAAGACGTAGGTCGCCACCACGCCCACCGCCACGCCGTAGATGCCCTGGCTGGTGAGGTACTGGTGGTTGATCATCTGGCTCCAGTTCGCGCCGGCGTGCTTGAGCAGGCCGGGGAACCAGGGTCCGGCGAGCGCATAGACCGTAAAGCCGATCGCGATCAGTGGCAGCGGCCAGCCCATCGATCGCCGCGTGGCTTCCAGCAGGGTGAGGAATAGGATGGTGCCCATCACGACGTCGGACAGGTCCGGGTTACCGATGCGGAATGCCAGGTCGTTGAAGACCCAGGGGATGTACAGCACGCTGGCGGCGCAGGCCAGGCCCAGCAGCCAGTCCACCAGCGGCACGCCGCCGGGGTTCAGCCAGCTATTTTGCGGCGCGGCAACTGCGCGCCGCTTGCTCATGGCGAACACGAGGAAGATCAGGCCGAGGACGAAGGCCAGGTGCACGCCGCGGTGCGTCGTCTCGCGCAGCAGGCCGAAGCCCGCGGTGTAGTAGTGGAAGCAGGACAGCGCGATCAGCAGCCACCTGACGATCTGCGTTGCCGGCGGCACCGTGGGCCGGAACCGCATCTCGGGGTCGAACTTCTCCTCCAGCTCCTGCAGCTTCCTCTCGTCCAGCGTGGTGACGATCTCGCTCATCGAATCCCCTCACGGAAAAACAAAACAGGGAGGCGAGAGCCTCCCTGCGGTGCGCCAGCGCAGCGCGATTACTTGATCAGGCCCGCTTCCTTGTAGAACCTTTCGGCGCCCGGGTGGAATGGAATGCCGACGCCCTTCACAGCGTTTTCCTTGGTGATGAACTTGCCCTTCGCGTGGCCGGCCTGCAGTGTCTTCTGGGTGGCGTCGCTGTACATGGCCTTGGTCACCTGGTAGACGGTTTCGGCGTCGACCTTCGCGCTGGTCACGAGTTGGGCGCCGACAGCAAGCGTCTGTACGGCAGGCACATCCTTGTAGGTGCCGGCGGCGATGTTGTCCACGGCGAACCAGGGGCTGGTCTTGAGCAGCGCCTCGACCTGCGGGCCGCCCAGGGGCACCAGTTCGATGCCGGTGCCGCTCGATGCGAGTTCCGCGATGGCGCCGGCGGGGGCGCCGCCGACGAAGAAGAAGGCGTCCAGGGCGCCGTCCTTGAGCTTGTCGCCGGCCTGGTTTGGCTTGATGTACTCGGGCTTGATGTCCGTTTCCTTCACGCCGTACGCGGCCAGCACCAGGCGCGCGTCGATCAGGGTGCCCGAGCCCGGCTCATCCAGCGCGACGCGCTTGCCTTTCAGGTCGGCGACGGACTTGATGCCCGAGCCTTTCTTCACCACGAGGTGGATGCTTTCGGGGTACAAGTTGGCGATCATCCGCAGGTCGGTGATCTTGGGCTTGCCTTCGAACGCGCCGGTGCCGGTGAAAGCCCAGGTGGCCACGTCGGACTGCGAGAGGCCGGCTTCCAGCGAGCCGCCCGCGACCGCGGTGACATTGGCGAGCGAGCCATTGCTGGACTGCGCGGTGGCGACGATCTTGCCGGGCTGCGACACCGCGTTGGCGATCATGCCGCCGACCGGGTAATACGTTCCCGCAGTGCCGCCTGTGCCGATACGGAAGAACTGCTGTGCTTGTGCGGTTCCGGTCAGGGCGATGGCGGCGACCATCGCGCCAAGTAGGTATTTCAGTTTCATGGGGTCGGGCTCCGGGTTGAACGATGGAGCGGCAGAGTACACCACGGCCAGCGCGTGTGCTCCATAGTGAAAGCCCGAAGCCCGAGGCACGAACCGTACCGCGCCTCGCGCGGCCTGTGCTCAGCCGCCGTCCTTGTCGCCATCGACCGATGCGCTCCAGCGGTCGCCCCAGCCGCGCCGCGCACTGTCGAGTTCGCGGCGGCCGCGCTTGGTCGGCCGTCCCTGCTCGATCGAATGGGCAGGTTCCGGCGACAGCCTGCGCTGCTCGGCGGCCTGTTCGCGCGACCGGATGCTCTGCGCGGTTTCTTCGTAGAGCTGCTGGGCCACCGGGGCGGAACCCCGGGTACCCGACAAACCCCTGACGACGACGGTGCGGGTCTCGGCGGCCTGGCGCAGCGCCACCGTGTCACCGACCTTCACCTCGCGGGCGGGCTTCACTTCCTGCCCGTTCAACTCGACCCGGCCCTTGACGACTTCGTCGCTGGCCAGGGTTCGTGTCTTGTAGAACCTCGCGGCCCACAACCATTTGTCGATACGCAATCTGTCCATCAAGCTCCATTGTCCTCCAGCGACAGCCGCACGGTGGCATCCAGGCCTTCGATTTGCCCGCGCGCCTCGCGGTTTTCCAGGGTGATGTCCCCGCCCAGCGCGCGCACGATCTCGTGGCAGATCGCCAGGCCCAGGCCCGAGCCGCTGTGTGCGTCGCCGGGCGCGAAGGGCTGGAACAGCCGGGTTCGCAGGCCCGCGGCAATGCCGGGGCCACTGTCGGCGATCGTGAGCGCGGCCGAGTTGGCGTCGGCGACGACCCGCACCGACAGCGCGCTGCCGGGCGGGCTGTGCCGGATTGCGTTGTGCAGCAGGTTGCGGGTCAGCTCGCGCAGCATCCATTCGTGCGAGCGCACCGGCGCGGCCACCGTCGCGATCTCAAAGTCGAGGTCCTTCTCGGCGATCAGCGGCGACAGCTCCAGCGCCACAGTGCGGACCACTTCGGCGAAGTCGTTGACCGATTCGTCGGGTTGCTGGCGCATTTGCTCCACCTTCGCGAGCGACAGCATCTGGTTGGCCAGCGAGGTGGCGCGCTCCACGGTTTCGTTGATTTCCTGCAGCGCCTGGTGCGGCTCGATATCGCCTCGCAGCGCCGACTGGACCTGCGTCTTGAGCACCGCCAGCGGCGTGCGCAACTGATGCGCCGTGTCGCGCACGAAGCGCTTCTGGTTGTCCAGCAGGTGGGTCAGCCGGGTCATGACGTGGTTGGTGGCGTGGACCAGCGGCAGCAGTTCCCGCGGCGCGTCCGGAGCGGCGATCGGGGTGAGGTCGCCTTCGGGGCGCTGCTCCATCTGCGCACTCAGCCGGCGCACAGGCCGCGTCGCGCGCTGCACGACGATCACCGCAACCAGCGCAATGACAGCGACCAGCACGGCCTGGCGCCACAGCGTGTCGATGAGGATCTTGCGGGTCAACGTGCGGCGCAGCTCGAGCGTCTCGGCGACCTGGATGACTGCCATGGCCCGCCCGTTCTGGCTGGACACTGGTTGCAGCAGCACCGCGACGCGCACTGGTTCGTCGCGAAATGTATCGTCGTAGAAGTCGACGAGCGCGGCGTAGGTGTTCTGGGCGGGCAGCGTCCCGCGCCAGAACGGCAACTCGCTGAAGCCCGAGACCAGCCGGCCGGCCGTCGTGGAGACACGGTAGAACATGCGGCTCTGGTTGTCCGCCTCGAAGGCCTCGAGCGCTGCATAAGGCACTGTCACGCGCAGTTCGGCTGCATCGTCGTAGCCGGCAACGTCGAGCAGCTCTCCGATGGACTTGGTGGAGGCCAGCAAGGTGCGGTCGTAGGCAGTGTTCACCGCCTGCAGGGTCTGGTTGTAGAGGCTGAACGCATTGACCAGGATGAAAAGGCCCACCGGCAGGAGGATGCCCAGCAGGAGGTTGCGGCGCAGGGACCGGGGCCGGGCAGGCCGGGTCATCCCTGGGCCTTCAGCAGGTAGCCCAGCCCGCGCAGGGTCATGAGGGTGGTGCCGGTGTTCGCCAGCTTCTTGCGCAGGCGGTAGACCACGACTTCCACCGCCTCATACTGCACGTCCGCTTCGCCGGGGAACACCAGCTCGAACAGCCGCTCCTTGCTCACGGCGTGGCCGGGCTTGAGCATGAGGGCCTGCAGCAGCGCGAGTTCGCGCGGCGTGAGTTCCATCACCTGGTCGGCGTTGTAGACCGCCCCGCTGGCGCGGTCCAGCCGCAGCCTGCCCACGCCGGACGGCAGGGCATCGGCCGACGGCCGGCGCCGGTGCAGGGCCCGCAACCGGGCCTCGAGCTCGTCCAGATCGAAGGGTTTGGGCAGGTAGTCGTCGGCCCCGGTGTTCAGGCCGACCACACGGTCGCCGACCGTGCCGCGTGCCGTCAGGATCAGCACGGGCGTTGTGAGGCCCGTGCGCCGGGCCGATGCCAGCACTTCCAGGCCGTCCATGCCCGGCAGCGTGAGGTCCAGCAGTACCACATCGGGCGTGCTGTTGCGCCAGCGCTCCAGCGCCTGGAGGCCGTCCCCGCAGGCGGCCACTTCCATGCCCCTGCGACTGAGCGAACGCTGCAGGGTGACCTGCATCGAGGGGACGTCTTCGACGAGCAGCAATTTCATGGCCGGTTGAGATTAGCCTGCCCGGCCAGGCCGGTCCGTTCGGTCCATTCAGTACTTTCCCCAATGCGTTGGACAGCCGAATGACAGCCAGACGGCGCATGATTGCCGTGTTTCGAATCCAAGGAGTAGACATGCGTCGCGATACTTTTCTCAGAACCCTGGCCGCGCTGGCCGCCGCGGGAGCGCTGCCGATGTCGGCACGGGCTGCTGCCAACGTCAAGATGATGATTCCGGCCAACCCGGGCGGTGGCTGGGACACTACGGGCCGCGCGCTCGGCAAGGCCCTGATCGACGCCAAGGTCGCCGACTCGGTCAGCTACGACAACAAGGGCGGCGCCGCCGGCGCGCTGGGTCTGGCCCAGTTCATCAACGGCAGCAAGGGCGACCCGAACGCGCTGATGGTGATGGGCGCGGTCATGCTTGGCGGCATCATCACCGGCAAGCCGCCGGTGGACTTGCATACCTGCACGCCGATTGCACGCCTCACCAGCGAGTACAACGTGTTCGTGCTGCCGGCGAACTCGCCGCTGAAGTCCATGGCCGACGTGGTCGCGCAGCTGAAGAAAGATCCGGGCAGCGTCAAGTGGGGCGGCGGCTCGCGCGGCTCGACCGAGCACATCGCCGCAGCGATGATCGCCCGCGAAGTGGGCGTCGATCCGGCGAAGATCAATTACGTCGCGTTCCGCGGCGGCGGCGAGGCGACGGCGGCCGTCCTGGGCGGCAACGTCACGGTGGGCGGCAGCGGCTACAGCGAGTTCGCCGAATACATCGCCGCCGGCAAGATGAAAGCCATCGGCGTGACCTCGGGCCAGAAGCTCAAGGGCGTGAACGTGCCCACGCTCAAGGAGCAGGGCATCAACGTCGAGATCGGCAACTGGCGCGGCGTCTACGGCGCGCCCGGCATCACTGCCGACCAGCGCAAGGCGCTGACCGACATGGTGCTGGCTGCGGCCAAGACCAAGAGCTGGTCCGAAGCGCTGGAGAAGAACAACTGGACCCCCGCGGTCCTGTCCGGCCCGGCGTTCGAGAAGTTCGTCGACGACGACTTCGCCAGCCTGCGTGCAACGATGGTGAAGTCCGGCATGGTCTGACGGCCGAGCCAACGCTTCGCTGTGACGCCCGGATTCGTCCGGGCTTTTTTTCGGAGAAGGTCACCTCGAGAGGAGAACAACAATGACGGAAATTCCCCGGCCCGCTTCCCTGCTGCAGACCCTCGTCGGCGCGGGCGTGCTCGCGATCGGCCTGGCGCTCGCCGCAGGCGCCGTCACCATTCCCGCGGCCGCCGGCTATGGCGGCATCGGCCCCAACTTCCTGCCCTGGCTCGTGGCCGGCGTGCTCGGACTGTGCGGCGTGATGATCATTCGCGAGGCCCGCAGCGGCGGCTTTCGCAATATGGCCGAACCCTCGGGCTCCGGGCATGGGTTCTGGCCGGGTTTTGCATGGGTTTCCGCCGGCCTGCTGGCCAATGCCGCTTTGATCACCACGATCGGCTTCATCCTCAGTTGTGCGCTGTGCTACATGCTGGCCGTGCAGGGCCTGCGCCGCGCGGAAGGGCAGGCGGCCGGGCAGCCCCGCACGCTGGCGGTCGACCTCGTGACCGGCCTCGCGATCTCTGCGCC
>JBDSWB010000079.1:0-4619 GCA_039926915.1 Ramlibacter sp.
CCACTGAAAATCGGAAAGCCAGTCACCGGGCGTCACAATGCCCTCATGCAATTCCAGCCCCTGCTCGAAGAGATCGTCGCCACCTTGCGCCCCGAGTTCGGCCGGGCGGGACAGGTTGCCAATTACATTCCGGCGCTGGCGCGGGTACCGGCCGCGCAATTCGGGATCGCCCTCAGAACCTGCGAAGGCCATGAGGCCCACGCCGGCGACAGCACGACGCCCTTTTCCATCCAGAGCATCTCCAAGCTGTTCACGCTGACGCTGGGCATGCGTGAACTTGGCGAGTCGCTCTGGGAGCGAATCGGGCTGGAGCCTTCGGGCAACCCCTTCAACTCGCTGGTGCAACTGGAATCCGAACACGGTGTTCCGCGCAACCCTTTCATCAACGCGGGGGCCATCGCCGTGACGGATCGCCTGGTCAGCCGTTTCGATGCCAAGGGGGAAATACTGGCGTTCCTGTCCAGCCTGTGCGGCGAACCCGTGAGCTTCGACGAGGAGGTCGCAGCCTCCGAGGCCGCCACGGGCTTTCGCAACGTGGCCCTGGCCAACTTCATGAAGAGCTTCGGCCGCATCGACAACGACGTCGATGTCGTGCTCGATGCGTACTTCCACGATTGCGCGGTGCGGATGACCTGCCTGCAGCTCGCTCGTGCCGCCGGCTTCCTGTGCCGCGACGGCGCGCATCCCTACACCGGGGCGCAGATCCTCACCGAGCGACAGGCGCGGCGCGTCAATGCGCTGATGCTGACCTGCGGCACCTACGATGCGGCGGGCGAGTTTGCCTTCCGCATCGGCCTGCCTTGCAAGAGCGGCGTCGGCGGCGGCATCGTGGCCGTGGTGCCGGACCGCCTGACACTGTGCGTCTGGTCACCGGCGCTGGAACCCAGCGGCAACTCGCTGCTCGGCATCAAGGCGCTGGAGCTGTTCACGGCAAAGACGGGCCTGTCCATCTTCTGATCCCCTCCGACAGCGCGTTCAGATTGCGCCGGCCTGCCGCATCGCCTGGATGTCGCTGGAAACGAAGCCCAGCTCGCGCAGCACGGCGTCAGTGTGCTGGCCGAGGGCCGGCACGGCATCCATGCGCGGGTCGTCCTCGCGGTTCATGCCCGGCGGCAAAAGCGCGCGCAACTTGCCCACGGGCGAGCCGATCTCGGTCCAGCGGTCACGGGCCTTCAGCTGGGGGTGGTCCCACACATCGTGCATGTCGTTCATTCGCGCGTTCGCGATACCGGCTTCGTCCAGTCGGGCCACGAGCTGCTCGCCGGTGAGGCCCTGGAACACGCCTTCAACGACCTGCTTCAACTCATCGCGCCGGCTCACGCGCTGCGCATTTCCGGCATAGGCCGGGTTCGCCATCACATCAGGATGCTGCAGCACCGTGCGGCAGAACGACTCCCACTCACGCTCGTTCTGCACCGCCAGGATGACCGTCACGCCGTCACCGGCGGTAAACGGGCCATAGGGAAAGATCGCGGCGTGGGAGGCCCCTGCCCGCGGTGGCGGCTCGGCGCCGTCGTAGGTGTAGTACAACGCGTAGCTGGTCCACTCGACCATGGCTTCCAGCATCGACACTTCGATATGCGAACCCTTGCCGGTGACGCCACGGCGCAGCAAGGCCGCGAGGATATTGCTGTATGCGTACATACCGGCGGCGATGTCGGCCACGGATGCGCCCGATTTCGCAGGATCGTCTTTCGTGCCGGTGATGGAGACCAGCCCCGCCTCGCTCTGGATGAGCAGGTCGTAGGCCTTCTTGTCGCGGTACGGGCCGTCCGGGCCGTAGCCCGAGATCTCGCACAACGTCAGGCGCGGGTACCTGGCCGACAGCGCTTCCCATGAAATGCCCAGTCGCGCTGCCGCGCCAGGCGCGAGATTTTGCACCACCACGTCGGCCCGGGCAATCAGCGCATCCAGCACCGCCTGGCCCTGCGGGTGCTTGATGTCCAGCGTGACGCTTTCCTTGGATCGATTCACCCAGACGAAGTGTGAAGCCAGGCCGCGAGTTCGCGTGTCGTAGCCGCGCGCGAAGTCTCCCACGCCGGGCCGCTCCACCTTGATCACGCGGGCCCCGAGGTCGGCTAGTTGCCGGGTGCAAAAGGGCGCAGCAATCGCGTGCTCGAATGTGACGACCGTCAGGCCTTCAAGCGTTCTCATCGAAAGGCTTTCAGAACGAGCGTGGCAGCCCGAGCACGTGCTCGGCCACGTACGACAGGATCATGTTGGTGGAGACCGGCGCCACCTGGTACAGGCGCGTCTCGCGGAACTTGCGTTCGACGTCGTATTCGGTGGCGAACCCAAAGCCGCCGTGGAACTGGATGCAGGCGTTGGCCGCCTCCCAGGACACATCGGCCGCCAACAGCTTGGCCATGTTCGCTTCCGCGCCGCAGGGCTGGCCGGCATCGAACAGGGAACATGCCTTGAAGCGCATGAGGTCCGCCGCCTGCAGGTTGATCCAGGCCCGAGCGATCGGGAACTGCACGCCCTGGTTCTTGCCGATGGGGCGGTCGAACACAATGCGCTCGCTGGTGTACTTGACCACCTTCTCGATGAACCAGTGGGCGTCGCCGATGCATTCGGCGGCGATCAGGGTGCGCTCGGCGTTCAGGCCGTCCAGGATGTACCTGAAGCCCTTGCCTTCCTCGCCGATCAGGTTCTCGGCCGGGATCTCGAGGTTGTCGAAGAACAGCTCGTTGGTCTCGTGGTTGACCATGTTGGGGATCGGCCGCACCGTCATGCCATTGGCCATGGCCTGCGCCACGTCGACCAGGAAGATCGACATGCCTTCGGACTTGCGCGCGACCTTGTCCAGCGGCGTGGTACGGGCCAGCAGAATCATCAGCTCGGAGTGTTGCACGCGCGAGATCCAGACCTTCTGGCCGTTGACGACGTAGCGGTCGCCCTTCTTCACCGCCGTCGTCTTGAGCCGGGTCGTGTCGGTGCCGGTGGTGGGCTCGGTGACGGCCATTGACTGCAGCCTCAGCTCGCCGGTGGCGATGCGGGGCATGTAGCGCTCCTTCTGCGCGTTCGAGCCGTGGCGCAGCAGCGTGTTCATGTTGTACATCTGACCGTGGCAGGCGCCGGCGTTACCGCCGCAGCGGTTGATCTCTTCCATGATGACCGAGGCTTCGGCCAACCCGAGGCCCGAGCCGCCGTATTCCTGCGGCACCAGGGCCGCGAGCCAACCGGCCTTCGTCAGCGCATCGACAAACGCTTCGGGGTACGCCTTTTGCTCATCGACACGGCGGAAGTAGTCGACCGGAAGTTGCGCGACCAAACCGCGGATCGCGTCGCGGATGTCCTGGTAGGCGTCGTGGCTGCTGTGCACACCGGCAGCATAGCAAAGCGCGCAGCCGCGCCATCGTGTCCGGGGCGCCGGCCATGTGGACAGAGATCCGGACATAGTCCGCCTCGTCGCCGGCAATTCACTCGGTCAAGCCGACGCAGGTGAACATTGAAGCACCTTGCCTGGCCAGCAACGCGATCAGAAATTCTGGTCGCGCAGGGTGATGAACACCCAGGCCGAGAAGCTTTCGATGAAGGGCGCGCTGTACCCCGCATCCTTGAGCGTCCACTTGAAGCTGTTCAGCAGCTTCGACGTCTTGAACAGGTTCAGCACTTCAGCCTGCTTGAACTGCCTGATCCGCTTCTGCAACTTCTCCTTGGCGTAATTGGACTTCGAATTGAGCTTCGATGTTTCGCCAGTGGCAATGTTGAGCGGGACCTGCTCCATGAGGAGCTTCGCGAGCTCGCCACCAAAGTCGGACGCGTTCCTGGTGTTTAGCCAATCGAACAACATGACCTCCGCTTCTTCATCGTTTTCGAGCAAGGATTATTGCAGCAAGGCCGATGGCTGCGCGGATTACCCGTGCGGCCGCCCTGTTTCGCCCGGCCCGGTAGACTCCCCCACTCGTGAATCCCGATGCCGACAAACTCTGGCGCGCTCCGCAGTGGGCCCTGGCCGCCCTGCTCGCCCTGCTTGGCATGCTGGGGCCGTTCTCGATCGACACCTACATCCCCGCGTTCTCGGGTATCGCACAAGCCCTGAACGCGACACCGGTCGAGATGCAGCAGACGTTCTCGGCCTACCTGTTCGGCTTCGCGTTCATGAACCTGTTCCACGGCGCGCTGGCCGACAGTTTTGGCCGCCGGCCCGTGGTGTTGTGGGGCATTGCGATGTTCACGCTCGCATCGGCGGGCTGCGCGCTGTCGCAGACCATCGGGCAACTCGTGTTCTTCCGCGGGTTGCAGGGCCTGTCCACCGGCGCCGGCATCGTCGTGTCACGCGCGGTGATCCGCGACATGTTCCCGCCCGCCCGGGCCCAGCAGGTGATGAGCCAGGTCACGATCTACTTCGGCGTTGCGCCGGCGATCGCGCCGATCATCGGCGGTTGGTTGTTCGTGCATGCTGGCTGGCACAGCATTTTCTGGTTCCTGACGGGCGTAGGCGTGGTGCTCTGGGTGGCCAACATGCGCCTCCTGCCCGAGACGCTGCACGTTTCGCAACGCCAGCCGTTCAACGTGCGCAACCTGATGCAGGGGTATTGGCAGCTCGGCGCCAATCCGCGCTTCCTGCTGCTGGCGCTGGCCAGCGGCGTGCCGTTCAACGGCATGTTCCTCTA
>JBDSWB010000080.1:0-6431 GCA_039926915.1 Ramlibacter sp.
TTGATCAACACCTGGCTGGGGGAGGAGCGCCTCGTGGCCTTCGACTTGCCGGGCACCACGCGGGACGCGATCTCTGTGCCGTTCGAGCGGGGTGGCCAGAAGTTCGAACTCATCGACACGGCCGGGCTGCGCCGCAAAGGCAAGGTGTTCGAGGCGATCGAGAAGTTCTCGGTCGTGAAGACCTTGCAGGCGATCGAATCCGCCAACGTCGTGCTGCTGCTGCTCGATGCAACCCAGGGCGTGACCGACCAGGACGCCCATATCGCGGGTTACATCCTCGAAAGCGGCCGCGCCGTCGTGCTGGCTGTGAACAAATGGGATGCCGTGGATGAATACCAGCGCGAGCAACTGCAGCGGCAAATCGAAACCCGACTGGCTTTCCTGAAGTTTGCGCCACTGCATTTCATGTCGGCCATCAAGCGGCAGGGGCTTGGACCGATCTGGACTGCCATCGGCAACGCGCACCGCTCGGCGATGATCAAGATGCCCACTCCGATCCTGACGCGGCTGCTTCTGGAGGCGGTGCAGTTTCAGTCGCCCAAGCGCGCCGGGATGTACCGGCCCAAGCTGCGCTACGCCCACCAGGGGGGCATGAACCCTCCCGTCATCATCGTGCACGGCAATTCTCTCGAGCATGTGACCGATGCCTACAAGCGGTTCCTGGAGGGGCGGTTCAGGCAGGAATTCAAGCTGGTGGGCACGCCTTTGCGCATCGAAATGAAGACGTCCAGCAATCCTTACGCGGACAAGGACTAGGTTCGCGCCACACCGGCGCCCGCCCTTTTGCGCGCGCTCGCACTTGAAGAAGCAAAAAGCGCACCCAGCTGGAATGGGTATCGACTTTGACCTACTTGCGCGCCTTTATCGCTGTGGTAAGGTGCAGTTTCCAACAACATTTCCGACCCTCGGAACACGGAGAATATCGTGAGCAACAAAGGGCAATTACTACAAGATCCGTTTCTCAACACCTTGCGTCGCGAGCATGTTCCGGTGTCGATCTACCTCGTCAACGGGATCAAGCTGCAAGGCCAGATTGAGTCTTTCGACCAGTACGTTGTACTGCTGCGCAACACCGTGACCCAGATGGTGTACAAGCACGCCATCTCCACCATCGTGCCCGGCCGCGCCGTGAATTTCACCACGGCCGAGAGCACCGAAGCCGGCGCCGCTTGAAAGCTTCGCACGCGGTGCCAGGGCAGTTCGCGCGGGGTTGCGGTTCTCCAGTGACCCTGCCCGCCTGAACCCTGGTCTTGAGTTTGTCCGTCACTCCCGAACGCCCGGCCGCCCCTACTATCCTTGTGGGCGTGGACTTGGGATTGCCCCATTTCGACGCCGAGCTCGAAGAGCTGGGGCTGCTCGCGCAGACTGCCGGCCTGACGCCGGTGGCGCGCATCGCCTGCAAGCGCAAGGCGCCTGATGCCGCTCTGTTCATCGGCAAAGGCAAGGCCGACGAGATCAAGGCACTGGCGGCCGAAACCGGTGCCACTGAAATCCTTTTCGACCAGTCGCTGAGCCCGGCCCAGCAGCGCAACCTGGAGCGCAACCTGGAGCTCCCGGTCAACGACCGCACCTTGCTCATCCTGGAGATCTTCGGGCAACGCGCCCGCAGCCATGAGGGCAAGCTGCAGGTCGAACTGGCCCGCCTGCAATACGTCAGCACCCGGCTGGTTCGCCGTTGGTCCCACCTGGAACGCCAGACCGGCGGTGCAGGTGTGCGCGGCGGCCCGGGTGAAAAGCAGATCGAGCTCGACCGCCGGATGATCGGGGATTCGATCAAGCGCACCCGCGAACGCCTGGAAAAGGTGAAAAAGCAGCGGCACACCCAGCGCCGGCAGCGCGAGCGCCGCGGTGCCTTCAATATCTCGCTGGTGGGGTACACCAACGCCGGAAAGTCCACGCTGTTCAATGCGCTGGTGAAGGCGCGAGCCTATACGGCGGACCAACTGTTCGCGACCCTGGACACAACGACCCGCCAGCTCTACCTGGCGCCGCCGGAGGGCAGCACCGATGCGGTGGGCCGTTCGGTGTCTCTGTCCGACACCGTGGGATTCATCCGCGACCTGCCGCATGGCTTGATCGACGCGTTCCAAGCCACGCTGCAGGAAGCCTGTGACGCCGACCTTTTGTTGCACGTGGTGGATGCGGCCAACCCGAACCATCCCGAGCAGATCGCCGAAGTCCAGCGCGTGTTGCAGGAGATCGGCGCCGGGGAAGTGCCGCAAGTGCTGGTTTTTAACAAGCTGGACGCCGTCGACCCGGCCCGGCGGCCGCCCCAGTCCAGCGACCGGTTCGATCTGGACGGCGTCCCTGTGCCCCGGATCTTCGTCAGCGCCCGCACCGCCGCCGGGTTGCCGGAGCTGCGCCGCCAATTGGCAGAAGAATTGAGCCAGCGCAATCGCCAGGACATGTCCCTGCGCAATAACCCTGAATTGCAGGACACCCCCGCCTGATTGGGCACAATGCGGATGCAACTAAAAAGAGAACCAAGCGCATGAACCTCCATTTACGCAGCCTGCGTTGGTCAAGGCTGAAAGGCCGGATCAGGGGCATGTTCAACCTGAACGATCCGCGCTGGGGGCGGGGAGGTGACGAGAAACAGGCTGAGAACAATCGGCCCGACCCGCAGAAGCCTGAAGGCAACGGCCGCGGCCCGAACCAGGGCCCGCCGGACCTGGACGAACTGTGGCGCGACTTCAACCGTAAGCTGGGTGGATTGTTCGGCGGAAAAGGTCGCCGTCCGGACAGCAACGGCGGTGGCTTCGGCGGGGGCGGTGGCAATTTCCAGCCTGATATGAAGAGTGCCGGCATCGGCGCCGGTCTCGTCGCGGCGGTGGTGGTCCTGATCTGGCTGGGTACCGGATTCTTTATCGTGCAGGAAGGCCAGCAGGCCGTGATCACCCAGTTCGGCCGCTACAAGTCGACGGTGGGAGCAGGCTTCAATTGGCGCTTGCCTTACCCGATCCAACGCCATGAACTGGTCTTCGTCACGCAGATACGTTCGGTGGATGTCGGGCGCGACAACGTGGTCAAGGCCACGGGCCTGCGTGAGTCGGCCATGCTGACCGAGGACGAGAACATCGTCGAGATCAAGTTCGCCGTGCAGTACCGGCTGAACGATGCGCGTGCTTACCTGTTCGAGAGCAAGAACCCATCCGAAGCCGTGGTGCAGGCCGCGGAAACAGCCGTGCGGGAAACCGTCGGCAAGATGAAGATGGACTCGGCGCTGGCCGAGGAGCGGGACCAGATCGCACCCCGCGTGCGCACGCTGATGCAGACCATCCTGGACCGCTACAAGGTGGGCATCGAAGTGGTGGGCATCAACCTGCAGCAAGGCGGCGTTCGTCCTCCGGAGCAAGTGCAGGCCGCGTTCGACGACGTGCTCAAGGCCGGTCAGGAGCGCGAACGTGCCAAGAACGAGGCCCAGGCTTATGCCAACGACGTGATACCTCGCGCAGTCGGTGCCGCGGCGCGACTGAAGGAAGAATCCGATGCGTACAAGGCCCGCGTGGTCGCGCAGGCCCAGGGTGATGCCCAGCGCTTCAAGTCGGTGCTGGCCGAGTACCAGCGAGCGCCGCAGGTGACCCGCGACCGCATGTACATCGATGCGATGCAACAGGTCTACAGCAGCGTCACCAAGGTGATGATCGAGTCGCGCCAGGGGTCCAACCTGCTGTACCTGCCGCTGGATAAGATCCTCCAGCAGGTGGCCGCTGCCGGCGTCGCCGAGGCGCCGGCTGCCGCGACGGGCGCGGCTGCGACACCCGCAGCGCCGGCCGGCTTGCCCGCGGACGCGCGCACCCGTGACAACTCGCGTACGCGCGAGCGCGAAACGCGCTGAAGAAATGTCGACCCCCCACGCTCAAAAACGTTCGCTGCCCCCTGAGGGGGCGCCAGCCTCCTTGAGGCCGCTCTGCGGAGGCAGACACTGATATGAACAGAATCGGATTTTTCATCACCTCGGCCCTGGTGGCCTTGGCGCTCCTCAGCTCCATGCTCTTCGTCGTCGACCAGCGCCAGTTCGGCGTGGTCTATGCGCTGGGCCAGATCAAGGAAGTGATCACCGAGCCGGGACTGAACTTCAAGCTGCCGCCGCCCTTCCAGAACGTGACTTACATCGACAAGCGCCTGCTCACGCTGGACAGCCCGGATACCGAGCCCATGCTGACCCTGGAAAAGCAGCGCATGGTGATCGATTGGTACGTGCGCTGGCGCATCACCGATCCGCAGCAGTACATCCGCAATGTCGGGCTTGACGAGGCTACCGGCGCCAACCAGCTGAACCGGGTGGTGCGCAACGCCTTCCAGGAAGAGATCAACCGCCGGACGGTGAAGGACCTGCTGTCGCTCAGGCGCGAGCAGCTGATGTCAGACGTCAAGCGTGAAGTGCTGGAAGTGGTCAAAGGCCCGGACAAAGCGAAGCACTGGGGTGTGGACGTGATCGATGTGCGCATCACCCGCGTCGACTACGTGGAGGCCATCACCGAATCGGTCTACCGCCGCATGGAGGCCGAGCGAAAGCGGGTGGCCAACGAGCTGCGCTCGACCGGCGCCGCCGAAGGCGAGAAGATCCGCGCCGACGCCGATCGCCAGCGCGAAGTGACCGTCGCCAACGCCTACCGCGAAGCGCAGAAGATCAAGGGCGAGGGCGACGCGCAGGCCGCTGCCATCTATGCCGAAGGTTTCGGCCGCGACGCGCAGTTCGCCCAGTTCTACCGCAGCCTTGAGGCCTACAAGGCGAGCTTCAACAAGAAGGGTGATGTGATGGTGGTCGACCCGTCGGGCTCGGAATTCTTCAAGGCCTTCCGCGGCAGCGGTGCCGCCGCTGCGCCGGCGAAGAAATAGGCCGGCCCGGGTTGGACGGCGATATCTTCTGGGCGGCACTGGCCCTGGTGCTGGTGCTCGAGGGCCTGTTCCCCTTCCTGTCGCCCGGCGGCTGGCGCCGCACGTTCCAGCGGCTGCTCGAGCTGCATGACGGACAGTTGCGCTTCTTCGGGCTGTGCAGCATCCTCATCGGCCTGGGGCTGCTCTGGTTGATTCTCTAGGAATTGCCAGGGCGAATTTCAGGGTGACCAAGCCTGTAAAATACCGTTTTTAACAGCCCCCGAAAATCATGTCCGCCTGGGTCCTGCCGGATCACATCGCCGATGTATTGCCCTCCGAGGCGCGGCACATCGAGGAACTCCGACGCGAACTTCTCGACACAGCGCGGGGCTACGGTTACGAACTCGTGATGCCTCCGCTGCTGGAGCACCTGGAGTCGCTGCTCACTGGCACCGGGGAAGCGCTGGACCTGCAGACGTTCAAGCTGGTGGACCAGCTCTCGGGCCGCATGATGGGCCTGCGGGCTGACACCACACCCCAGGTGGCCCGCATCGATGCCCACCTGCTCAATCGCCAGGGTGTCGCGCGCCTGTGTTACTGCGGCCCGGTCCTTCACACCCGGCCCGACCGGCCGCACGCGACGCGCGAGCCGCTGCAGTTCGGGGCGGAGATCTATGGCCACGCCGGACTGGAAGCCGACCTCGAAGCATTGCTGCTGGCGCTGGACTGCCTCAAGGCGACCCAGGTGTGCGACCTGACCGTGGACATGGCCGACGTCCGCATCGTGCGCTCGTTGCTGGGCGGCGTGCCGGTCGACGGCGCCGCGCTGGCCCGCGTCCACGGCGCCCTGGCCGCGAAAGACGCGAGCGAACTGACGCAGTTGACACGCAACTTCCCCGTCGCGGTACGCGAAGGGCTGCTGGCGCTGGTTTCGCTGTACGGCGACGAGAAGGTGCTGGCGGAAGCCGAAAGGGTGCTCCCCGGCAGCACAGCCTTGCGGGATGCGCTGGACAACCTGAAATGGCTGGCTGGGCACCTGGAGGGCGCCCAGGTCAGCTTCGATCTGGCCGACCTGCGCGGCTACGCCTATTACAGCGGCGCGCGCTTTGCGATCTACACACCCGGCGCGACCGACGCGCTGGTGCGCGGCGGCCGCTACGATGAGGTTGGGGCAGTCTTCGGCCGGAACCGACCTGCCGTGGGCTTCAGCCTTGACATCAAGGAACTCGTTGCCGTCGCTGCGGACCGTCCCCTGAAGGCCGCGATCCGCGCCCCCTGGATGGATGGCACACCTGAGGCGGCGGAGCTTAGGCAGGCCATCGCGGCGCTGCGCGGCCGGGGCGAAACCGTGGTTTGCGTGCTGCCGGGCCACGAGAGCGAAGTGGATGAATTCCTGTGCGACCGCGAGCTCGCGGCCGCCGCCGGCCGCTGGGTCGTCAAGGCACTATGAACACTCCCCCGAAGCGCCTTCGCGGGTACTGAAACATCAAATCTCCGGAAACTGCAATGACGAAGACAAAGGGCCGCAATGTGGTCGTGGTCGGCACCCAATGGGGTGACGAGGGCAAAGGCAAGCTGGTCGACTGGCTGACCGAGATGGCCCAAGGCGT
>JBDSWB010000081.1:0-6082 GCA_039926915.1 Ramlibacter sp.
CACGCCGGGACGAGATCGATGCCCGGATGCAGGTCCTGGCACTGGAAATGGAAACCGCCCGGCTGTGGGTCCAGCTGAATTACCTCATTGCCGGCACGGGCGCGGCCGCCTCGACCAAGGAACATTCGTGAACAAGAAAATGATCATCGCGGGCGCAGTGGCAGCCGCACTTCTGGGTCTCGGCGGCTATGGCCTCTATTCGCTGGGCATGAACCGGGGAATGGCCGGCATACCGACAAATGCCGGCGGTCCCGACACTGCGGTACCTGCCAGCCCGGCGGGCGGCACGCCGCAGCCTTCTGTCCCGCAAAGCATTGCGCAAGGCGAGGAGGCGACCCGCCGCCACATCGCATCGGGACTCAAGGCGGGAGACACGGATCCCGCAACCGGCCGCAAGGTTCTGTACTACCACGACCCCATGGTGCCAGGCAACAAGTTCGACAGGCCGGCGAAGTCGCCGTTCATGGACATGATGCTGGTGCCGGTCTACTCGGAGGGCGACGCCGACCAAGGCAAGGTGACGGTGAGCCCGCGCATCCAGCAGAACCTGGGCGTTCGCACCGCGCTGGTGAGCGAGGGGGTGCTGTCGCCCCAACTCGCCGCCGTGGGAAGCATCGCCTTCAACGAGCGTGACCAGGCCGTCGTTCAGGCGCGGGCAACTGGCTTCGTGGAGCGCCTTCAGGTGCGCGCGACACTGGACCGGGTGGCAAAGGGGCAGGTACTGGCCGAGATGTACGTGCCGGATTGGGTGGCCGCGCAAGAGGAATTCCTGTCCGTGCGGCGCATGCGCGGCGAGGAACTCGGCCCGTTGGTGGCTGGCGCGCGTGCCCGCATGCGTCAAGCGGGCATGAGCGATGAGCAAATCAGGCGGGTCGAGGCCACCGGCAAGCCCGACGCCCGGATCGCCATCACAGCGCCGACGGCTGGCCTGGTGACCGAGGTGGCCGTGCGCGAGGGCATGACCGTCATGCCAGGTGCGACGCTGTTTCGCATCAATGGCTTCGCGACGGTCTGGGCCAATGCCGAAGTGCCGGAGAGCCAGGCGGCGCTGCTGCGACCGGGAGCCAAGGTGAGTGCACAAACCCCGGCCGCGCCGGGCGTGTCTTTCGAGGGACGGGTGCAAGCCCTGGTGCCCGATGTCAACGCCACAACCCGCACTTTGAAGGCGCGGGTCGAGCTGGCCAATCCGCGTGGTCAGCTCGTTCCCGGCATGTTCGTCTCCATGCAGTTCATGGACGTGCAGCCGCAAAAGTCGATTCTGATTCCCACCGAAGCGGTGATTCAAACCGGCAAACGCACCGTGGTCATGCTGGCCGAGGCCGAGGGCCGGTTCAGGCCGGTGGAGGTGCTGGCGGGCATTGAAAGCGGCGGCCAGACTGAAATCAAGCAGGGGCTGCAAGCGGGGCAGCGCGTGGTGGTCTCCTCCCAGTTCCTGATCGACTCGGAGGCCAGCCTCAAGGGCGTTGAAGCGCGGCTGAACGACACCACCAAACCGTCAACGGCCGCGCCCACTTCTGCGGCGGAACCGAAGCACGAGGGCGAAGCCAGGATCGAAGCCATCGGCCGCGAGGCGCTGACGTTGTCGCACGGCCCCATCCCATCGCTCAAGTGGGGGCCCATGACCATGGACTTCAAGTTGCCACCGCCCAGCGCGTTGCCGCGCAATCTGGAGGCGGGCGACCGCATCGGTTTCGAGTTCTTCATGGACAAGGAAGGGCTGCCGCAACTCACGCGCGTGTCGCCTCTGGTTGCCCCGGCACAGGCGCAGGCGTCAGGGAGCAAAAAATGATCGCCCGTCTGATCCGCTGGTCGATCGTCAATCGCTTCCTCGTGCTGCTTGCCACCCTGGGCATCGGGGCCTGGGGGGTGTTCTCCTTGATGAAGACGCCGCTGGATGCATTGCCCGATCTGTCGGACGTGCAGGTGATCATACGCACCACCTATCCGGGCCAGGCACCGCGCATCGTCGAGAACCAGGTGACCTATCCGCTCACTACGACCATGCTGTCAGTGCCGGGTGCCAAGACCGTGCGCGGCTACTCGTTTTTCGGCGACTCGTTCGTATACGTGCTGTTCGACGACGGCACTGATCTGTACTGGGCCCGATCGCGAGTGCTGGAATACCTGAACCAGGTCCAGGCTCGTCTGCCGGCAGGGGCCAAGCCACTGCTAGGCCCGGATGCGACCGGCGTAGGCTGGATCTACCAATACGCGCTGGTCGACCGCGGCGGCACGCACGACGCCGGGCAACTGCGCGCCTTGCAGGACTGGTTCATGAAGTACGAGCTCAAGTCCGTGCCGAATGTTGCGGAGGTCGCTTCAGTCGGCGGCATGGTTCGTCAGTACCAGGTGGTGCTCGACCCCGACAAGCTGGCTGCCTATGCGATCCCACACGCCAAGGTGATCGATGCCTTGCGAAAGGCCAACCAGGAAAGCGGCGGCTCGGTGCTGGAATTGGGCGAGGCGGAATACATGGTGCGGGCCTCGGGCTACCTGCAAAGCTTGGACGATTTTCGCCAAGTGCCGCTGATGACAACACCGGCCGGCGTGTCGGTCCGGCTGGGCGACGTCGCCCGCGTCCAGATCGGGCCGGAGATGCGCCGGGGCATCGGCGAACTGGACGGGCAGGGGGAGGCGGTCGGCGGCGTGATTGTCATGCGCTCGGGCAAGAACGCGCTCGAAGCCATTGCGGCCGTGAAGGTCAAGCTGCAGAGTCTGCAGGCCAGCCTGCCCAAGGGGGTGGAGATCGTTCCGGTCTACGACCGCTCCAGCCTGATCGAGCGGGCCATTGACAACTTGAAAGGTAAACTGCTGGAAGAGTTTCTGGTGGTGGCACTGGTCTGCTTCGTCTTTCTGTTTCACCTGCGCTCGGCGCTGGTGGCGATCGTCTCGCTCCCCCTGGGCATCCTGGCGGCCTTCATCGTCATGTATTACCAGGGGGTCAACGCCAACATCATGTCGCTCGGCGGCATCGCGATCGCCATCGGCGCCATGGTGGATGCAGCCGTGGTGATGATCGAGAACGCACACAAGCACCTGGAGCGCTGGACGCACGATCATCCCGGCAAAGAGCTGGAAGGCGACGCGCGCTGGCGAGTGGTCGGCGAGGCGGCGGCCGAGGTCGGACCGGCGCTTTTCTTCTCGCTCCTGATCATCACGCTGTCGTTCATTCCAGTGTTCACGCTGGAAGCGCAGGAGGGCCGGCTGTTCTCGCCACTGGCATTCACCAAGACTTATGCCATGGCCGCTGCTGCGGGGCTCTCAGTGACCCTCATCCCGGTACTGATGGGCTACCTGATCCGGGGCCGGATTCCGAGCGAAGCCGCCAATCCCTTGAACCGGTTCCTGATCGCCATCTATCGGCCTCTGCTCGACGCGGTGTTGCGGTCGCCGAAACTCACCTTGGCTGTCGCAGCCGTGATCCTCGCAACCAGCCTTTGGCCGCTGCAGCAGATCGGCGGCGAATTCATGCCTCGGCTGGATGAAGGTGACCTGCTCTACATGCCGTCCGCGCTGCCCGGGCTGTCGGCGGGCAAAGCCGCCGAACTGCTACAACAGACCGACCGCCTGATCAAGACCGTTCCCGAGGTCGCAAGCGTGTACGGCAAAGCGGGACGCGCGGAATCGGCCACCGACCCGGCGCCGCTGGAAATGTTCGAAACCACCATCCAGTTCAAGCCGCGCGACCAGTGGCGCACTGGGCTCACCACCGACAAGTTGGTCGAGGAGCTGGACCGGATCGTGAAGGTGCCCGGCCTGTCCAACATCTGGGTGCCGCCGATTCGCAATCGCATCGACATGCTGGCCACGGGGATTAAGAGCCCGGTCGGCGTCAAAGTCGCGGGCACCGACCTGGCGGAGATCGACAAGGCGACGGCCGAGATCGAGCGCGTGTTGAAGGACGTTCCGGGTGTCACCAGCGCCCTGGCCGAACGCCTGACAGGCGGCCGCTACGTGGACGTCAACATCCGCCGCGAGGCGGCTGCGCGCTTCGGCATGAACATCGCCGACGTGCAGTCCGTCATCACCTCGGCGGTCGGTGGCGAAAACGTCGGCGAGACCGTCGAAGGCCTGCAGCGCTTCCCGATCAGCGTGCGCTACCCGCGCGAGATTCGCGATTCATTGGAAAAACTGCGCGCGCTTCCGATCGTGACCGAGCGCGGTACCCGCCTCGTGCTTGGCGACGTCGCCGACATCCGGATCACCGACGGCCCACCCATGCTGCGCAGTGAAAACGCCCGGCTCTCGGGCTGGGTCTACGTTGACATCCGCGGGCGTGACCTGCGTTCGGCCGTGCAGGACATGCAGCGCGCCGTGGCCGAGCACGTGAAGATGCCGGCAGGCTACTCGGTGTCCTGGTCCGGGCAGTTTGAATTTCTTGAACGCGCGACCGCCAAGCTCAAGGTCGTTGTGCCGTTCACGCTGCTGATCATCTTCGTGCTGCTGTACCTGACGTTTGGCCGCATCGGGGAAGCCGTGCTCATCATGGCGACCCTTCCATTTGCACTGGTGGGGGGCATCTGGCTGCTGTATCTGCTTGCCTACAACCTGTCGGTGGCCGGGGCGGTGGGCTTCATCGCGTTGGCCGGCGTGTCGGCGGAGTTCGGCGTCATCATGCTGCTGTACCTCAAGAACGCCTGGAACGAACGCGTGGAAGAGGGAAAGACCGGCCTCGACGACCTGCTGGATGCCATCCGTGAGGGCGCGGTGTTGCGCGTGCGACCCAAGGCCATGACCGTGGCGGTCATCCTGGGGGGCCTCTTTCCGATCATGTGGGGCACGGGCACCGGGTCCGAAGTGATGCAGCGCATCGCCGCCCCCATGGTGGGGGGAATGATCACAGCGCCGCTGCTGTCGATGTTCGTGATTCCGGCGGTGTATCTGCTGATGCGGCGGCCTCGGCCAGCGCGAGTTCGGGGCTGGGCATTCTGGGGGCGCAGGCATGCGAAATCCTGAGTCCACCTCCCGGGGTCAGCGATCGCGAAGCTGCCGTCGGCACACCGCGTGCAGGCGGCAGCGCACTCCTGGCAGTGGTCCATCTTGTGCTTGGCGCATTGATCGGCGCAGGCCTGGCAGATTTTCTCGCACAGTGCGCAGATCGCCCCCGCGTGCTGGCCGTCGCGGGCCAAGGCCGCCGCCGTCAGAGCGCAGGTCTGGGCGCAGTCCTGCAGCGTCGCGCTCGCGCCAGTTCGGCTGGCCCTCAAGCCGAGCGCCGTGGCACGCCGCGCAGCGCGCCTGATAGATTGCTATCGCATCGGCGCCGAGTCCCGGTCGCATCATCAGGCGCAGCCGCGCATTGGCGCCGCACCATTTCGGCGATTTCCTCGAAGCGGGAAAAGACCACGAAGGCCCGGTCTTCCTGCATTCCGCCCCCAATGAGCATCGGGCGTCGCGGCGCCGGCCCGGACGAGCTGCCGTCGGTCTTGAAGCGCAGGTTGAACTCCCAGAACACCTCGGTCTGGCCATCTGCCGTCGTGACCCGGTAGCCGTCACCGCAGGCACGGATGGCGGTGACGCGGGCGTTGGGATCGCATCGCTGAAGGTGAAAGGGCCTATCTCCTTGCACGACACGCAACATTCGACCCAGAAATCCAGAATCACTGGCCGCCGCGCGCGGCCTGCAATCGGGTCTGGATGTCGTCGACCTTGCGCGGCACCATTTGTGAAGCCGGCGCAGCGCTCCGCAACGTCCGCGCCAGACTCGCCGACCTGCGGCTTTGTGCTAGGATTTCTCGTCTCCGGAACTTTTCATTGCACCGCCGGAACAAAAGCACCATGGCAATTCCGCGCCGCGTCAGGCGATTTATCGCCCGCCTCCTCATTGGCGTCATGCTATTCGCCCAGATGGCGGTGGCCGCATACGCGTGCGCAGGCGCGCCAAGCGCGTGGATGAATGGTGCCAGGGCATCCGCGGCCGCTGTCAGCATGGCCGGCGCTGAGCTGACCGGCTTGGCAAATCACGAAGTCGGCCACGCCGCGATGGATGCCGCGCAGCAGAACCTGTGCGCTGCGCATTGCCAGTCCGACCAGCAAAACGCGGGCGGCAAGCCGATACCGGACGCACCGGCGGCCATTCCGATGG
>JBDSWB010000082.1:0-9203 GCA_039926915.1 Ramlibacter sp.
CGATGCTGCTGGAAAAATATGCACACCCGCGAAGCGACCTCCGGTCGCCTCCCCCTCAAGGGGGCGTCACCAGCGGCCCGGCAAAGCCGGTTCCGCGGTGACCCCGAAAAGACAATCGCCTCGACACGGATGCTGAAATTCGAACTGCTCAAGACCAATGGCCACGCCCGCCGCGGCCGCCTGACGCTGAACCATGGCGTGGTGGAAACGCCGATCTTCATGCCGGTTGGCACCTATGGCACCGTCAAGGGGGTGACGCCGCGCTCGCTGGAGGAGATGGGTGCGCAGATCATCCTGGGCAACACCATTCACCTGTGGATGCGGCCGGGCCTGGACGTGCTCCAGCAGTTCGGCGGCCTGCACCGCTTCGAGCAATGGCACAGGCCCATCCTCACCGACTCAGGCGGCTTCCAGGTGTGGAGCCTGGGGGCCATGCGCAAGATCAGCGAAGAAGGCGTGAAGTTCGCGTCGCCCGTGAACGGCGACCGGCTGTTCCTCACGCCCGAGATTTCGATGCAGATCCAGACGCTGCTGAACAGCGACATCGTCATGCAGTTCGACGAGTGCACGCCGTACGACACGCAGGGCCACATCACCACCGAGTCCGAGGCGCGCGTCTCCATGGAACTCAGCTTGCGCTGGGCCGCGCGCTGCAAGACCGAATTCGCGCGGCTCGCCAATCCCAATGCGCTGTTCGGCATCGTGCAGGGTGGGATGTTCGAGCACCTGCGGGAGGAATCGCTCGCGGCTCTGGTGGAGACAGATTTGCCCGGCTACGCCGTCGGCGGCGTCAGCGTGGGCGAGCCCAAGGAGGAAATGCTGCGGATCATGGCGCATACGCCGCACCGTTTGCCGGCCGGCAAGCCGCGCTACCTGATGGGCGTCGGCACGCCCGAGGATCTGGTCGAAGGCGTGTCGCAGGGTGTCGACATGTTCGATTGCGTCATGCCCACCCGCAACGCGCGCAACGGCCACCTGTTCACGCGCTTCGGTGACCTGAAGATCCGCAACGCGCGGCATCGCACCGACGAGCGCCCGCTGGACGAAACCTGCACCTGCTATGCGTGCAAGGGCACCACCGCGCCCGACGGCACCGTCACCGGCGGATTCTCCCGAGCCTACCTGCACCACATCGAGCGCTGCGGCGAGATGCTGGCGCCGATGCTGGCCAGCATCCACAACCTCCACTACTACCTGAACCTGATGCGCGAGATCCGCGAGTCGCTGGATGCGGGCGCGTTTGGGGGCTTGGTTCAGCGGTTCACTTCAGACCGCGCGCGCGGCGTCTAGCACTGCGAGGCGCTTGCGCGCCTTGTTGTCTCGCACAGGATTCATTGCAGCCGCAGGCTCACCGGCGCCGCACCCAGCCCTGAACGCTGCAGCCAGGCGAACACGGAATCGACGGTGACGGTCTCGATGCGATCGCTGAAGCGTTTGGGGTCCGGATGGTCGTCGAAGGCCACATTGGCCGCCGAATCTGCCCAAGCCGGGCGGGTTTCGGCAGGAAGGCGCCCCGGCGGCGCTGAGGGTATCTCCGGCCGATACTTTCAGGCAGCCAGCAAGGCGGCGACCTGGGTCCGCAGGGCGTCCGGATGAACCTGAGCGGGCGGCATCGCAGCGCCCACGTTCAGTCCCACCGGATTGAACAGCCCACGCCGGAACGGCCGCACCATGGCGCCGCCCCTTTCGATGCGGCTGAAGTACGAGCCCCAGAGGTTGGTAAGCGCCATCGGGATGACCGGCACCGGCTCGCGTTCCAGGATCTTCATGATGCCGCCCTTGAACTCCTGGAGGTTGCCGTCCGTCGTGATGCCGCCCTCAGGGAAGATCGCCAGCAGGTCGCCTTCGCGCAGCACCTGGGCCGCAGCCTCGAAGGCGGCTTCGTAAGCCGCCGGGTCTTCCTTGCGCGGCGCAATCGGGATGGCCTTGGCCAGCTTGAACAGCCAGCCAAGTACCGGCACCTTGAAGATGCGGTGATCCATGACGAAGTAGATCGGCCTGGGACTGGCCGCCATCAGCAGCACCGCGTCGACGAAGCTCACGTGGTTGCACGCCAGGATCGCCGGCCCCTGCACCGGGATGTTCTCGTCGCCTTTCACCTTGAAGCGATACACGAAGCGCGACGCGACCCAGGCCACGAAACGCAGCAGGTACTCGGGCACCAGCATGAAGATGTAGAACGCCACCACCGCGTTGGCCAGGCCCACCAGCAGGAAAATCTCAGGGATGCTCACATCGAACTTGAGGAGCAGCCCGGCGATCACCGAACTGGCGATCATGAACAGCGCGTTGAGGATGTTGTTGGCCGCGATGATGCGGGCGCGGTGAGTCGGCTGGCTGCGCAGCTGGATCAGCGCGTACATCGGCACGCTGTACAGGCCGGCGAAGAGGCTGAGCAACGCCATATCGGCCATCACACGCCAGTGCGCCGACTGCGCCATGAACTGGCCGAGCGTCAGCGCTGCCGCGGGCGGAAGCGCGCGGGACGCGAAGTACAAGTCGACCGCGAAGACGCTCATGCCGATCGCGCCGAGCGGCACCAGGCCGATCTCCACATGCCGGCGCGACAGCACTTCGCACAGCAACGAGCCGATCGCGATGCCGACCGAGAACACCACCAGCAGCAGCGAGGCCACCTGTTCGTTGCCATGCAGCACTTCCTTGGCGAAGCTGGGGAACTGGCTGAGGAACACCGCGCCGAAGAACCACATCCAGCTGATGCCCAGCAGCGAGCGGAACACCACCAGGTTGCCGTGCGCGAGCCTGAGGTTGCGCAGCGTTTCGCTGACCGGGTTCCAGTTGATGCGCAAACCGGGATCGGTCGAAGGCGAAGGCGGCACAAACTGCGCCGTCAGGCGCCCGAGCAGCGCAAGGCCGATGCAGGCGAAGGCCACGTAGTGCCGCCCGACATCAGGCACAGCCACCAAGAGGCCGCCGGCCACCTGCCCCAGCAAGATGGCGACGAACGTGCCCATCTCCACCATGCCGTTGCCGCCGGTGAGCTCGCGCTCGTTCAGGTGCTGCGGGAGGTAAGCGAACTTCACAGGGCCGAACAGCGTGGAGTGCAGCCCCATCAGGAACACGCAAGCCAGCAGCACCGGCACGCTGGCTGCCCAGAAGCCCCAGGCCGCCAGCAGCATGATGGCGATCTCCAGTGACTTCACCAGCTGGATCACCCGCGTCTTGTCGTACTTGTCGGTGAGTTGGCCGCTGGTGGCGGAAAACAGCAGGAACGGCAGGATGAACAACGCGCCGATCGCCAGGCCCGCCATCGCGGGCGGCAGCCAACTGATCTGCAGCTGGTAGGTGACCATCACGGTGAAAGCGAACTTGAACAGGTTGTCGTTGGCCGCGCCCGAGAACTGGGTCCAGAAAAACGGCGCGAAGCGGCGCTGCCGAAGCAACGCGAACTGGTTCGGGTGGCCGTGTGCGTCGACCGCGGACGGCGCTTCGATCGTGGCGGTACTCATGCGGACCTCCTCTCTTGCGACTTCATGCAGCGCCCGACCGGTGGGTCGCTGCTGCTGTTGTTCTGGCCATGGCTGCGGCATTCTGCCTTGAATTGCGAAGGGCACCAATCGCCGAGATGACGGGCCAGGCGGCGAAAGCGGCCACCGCGTGTTTGAGCGTATGGCCCGAGACCAGATGCCCTGTCCAATGGAAGATCGCAGCATCGTTCATCTCGAACAGCTTGGCCGCCCCATAGATCGCCATCACCAGGCCCCACCGGATGTCCAGGGCGACCCGGCACGGCGCCCGCGTGGCCATCCAGAGCACGACCCCCATTCCGCCGAACTGGAACGTACCCCAAGGCAGGACGTTGCCCGAGCCGGGCGCAGCGAGGATCGCCGGCGGCGCCAGCGCCAGAGCCGCGAAAAACACTGCGGCAATCGCGCGCTCAACGTCGCTGAGACCGCGGGCCGGCGCAGCGAACAGGCAGGCGGCGCCTGCGAGGCCGGCCAGGGCAAAGGGAAGGTTCGACAGCACGTCCATGGCGAAGGGCAAACCCCACAACACGCGGTGATCCGCGAAGTCGTGGTATCGCCCGGACTGACTCAAAACTGGGCCAAACAAGGCCAGGGCCAGCAAGCCCAGGCAGGACGCCATGAGCACGCGCTCTGATTTACAAATGTTCAACTGCATCGCTGCTCCATGTGTCATCGGTGCGGCCAGTGTCCGGGTTGTGGAGGAATTCTGTAGCGACTTGCGATACATTGCCTTCACCCGAACCTTCAGGTATCGGCTCGCGATACCCCTTCCATGAGCACCACCGCCGATCTCGTCCTCGCACTGAAGAAGGAACTCAAGGCCGCGCAGATGACCTATGCGGGCCTCGCGGATGCGCTGGGCATGGCCGAATCGAGCGTCAAGCGCATGCTGGCCAAAGGCGACATGCCGCTGTCGCGCATCGACGCGATCTGCCGCGCGCTCAAGCTCGATTTCGCCGAGCTGGCGCGCCGCGTCGCCGACGCCCAGCCGCTGCTCAAGGAACTGACCCAGGAACAGGAAAAGGCGGTGGTCGCCGACAAGAAGCTGCTGCTGTGCGCCATCTGCGTGCTGAGCCAGTGGACGCTGGACCAGATCACCAACTACTACCGGTTGAGCGAGGCAGAGTGCATCAAGTACTTCGCGCAACTTGATCGCGTCGGCATCATCGAGCTGCGCCCGCTCAATCGCTACCGCCTTAAACTCGCCAAGGCGTTTCGCTGGCGCCCCCACGGGCCGGTGATGAACTACTTCCGTGAAAACGCGCTGCTGGATTATTTTTCCGGCGGGTTCGACGGCGCCGGCGAGGGCGTGCTGCTGGTCCACGGTTCGATCAGCCGCGCATTGGCGCCTTCGTTCCAGGAGCGCATGCAGCGGGTGGCGCAGGACTTCGCTCAGCAACATCAGGCCGACCAGAAGCTGCCCGACAAGGAGCGCGAGGGCTACACCTTGCTGCTGGCCATGCGCAGCTGGGAGTTCGCGGCGTTCACTGCACTGCGCCGCTGAGGCGGCGCCAACCTGCCGCTGGGCCGCCCCGAGGCAGGTTACGCCCCCTCGGGGGGCAGCGAGGACACTCAGTTCCGAGCGTGGGGGCCCAGTTCACTGCAGGCTGGCCGGACCGGTGTGCAGCACATGCGCCGCCACCAGGTCCGCGCTGCGCCGGAAGCCCGCCCGCTGGTACAGCCGCTCCTCTTCATCTTCGTCCAGGCTATCGTGCTCGACGCTTTCGGTGATGCGAGAAATGCGCGCCTCGAGCCCGGGACGCTGCAGCAATTGCCGGAACTGCAGGCGCAGCAGGTTGCGGGTTCGGATCCAGTAGTCGGCCCGGCGGGTTTGGCGCGCGCGCTTTTCCGGCGACAGCGCCGTTGCCGCGAGCTTCTCATCGGAAGTGACGGGCACCATCATCCAGCCCGGGGGCCCGGGCCGCGCGTCGAAGTGCTCCCACAGCGCGTCGTAGCTGGCGTAGATGCGCTGCGCCGATTCCCTCAAGCGCCCGTTCCATTGGTAGGACCAGCCGTGCAGCCGGTGCGCGACCGGGTTGAGCCCGACCAGGTGCAGATTCCAGTGGCGCGCCAGCTCTTGGGCCACGCGGACGATCAGGACCGAAGGCTTCCATCCCTGCATGGCCTGGTTCAGCTCCATCGGGCTCAAACGCAACACCGGGTGGCGCTGGCCGCGTACCCCGCCGATGACCAGGCACGAGACCGTATCGACACGGAAGCGGCTGAACGCGAGCACGGCCGCATCCACCGGCTGCGACCGGTGCTGGACATCGGCCGACCGCTGGAGGCTGAGCGTGAGCAACAGCTCGCCTTCCGGGCTTTGCGGCGGCGCCTGCTGCAGCTGAAGTCGCATGAAGTCGTAACCGCGCGGCGCCGTGAGTTCGGCCAGCACCAGCGGCTTGCCGCAGGCGAGCTGCTCGAAAGCCTCGGCCTGGAAGGCCGTTTCCATCCAGTCGGCATGGTCGATCAACTGAGTCACCCGCTCCTGGACGCCGATTCCGCGATGCACATAGGGCCGCACGGCCCGCAGGTACTCGCCCGGCAGATCCTTCACGATACCGCGCGCATGCTGCTCGAACACAACGGCCATCCAGCGCCGCAGCGCCTTTCGGTGACCGAGGGTGGCCCGCAGTGCGCGCCACACGAGGCGCGCGCGCGAGGTGCCGCCCCCCTGGACGCCGGGCTGCATGGCCCAGCGGACACCGTTCCAGATGCCGGGCAACCGATTGGAAGGGGTGGGCGCCATGGCTAGGAGAACACCGTCAGGACACCCGTGTAGCCATACAGGTGATGGCGGGCAATTTCGCCGCCGGCGAAGAATCCCACCAGCGGCACGTCCCCCAGGGCCCGCCGCACAATCTGCAACTCCGCGCTGGGGCCGCCGAAGTGCGGGCCGCCGCGGCCGGCGCAGCTGATGTAAATGGCGCCGGCGATGCGGCGCTCGGGGCTCGGCGCCGCCTGGGCCGTCGGCGCTGCCAGCGCGGTCGCCACCGTCACCGGCATTTCTTCGGGTTCGAGTTCTTCGCGGATCTCGGCGCAGATGCGAACCAGGTCGGCACGTGCCGCCTGCACATCGCGCCGGCAGAACGCCATCCGCATGCCGGGCGCCACCCGGTCCGCGACAGCGACGCCGCGGCGCGCCGGGTCCAGCCCGATGATGTGCCGCACCACCACGTCAGCGCCGAAATTCCCGGTCCGGCCGACCGCATCGCTGCCCGGCTCGGTCAGCCCCACCAGTGTGGCGCGCAAGGCCGCCATGGCTTCCTCGGGCTGGTCAAGTGAGATGTCCGTATCCTGCAGCAGCACGTCAAGCGCGGGCTCGCCGTCGAGTTCCGTGATCACGTTGTCCTCGGCGGCGGTGATGATGCGCTGCGCGGCGATCGGCTGGCAGCCCTGGGTCACCCGCGACACCAGCGAGATGCCCTCACCGAACGCAACGCCCGACAGCCCGCCGCGAAACACGCCGCCTGCCGCGCCCTGGCCCTTGATGTTGCCATTTCCACCCACAGCGAATTGCAAGGCCCCGATGCGGCCGGAAGCCAGCCCGCCGAACAGGTAGCCCGTGGCGGTGCGCGCGGCCATCTCGGCGATCAGCTCGGCGACGTCGGGCGTGCCGGCATCGGCGTGCACCAGCGCCGTGTGCGCATCGAAGCCCATGCTGTCGCCGCTGGCCAATGGAGCAACGCCGGAGAACACGCGGTACTGGTCAGGCGGCAGCTCACACAGCATCAACGCGAGGGCGGGCTCGTCGAAGTATTCAACGTTGGAGGATGCGATGCCGATACCCACCGTGCCCGACCAATCGGTGATCTCAGGCAGTTCGGCGCCGAGGTGGTCCAGGATGTCCTGTGCCGCGCGCGCATAGTGGTCCGTGATGTAGAGCAGCCCCAGCGTCGGCGCGTGCGCATAGTCGGGCAGCGCCAGCTGCGCTCGCAGCTGCGCCAGCACCAGCCCCGCCGCCATCTGCCATTGCGGGTGGGTTGCGTGGCCGAACGGAAAGAGCTTCACGGCGCGGGCCAGGATCAGCGGGCCGTCTTGCGGGCCCCGCGCTTGGCGGCTGCCTTGCGAACGCCGCCGGCCATCGAGCTGTTGGCGGCCTTGGCCATGCCGGTGGCCGTCTTTATCGCCTCCTTGGCCACGCCGGTCGCCATACTCTTGGCCGTGTCCACCGCGGTCTGCGTTGCTGCGTCCTTCATGGCGGACGCGGCAATCTGCTGGAACTGCTGCGTGAGCGCGCCCCACCATTGCATCGGATCGACGACGCCGGTCGCCGGCGCGGTCGCGGCTTTGCCACGTATGCGCGTGGACTTGCGCTTGGCCGCGGCCCCGGCGGCCGAGTTGGAGATCGTCCTGGCGGTGCCGGCGGCTGTTTCGCTCACCTTCTGCACCCCGCTGAACAGGGTGTCCGCCGCTTTGAGCTTGAGAGCGTTCGCAACGTCACCCATGTTGAAGTTCATCCCCTTGAGCGTGGCCAGGGTCATCTTCTGCACTTCAAGGGCCTGGATCGTGGCGCCCAGGGCTTTTGAATTCTGGTCCAGCCAGAAGTGAACTGCCTTGAGTTCTCCGATCCGCTTTTCCAGCTCTTCCAGATTCAATGTGGGCGCCACCCAGTTGGACAGGTTGGGCATCTGGGGCAACGTCTGCGACGCACCCTTGGCAAGGTTCTGGAGAAAATCGAAGCCCGGGACAAATTTGCCGAAACCGAAATTCTGGTTGTCGCTCATCGCTGCTCCGATAGGGTTGACTTTATAGCTACAGCTTACTCCAAGCGGCCCCCTGCGGCGACGCCGCCCGGTCAATGTTTGTGCCCGCCGGTCGGTCCGCCCGCGGGGGTACCGGGCCCCTGGGTCGCCACCGGCACGTTCAGCTCCAGTTTGCTTTGCGCCCCCTTGGCGTCGCGGAAAGTCAGCGTCAGGGGCACGGTACCCCCCGCGGCCAGCGGCTGTTTCAGGTCCTGGAGCATCAGGTGGTAGCCGCCGGGCCTGAGTTCGACCGACCGGCCGGCCGGCAAATCGAGCTTGTCCACGGCGCGCATCTTCATGATGTCGCCTTCCATTTTCATTTCGTGCACCTCGGCCGTCCCGGCCACCGGCGTCGCGATGCCCACCAGCTGCATCGCTTCCTTCGCCGTGAGTTTCATGAAGGCGCCCGTTCCCTGCTGGCCTGGCACCGCGCTGCGCACCCAGGCGCCTTCCACCTTCGGCAGCAGGCGGGCCTGCGCCAGATCGCGCGGGGCCATGACTTCCAGCAGTGCCGCGGGCGACTTCATCCCGGCCGTCGACAGGCCTTGCGAGGGCACCTGCGACCAGTCGATGCTGCCCTGCTCGCACACCTGCAGCACCTTGAACCAAAGCGGCCCCGCTGCGGCGGGAACGGTGCCACCCAGGACGAACTCGCCGCGCATGCCGTCGGGGAGCATGGCCGGCTTGCCGGATGCCGTCCAGGTGACCACCGGGCCTTTCACGGCGAGGTCCCAGCCGGGTTTTGGCGCCGGCTTGACAGCGGCAAAGCCTGCGGGAACCTGAACGGTGAGCGCGCGCGTCGCGGAACCGTCGCATCCATGGCCGACGCGCAACACGGCCCGGTAGGTGCTGCCGGTTTCGGCGCGCGGCTCTTGGAGCGAGACATGGGCCAGCACGGCTGTCGCCGGCAGGGTCAAGGCGACGAGGGCAATGGAAGAACGAGTGACCATTTTCATGTGACGAATGGAACAGC
>JBDSWB010000083.1:0-8972 GCA_039926915.1 Ramlibacter sp.
GCGCACTTCCACTACGTGCTGGTGGCCGGTTCGCTCTACGCCATGTTCGCGGGCTTCTACTACTGGGCGCCCAAGTGGACCGGCGTCATGTACAACGAAGCACGCGGCAAGATCCATTTCTGGGCCAGCCTGATCTTTTTCAACGTCACGTTCTTCCCGATGCACTTCCTGGGCCTGGCGGGCATGCCGCGCCGCTATGCCGACTACCCCATGCAGTTCTGGGACTTCAACGCGGTTGCGTCGGTCGGCGCATTCGGCTTCGGCTTCGCGCAGGTGTATTTCTTCTTCTTCGTCGTGCTGCCGATGATGCGGGGCAAGGGCGCCGTGGCACCACAGCGCCCCTGGAACGATCCCGACGGCAAAGGCGCCGAGGGCCTGGAATGGGAAATTCCATCGCCGGCGCCCTTTCACACCTTCGAAATCCCGCCCCGGCTGGACCCGACCGCGACCAGGATCCTGGATGCCCGCGTCCAGCCCGAGAACCACTGAACACCGGCAATGATGGCGCTTTCTCCGGAACAGAAGAAGAACAACCTGCGGATGGCGCTGATCCTGGCGTCCATCGTGGCCGTGTTCTTCATTGGCTTCTTCGTCAAGATGACCCTCCTGGGTCACTGAAGGCGCAGCATGGCAATACGCAGCGACAACCTGAAGATGCTGGGCAAGCTGGCGATCGTCGCCACCGGCATGTTCGCCTTCGGCTACGCGCTCATCCCAATCTACAAGCACATCTGCGAAGTGACGGGCATCAACATCCTGTCCCTGTCGGAACGCCAGGTACCCGGCAGCGGTACGGCCGGCGCCAATGTCAATCTAAACACCCAGGTCGACACCAGCCGCACGATCACCGTGGAGTTCGACGCCAACGTGCGCGGACCCTGGAAGTTCAAGCCCGCCAGCAGCTCGCTGCAGGTACACCCGGGCGAGCTGGCCACGGTGATGTACGAGTTCCAGAACGTGCAGGACCGCCGCATGTCGGCGCAGGCCATCCCCAGCTATGCACCGCACCAGGCCGCGGCCCACTTCAACAAGGTCGAATGCTTCTGCTTCCAGCAGTACACGCTGGAGCCGGGCGAAAAGAAACAGTGGCCGGTAGCGTTCGTGATCGATCCGCGCCTGTCCAGGGACGTGACGACCATCACGCTGTCCTATACCTTCTTCGAAGTCGGGGGCAAGACGCCGCCGGCACCCTCGGCCGCCGCGCCGGTCGGCACGGGGGCTCGCACGTGAGCGCCCATACACCGGCCGTCACGCCACGCCAGGGCTCGCTGCTGGGCACGATCCGCGCCGTCGGCTGGTCGTTCGTCGGCATCCGCAAGAACAGCGAATTCCAGGAGGACCGCGGCCAGGTCAAGCCTTTCCACGTGATCGCCGTCGCCCTCGCGGGCGTGGCCCTCTTCGTGATCGGCCTGATTGTCCTGGTCAACTGGGTCGTGAAGTGAGTTTGACAAGTATTCGGGAATCTAGGAGTTGAGATGAGTACAAGCGCACACGGAACCACGCCGCACTACTTCGTGCCCCCGCCCTCGCGCCACCCGGCTTTCGCGGCCTTCGGGCTGTTCTGGATCATTTTTGGAGCCGCCCAGTGGATCAACGGCAACGGCTGGGGCGAGTACCTGCTGCTGTTCGGCTTTCTCTGGCTGTTCGGCGTGCTGTTTCAGTGGTTCCGCGACGCCATCGGCGAAAGCGAAGCGGGGTCCTATGGCCACAAGGTTGATTTGTCGTTCCGCTGGAGCATGAGCTGGTTCATCTTCTCCGAGGTCATGTTCTTCGGCGCCTTCTTCACGGCGCTGTGGTGGATGCGCGCGCACTCTGTGCCGGCGCTCGGGGGCCTGGATAACGCGCTGCTCTGGCCTGACTTCAAGGCCGTGTGGCCGACACTGGCGCCGGGCGCCACCGCTTCGCCGGCCGACATCATCGAGCCCTTCCAGGTGATGACGCCCTTCTGGCTGCCGACCATCAACACCGCGCTGCTGCTCTCTTCCGGGGTCACCGTCACCATTGCCCACCATGCCCTGCGCGAAGGCCATCGCGGGCGCACCATCGCTTTCATGTGGATGACGGTGCTGCTGGGCGCCACTTTCGTCGGCGTGCAGGGCTACGAGTACTTTCATGCCTACTCCGAGCTGAACCTCAAGCTCACCTCGGGCGCGTACGGCTCGACCTTCTTCATGTTGACCGGTTTTCACGGCTTCCACGTGCTGGTCGGCATGCTGATGCTGCTGTTCATCACCCTGCGCCTGATGAAGGGCCACTTCACACCGGATCGCCACTTCGGCTTCGAGGGCGCTGCCTGGTACTGGCACTTCGTGGACGTGGTGTGGCTGGGCCTGTACACCCTGGTGTACTGGTTGTAGCACTCTGAAATTTCGTCAGCGAAATTTCAGAGTGGTTGACGAGTGATAAAGCTTGGGGCGGCCCGGCGCTCTCTCATGAGATCAACAGCCACGAAGGGCCGCAGTTGCGGCCCGATTCATTTGGCGAGCGGAATTCCCGTCGGCTGGATGTAGCCGAACTTCCACGCGAGCAGAATGCAGACGAACAGCAGGATCGACAAGCCCACGCGGAACGCGAGCGCGCGCGCCATGTTGCTTGTCTTGGGCTTGCCGTCGCGGCCGTCCCGCATCATGAAGAACAGCGCCGATCCGAGGCTGCCGATGATGGCGACGAACGCCAGCAGGACGAGGTATTTCATGCAGGCGATTATCCCGTGACCGGTCCCCGGTCGCGCAGGTTCTGGCTGGTCACGCTCGCGGCGGCCGCCGGGCTCGCCGCCACGCTCGCGCTGGGCGCCTGGCAGTTGGGCCGAGCCGGCGACAAGCTGCGGCTGCAGGCCGCTGTCGACCAGCGCAAGGCCATGGTGCCGCTCGACGAGCGCGCAATCGTCGCGGCACCCAACCCGGCGGAAAGGATGCACCGGCCGGTGCGCCTGCGCGGCACCTGGGTCGCGGAGCACACCGTGTACCTCGACAATCGGCAGATGCAGAGCAAGCCCGGCTTCTATGTGGTGACGCCGCTGAGGCTCGAAGGCACCGCCCGGGCGGTGCTGGTCGAGCGCGGCTGGGTCCAGCGCAACTTTGAGGACCGGCAAAAACTGCCCGCAGTGGCGACGCCTTCGGGACCGGTCGAAGTGCGCGGCCGCATGGCCCCGCCTCCCGCGAAGCTATACGAGTTCGCCGGTGCGGCTCCCGGACGCATCCGGCAAAATCTGGACGTGGCCGCTTTTCGGTTGGAGACGGGGCTCGACCTGCTCGACCTGGCCGTGCAACAGGCGGGGCCGCCCTCGGAAGGGCTGCTGCGCGAATGGCCGCAAGTGACGAGCGGCGTCGAAAAACATTATGGCTATGCCTTCCAATGGTGGGCCTTGAGTTCCCTGATCGCAATCCTCTATGTCTGGTTCCAGTTCATCGCCCCGCGCCGAAAGTCCACGCATGCTTGACGAGCCGCTGGGCCTGACGGTCCACACGCTCCCGGTGCCGCAGGAAGCGCTGGCCGACGACGCTCAACGCACCGCGCGCGGCCGCCGCAAGATGCTGGTCGTGTTGCTGGTCTGCGCGGCGCCGGTGATCGCCTCGTACTTCACCTACTACCTGATCCGGCCCGACGCGCGGCGCAATTACGGCGAGCTCATCGAACCGCAACGTCCCTTGCCCTCCGCGGCAGTGCGCGCGCCCGATGGCCGTGCCGTCACGCTGAGCTCGCTCAAGGGCCAATGGCTGCTGGTCAGCGTCGCCGGCGGCGCGTGCGACGCCGCGTGCGAGAGACACCTCTACCTCCAGCGCCAGCTGCGCGAGGGCCTGGGCAAGGACAAAGACCGGGTTGACTGGGTCTGGCTGGTACCGGACGGCGCACCGGTGCGGGACGTGCTGCGTCCGGCGTTGTTGAGTGCCACGGTGTTGAGCATCGACGGCGCGGAGCTGGCCCGGTGGCTGTCCCCGGCGTCCGGCCACCAGTTGTCTGAGCACCTCTATGTCGTGGACCCAATGGGCAACTGGATGATGCGGTTTCCCGCCGGGCTCGACCTGGACAGCGCCGCCAAGGCCAAGCGCGACATCGAGCGCCTTCTGCGCGCCTCCGCCTCCTGGGACCAGCCGGGCCGATCGGTGCCTTAGCGATGCAAACGCAGCCCCTGCTCGATCTGGCCCCCGCGCTGCGCCTTATGCTGATGGGCGTGGTGGTGGCGCTTGGCCCGCTGGCCTGGGTCTGGCTGCGCAACAAGAAGTCTTCGCCGGCCCGACGCCTGCAGGCCCTCACGCTGCTGACGCTGTTCCTCACCTTCGACCTGGTTCTGTTCGGAGCCTTCACGCGCCTCACGGACTCGGGCCTGGGTTGCCCGGACTGGCCCGGCTGCTATGGCAACGCCAGCCCGGGCGGCGCACAAGCCGAGATCAGCAAGGCGCAGGCCGCCATGCCCACCGGCCCCGTGACCCACGGCAAGGCCTGGGTCGAAATGATTCACCGCTACCTGGCCACCGGCGTCGGCGTTCTCATTGTTACGCTGGCCGCGGCGACCTGGCTGCAGCGAAAGCGCGGCGCGGCGGTCAGCCCCTGGTGGCCCACGGCCACGCTGGTGTGGGTCTGCCTGCAGGGCGCATTCGGTGCGCTGACCGTGACCATGAAGCTGTTTCCCGCCATAGTGACGCTCCACCTGCTGGGGGGCTTGGTCCTGCTTGCGCTGTTGTGCCGGCAGGCGGTGGCGTATTCGCATGCCCATGGAAGTGGTCCCGCGATTGCGTTGCAGCCACGCGTTGTTGCCTGGCTTTCGGTCGCTTATGGGTTGCTGTGGTTGCAGGTGGCGCTGGGCGGCTGGGTCAGCACCAACTATGCCGTGCTTGCCTGCAGCGACTTTCCTGCCTGCCAGAACAGCTGGTGGCCGCCGATGGATGCGCGCCAAGGCTTTGAGCTATGGCGTGAACTGGGAATGACGGGCAGTGGCGAACACATCAGCTTCGCCGCGCTCACGGCGATCCACTACGCGCACCGGCTGATGGCATGGGTGGTATTCGCGGGGCTGGGATTCACGGCATGGCGCCTGCGCGGCAGTGCGCTGCACCGGCAAGGCCGATGGATCGCCGGACTGGCGTTGTGGCAATTCGCCACAGGCCTCTCCAACGTCGTGCTGGGCTGGCCGATCGTTGCCGCTGTTTCTCACACGGCGGGCGCCGCGGCGCTGGTCGTGGTCCTGACCTGGGCGCTGTGCGAAAGCCGCGGGACCGCCGCTGTGGTGCAAGTGTCGCTGGCCGGCGTGCGGAGGTTCCCGGCATGAGCGTCGCTAACTCGCAGGTCGCGACGGCCGGCGCCATGACGCGCCTGAAGCAGTTCCACGCGCTCACCAAGCCGCGCGTCATCCAGCTCATCGTGTTCTGTGCGCTGATCGGCATGGTGCTGGCGGTGCCGGGCGTGCCGACGCCGGCCGACCTGTCGCTGGCCGCTCAGGCCTGTCTGGGCATCTGGCTGGTGGCCGGCGCGGCAGCCGTCTTCAATTGCCTGGTCGAAAAAGGCATCGATGCCAAGATGCGGCGCACATCATGGCGCGCCACGGCGAAGGGCGAACTGAGCGACTGGCAGACGCTGTTGTTCGCGGCGGTGCTCTGCACGCTTGGCTCGGTATTACTCTACTTCCGCGTCAACCCGTTGACCATGTGGCTGACTTTCGCCACCTTTGTCGGCTACGCGGTGATCTACACGGTGATCCTCAAGCCGCTCACGCCGCAGAACATCGTGATCGGAGGCGCGTCGGGCGCCATGCCGCCGGTGCTCGGTTGGGCGGCGATGACCGGCGACGTCGGCCCCGAAGCGCTGATCCTCTTTCTGATCATCTTCCTGTGGACGCCGCCGCACTTCTGGGCCCTCGCCTTGTACCGCGTGGAGGACTATCGCAAGTCGGGCCTGCCGATGCTGCCCGTCACGCACGGCAACGAATTCACCCGGCTGCAGATCTTCCTGTACACGCTGGTGCTGTTCGCTGCATGCCTCATGCCGTTCGTTTATGGCATGAGCTCGTGGCTCTACCTCGCCGCCGCGGTGGTGTTGAGCGTTGGCTTCTCGCTGTATGGCTTCTGGCTTTGGCGCGAGTACTCGGACGCGCTCGCGCGCCGCACTTTCCGTTTCTCACTCATTCATCTCAGCCTGCTGTTCGCGGCGCTTTTGGTGGACCACTACATCGTCTGACCCATGAACCGTCGCCATGCCACCCGCACCATCTCCTGCAGCCTCTTGACGGTGGCCGTCGGGGGCTTTCTCGCAGCCTGTTCGGAATCCAAGCCCCAGTTTGCGTCAGTCGACCTGACTGGCGCCGACTACGCCAAGGATTTCCATCTGGCCGACCACAACGGCCAGCAGCGCAGCCTGAAGGATTTTCGCGGCAAGCTGGTGGTGATGTTCTTCGGCTACACGCAGTGTCCCGATGTTTGCCCCACCTCGATGACCGAGCTGGCGCAGGCGAAGAAGCTGCTGGGCGCCGACGGCGACAAGCTCCAAGGCCTGTTCGTCACGGTGGACCCGGACCGGGACACGCCTGAGGTCCTCAAGGGGTACATGGCGAATTTTGACCCGACTTTCCTGGCGTTGCGAGGCACGCCCGAGCAACTCGCCGCCATGGCGAAGGAATACAAGGTTTACTACCGGAAGGTGGACGGCAAGACGCCCACCAGTTACACCATGGACCACTCCGCCGCGAGCTATGTTTACGACACGCAAGGACACCTGCGCCTCTACACGCGTTACGGCAGCGGCGCTGCGCCGCTGGTCGCCGACCTCAAGCTGCTGCTGAAACAGGCCTAGCGACTGCGCCGATGGCGGCTACGGAATCGTCGTCGATGTCACGGGGACCGTGAACCCTCCGACAGCGGCGAAACATCGGTGCGCGTTCCCCGCGTCCACACCAGGCCCATCAGCAGGCTGTAGAGCAGCCACAGCAGCAGCAGCGGGATGACCAGCGTCTGCAGCAAGAAGACCACGATCATCTTGACGAGTCGTTCAGGCAACTTCTCCACCGTGGCCTTGATCGATTCGTAGCGCAACTTCAAATCGGTGACAGGGGCCGTCACGCCTGCCTTGAACCTGTCGAACAGCCCCTGCGGGGCCTCTGCAGCAGGCGTTTGCGCCGCTTGCTTTTCCACTTCTCGCGAGGCCTCGTCGATCGACTGCTGGCTGGTCACGTAGTCCTGCGCCAGAAAGTGCCGAAACAGGAAGTCGCCGCCGATGGTGACCACGGGGATGGCAAAGCGGATCATCAACAGCACGGCCAGCACCCGCGCCACACGGGCAGTTGCCCTGTCCTGGAAGTACAGCACGGCCCAGGCCAGCGCAAATGCGGTCACCGCAACCGACACCACCCAGTGCGAGCCGATCGCCAGCAAGGCCTTCTGGATGCCGAAGGCCACGCTGGCCACCAGCATCAGCGTGGCGAATTGCTCCACCAGGTCGTTGATGGGGTCCAGCACCTGGCCCGGCGCCAGCGTCACGCCGAACCCGAGGGGATGCAAGACCACCTCGGTGCCCTGCAGCACGGAAATCAGGGCGTTGAAAGCGCGCGCGGAAGCAAAAGTGACGAGCGCCCGCTTGAGGCCCGCGTCTGTCTGTTCAGCCGCGAGCGCCTGGATGGAAGGAATCCAGCTGCAGGCCACGACGAGGCCGATGACGGCGATGACCAGTAACTTTCGAGGGAACTTCCAGATTGCGATCACGATGGTTCCTTTGGCGAGCCAGCACCCCTTCTACCCGGTTCGAGGATGAAGGTGCGCACTTTGCCAAACCCTTTCAATTCCTGGCGCGCGATGGCCTACCGCATCCCGATCTGCATGAACCCCGCGGAATCGCCCTTGCTCGTGCCCGCCAGCACCGTGAGCTGCGCGTTCTGCATGACATAGGCCTTGCCGGCGTCGTACGAGCGGAGGCCCTGCGGCGCACCGGCCCCCAGGACCGCCAGCGAACCGCTGTAATTGGTTGCCGAGCCACCGACCGCGACGCCTTCGCTGCTGTAATTGAGCGCCGAGTAGTCGGCGCGCGCCCAGGCGCCCTGTACCGTGCCGCCCCAGTCGGCGCCGGAGCGAAAGCCGGCTGCCTCGGCGACGCCAACGCGGAAATTCCGTGTTCCGATCGCGGCGATGTCGGCCATCAGGAACACCTTCTCGCCGCCCGCGCGCGCGACCCGGAAGCTGAAGGTCGATTCACCCGGCGCGCCCGGCGCTGCGGTGAACAGGTCGCCCGAAATCGTCAGGGTGTAGCTGTGCACCGATCCCGAGGGGCACTTGTCGATGGTGTAGATCGTGGCGTCGATGCAGACCTTCAGCCTGCCGTCACCGTCGATACGCGAAGCCTGGATGGCGGTATCGGCCTGGCCCCCCAGGGTCTCGCTCACGGACAGGTTGTTGTAAACGCCTGCCGCATCCTGGAAGTTCTGCGCGAAGGTGCGAGCGCCGACGAACGGGCGTACGACGCCATTGAAGTTGTAGTTGCCGGCGACCAGCCCATCCAGTTGCCGAAAGCGCGCCGTCTTGCCTGCGCCCGACTGCACCGGAAAGAGCAAGGTGCCGGCCACCGCGTCGATACCGAATGTTCCTTCCAGGACAGGCGAGCCCGGCGCGGCGTTCTGGAAGGCAAAGTGGCGACTGTCGAAATCCAGCTTCAGCGTGAACCTTTCCCCATTGGTAGCATAGGAGGTGTACGTCGCATTGCGCGAATCGACGGGCACTGTCGGGTCGTCGCCGGTGCCGCAAGCCGCCACCAGCGCGGAACACAGCGCCGCGGCGAAAGTCTGGATGGAACTGAAGCTCGTCTTCATGGGGCTCTCCTCGATGTGTCTGCGGGCCGTCGCGCGGCGCGTCAACGCCTGAAGTGTCTTGGCAGGGCAGGTCCTCCTTGCCGCTTGGATGGCGACAGGGCCAGGGCAATTCTACGGCGGTGAATTTTGATTCATCCCTGCGCATCGCGAAAGCGTGGCGTGATGGGGTTCATTCCGGTGCGGTCCA
>JBDSWB010000084.1:0-6509 GCA_039926915.1 Ramlibacter sp.
GCTGGGAAAATAGCCTTTGGTATTAGTTTTGCTATAACGAGTTATACAGACAGGAGTGGACCATGCCGAAAATGATCGTTTCGATCGACGGTGTTGTCATCAAGGAAGTGCAGTTGACGAAGGACCGGACCACACTGGGCCGGCGGCCGTACAACGACATCGTGATCGATAACCTGGCCGTCAGCGGTGAGCATGCAGTCCTCCAGATGACGGGCAACGAGGTTTACCTCGAAGACCTCAACAGTACCAACGGGACCTACGTCAATGGCAAGGCCGTCAAGAAGCAGCTGTTGCAGAACAGCGACACTGTGGAGATCGGCAAGTACAAGATCAAGTACATCAACGAGGTTGCAGGGCCGACTTTCGAGAAGACGATGATCATCAAGGCAGGCGCCGTGATGCCGCCGCTGCCGCCCAGGGAAGCTGGCGCCGCAGCGGGGGCCCCGGCCCAAGCCGCCGATCTGGGCCAAATCCACGCCGCCATCAAGGTCCTCTCGGGGGCCGCGGCCGGGCGCGAAGTGCCGCTGGTCAAGGTGGTCACCACCATCGGCAAGCCCGGCGTGGCCGTTGCGGCGATCACCAAGCGTCTACACGGTTTCGTCGTGGCCCATGTCGAGGGAGCCAACAAGCCCACGCTGAATGGCGCGGCCATCGGTGCCGAGCCCATGACGCTGAAGAATGGCGACCTGCTCGAGCTGGCCGGCACCCAAATGCAGTTTGTGCAGGCCTGATCGCCCCGGCGCCGTGGCGCCGGCGTCACCATACGCTAGGAAAGGGGCCTGATGGGCTTGCTCTCCAAACACTGGTCGCGCATCGCGGTCACCCTCATCCCGCTGGTGTTCGCATTGCTGCACGCCGTGGGCGCGTTGCCGATCGGGGTTTTGCAGCGGCTGGACGACATCATCTACGATGCCCGCCTGCGGGCCACCATGCCCAGGACGCTGGACGAGCGCATCGTCATCGTCGACATCGATGAAAGGAGCCTGGCCGACGTCGGGCGCTGGCCGTGGGCGCGCAACAAGATGGCCGAACTGGTCGACGAACTGTTCGACCGCCAGAAGGTCGGCATGGTCGGCTTCGACATCGTGTTCGCCGAGCCCGACGAAAGCTCCGGCCTCAAGCGGTTGCGCCAGCTGGCTCAGGCGGAACTCAAGGACCAGCCTGGCTTCGTCGAAAAGCTAAACCAGTTGCAGGGCGCGCTGGACTACGACGCCACTTTCGCCCGGTCGCTGCAGAAGCGCCCGGTCGTCCTGGGCTACTACCTGTCCAACGACAAGGAAGCGCGCGCTTCCGGCGTGCTGCCCGCCCCGGTGATGCAAAGGGAGGCCATGCGGGGACGCCCGATCAAGTTCACCAGCTGGAACAGTTACGGCTCCAACCTGGAGCTGCTGGCCCGGGCCGCGCCGATGGGTGGGTTCTTCAATTCCATCGTCGACACGGATGGCGTCGTGCGCTCGGTGCCTCTGCTCGCCGAACACAACCACCAGTACTACGAGTCGCTCGCACTGGCTATGTTCCGGATGCTGACCGGCCTGCCCACGGTGGAGCCGGCGTTCGCCCAGGAACGCTTCGTGTCGCGCAACTACCAGGGCCTGGACAGCATCCAGCTGCGCCTGGGCGCCAAGACCCTGTCGGTCCCGGTGGCCGAAGGGGTGACGGCGCTGGTCCCGTTTCGCGGGCCCGGCGGCGTGAATGGCGGGTCCTACAAGTACGTTTCGGCGACCGACATTGTGGGCAAGCGCCTGGCGCCCGGCGCACTCAAGGACAAGATCGTGCTGGTCGGCACCACGGCGCCGGGGCTGCTGGATATCCGCGTGACGCCGGTCGGCGAAGCGTATGCGGGCGTGGAAACCCATGCCAACCTGATCTCCGGCCTTCTGGACAACCGGATTCCCGTCAAGCCCGACTACGCGCTCGGTTACGACGTCGCCATCCTCGTTCTGGCCGGGCTCACCCTGGCTTTTGCCCTCCCGCTGCTCTCGGCGCCTCGGGCCGTGGTGCTGAGTGTGGTGGTGATCGGACTGGTGGTGGCGCTGAACTTCTGGCTGTACCTGGGGGCGAGCCTGGTGCTGCCGCTGTCCACGGCCCTGGTGATGATGCTCACCGCGTTCGCGCTGAACATGAGTTACGGCTACTTCGTGGAGAGCAGGAGCAAGCGCGAATTGGCCAACCTGTTCGGCACCTACGTGCCGCCGGAGCTGGTGGACGAGATGCTCAAGGACCCCGGCAGCTACACCATGGCAGCGGCGAGCAAAGAGCTCACGGTCATGTTCTGCGACATGCGTGGCTTCACCAAGATGTCCGAACGGATGGAGCCGACCAAGCTCCAGGAATTGCTCAATGGCGTCTTCAGCCGCCTGACGGACCTGATCCGGTCGAACCGCGGGACCATCGACAAGTACATGGGCGACTGCGTGATGGCGTTCTGGGGCGCCCCGGTCGACTTTCCCAACCACGCGCACCTGGCGGTGAAAGCGGCGATGGAGATGGCCAGCGCCGTCCGCAAGGTCAACGAGGAGCACCGGGCCAAGGGAATACCCGAAATCGGCATCGGGATCGGGCTGAATACCGGCACCATGTGCGTCGGGGACATGGGCTCCAATATCCGCCTGGCCTACACCGTGATCGGGGATTCGGTCAATCTGGGGTCGCGGCTGGAGGGCCTGTCCAAGGTCTATGGCGTGGACATCGTCGTCAGCGAAACCACCCGCAAGCAGGCGCCCGACTTCGCCTGGCAGGAATTGGACCGAGTTCGGGTGAAGGGCAAGGAGCAGGCCGTGGGCATCTACTGGCCAGTGGCTCCCGCCGAACGGCTGGAAAAACCCTACCAGGAAGAGATCAAGACCTGGGCGGGGTTCCTCAAGGCCTATCGGGCGCAGGACTGGGATCAGTGCGACGTGGTGATGCTGAACCTCCAGCGCATGAATGCCAAAAAATACCTTTACGAAATGTATTCACAGCGTGTAGCCTCAATGAGGTTGCTGCCCTTCGACCCCGAGTGGGATGGCGCGACAAATTTCGAAACCAAATAGGGGACCCATGCGCCTGCCCGCCTACGAACGTCCGGCGACCTCCGAGTGGACGACGCTCCACGCGTGGCGTCTCGGCGGAGGCTGACATGAAGGTGCGCGTACTGGGTTGCTCGGGGGCGATCGCAAAGGATTGCCGAACAACGTCCTTTCTCATCGACGGCGACGTGCTGGTCGATGCCGGCACCGGTGTGGGTGACCTCACGCTGGAGGAAATGAAGGGCATCGGCCATGTCCTGCTGACTCACTCGCACCTGGATCACGTTGCGGCGCTGCCCCTGATGGTAGACGCCATCGCCTCCCAGCTCACGCGTCCGATCCGGATTCTCGCCCTGCCCGGCACCATCGCGGCCCTCAAGGCCCACGTGTTCAACAATGTGATCTGGCCGGATTTCAGCCGCATCCCGACCGCCGAGGCGCCTTTCATCTGCTTCGAGGAAATTCAGGTCGGCCAGACACTCGAAATCACCGGCAAGACCATCGAGGTGCTGCCGGCGGTGCACACCGTTCCGGCTGTCGGCTACGCTGTGACCTCAGGCAAGGGCTGCTGGATCTTCACCGGCGACACCGAGCGCAACCCAGCCTTCTGGCGCCGCATCAACCAGATGAATGTGGCGGCGCTGATCATCGAGACGGCCTTCAGCAACCGCGAGAAAGACCTCGCCCGGCGCAGCCTCCATTTGTCTCCCCACGCGCTGGCGGAAGAGCTCGACTGCATCGACAAGGGCAAATCGTTTCCGATCTATATTACGCACACCAAGCCAGCCGAAACCGAACTGATCATGAGCGAGATCCAGAAGTTCGACCAGACCCAGCCGTTCGGGCCGAACGTGGTGCACGACATCCGCTGGCTGCGTGCAGGACAGGAGTTTGATTTATGAATGCAGTGCTCAAACCGGAACGGGATTCGGAGCAGGCTTTCTTCGACTCCCAGCAGTTGCCGCCCGACAAGAGGGGTGTCTCGTTTGAGGCGTTGTTCTACCGCCAGCTGCAGCAGGTCTCCACGAAGATCCACGAGACCGAGAACATCGACCAGATCATGCTCGAGGCGAGTCAGGACATCTGCAAGCTGTTCAACGCCGACCGTCTGACGCTGTACGCGGTGAACGAGGACCGCTCCGCCATCATCTCCAAGGTCAAGACCGGCCTGAACGTCAGCAAGGACCTGAAGCTGCCGATCAGCGCGCAGAGCATCGCCGGCTACGTGGCGTTCAGCAAGCAGATGCTGAACATCTCGGACGTCTATGACGACGATGCGCTCAAGCGCATCCACCCGACGCTCAGCTTCCTCAAGGAAGTCGACAAGCGCTCGGGCTACCGCACCAAGCAGATGCTGGTGGTGCCCATCCTGGACGGGGGCGTGTTGCACGGTGTCGTGCAGATGATCAACAACAAGAGCGACCAGCCCTTCGGCGACCTGGAAGTGGAAGGCGCCAACCAGCTTTGCAAGACGCTGGCCACCGCGATCCGCCAGCGCATGCAGAAAGCCGACGACAGCCAGCGGCGCCGCTCCACGAAGTACAGCGGACTGGTGTCTGCAGGTGTGCTCACCGCCGACGAGTTACAGACCTGCGTGCAGCAGGCGCGGGAAGAGGCCAAGCCGGTCGAGCATGTGCTGATGGCGAATTTCCACATCCGCCCCGCGCAGATCGGTCCTTCGCTGTCCAAGTTCTTCGGCGTGCCCTATGAGCCCTTCAATGCGGGGCGCATCCGCATCGAGGCGCTGCAGGGCCCGCTCAAACGCGACTTCGTCGAAGAGCAGGGCTGGGTCCCGCTGGAGGAGTCGCCCGAGGGCCTCGTCGTCATGTGCATGGACCCGGAGGCGGTGCGCGGCTCGCGGATCGTGCCGCAGGTCTTCTCGCGCCAGAGCAAGTTCTCCTACCGTGTCACCACGCAAACGGAATTCGAGGAAACGCTGGCCCAGCTGTATGGCACCGAAGAGGCGGGCGCCTCGATCGACGAGTTGCTGGCCGACCTGAGCGCGCCAGGCGACGACGAGGGCGGCGAAGACGGCGACGCGGTCTCGGCCGCCGCAGACAATGAACTGGTGAAGTTCGTCAACAAGGTCATCGTCGATGCCTATACGCAGAAAGTCTCGGACATCCACATCGAGCCGCTGCCCGGCAAGCTCAAGACCGGCATCCGTTTCCGGATCGACGGCTCGCTGCAGCCGTACGTCGAAGTGCCTTCGCACTTCCGCCAGCCGCTCGTGACCCGGCTGAAGATCATGTGCGACCTGGACATCTCCGAAAAGCGCAAGCCCCAGGACGGCAAGATCAAGTTCAAGAAGTTCGGCCCCCTGGACATCGAGTTGCGGGTCGCCACCATCCCGTCTTCCGGCGGCGTGGAAGACGTCGTGATGCGTATCCTGGCTGCGGGCGAACCGATTCCGCTGGACAAGCTGGGGCTGACACCGCACAACAAGGAACGGGTGGAAAAGACAGTGAGCAAGCCCTACGGCCTGTTCTATGTGTGCGGCCCTACCGGTTCGGGCAAGACCACCACGCTGCATTCGATCCTGAAATTTCTCAACACGCCGGACACGAAGATCTGGACTGCGGAGGACCCCGTCGAAATCACGCAGAAGGGCCTGCGCCAGGTCCAGATCAACAGGAAGGCGGGCATCGATTTCCCGCTAGTGATGCGTGCCTTCCTGCGGGCCGATCCGGACATCATCATGGTCGGCGAGTCGCGCGACAAGGAAACCGTCTCGATGGGCGTGGAAGCATCGCTCACCGGCCACCTTGTCTTTTCGACGCTGCACACGAACTCCGCGCCTGAGTCCATCGTCCGCCTGCTGGACATGGGGATGGACCCGTTCAACTTCGCCGATGCGCTGCTGGGCATCCTGGCGCAGCGCCTGGCCAAGAAGCTGTGTGACTGCAAGACCGAATACTTTCCCGACTCGGACGAGGTCAAGCTCTTCGTCACTGAATATTCCGAGGAACTGCGGCATTCCTCGGCCTGGAAAGCCGATTACGCCGGTGAAGCCAGGAAGCTGTACGAGAGCTGGCTCAAGGCCTATGGCCAGGACGGCCGCCTGAAGTTCTACAAGGCCAACGGCTGCGAGAAATGCAACAAGACCGGCTACAAGGGCCGGCTCGGCCTGCACGAACTTCTGGTGGCCGACGACCACATGAAGCGCCTGATCCAGGAGCGGGCGCGTGTCTCCGAACTGTTCGCGCACGCCGTCGAAACCGGCATGCGCACCCTGAAGATGGATGGCATGGAGAAGATCATGTTGGGCCTCACCGACCTGAAGCAGGTGCGTTCGGTCTGCATCAAATAAGACCCAGTCCGCGACAAAAAATGTCGGCCCCGGTGACTTTCAGCCATTTTTGGGCACCTTGCTGCGCACAAAATTCGGGGTTAATGCCTAATAAATCGCACAAACGAGGGTGGCACAGCATTTGCTGAACCCCTGTGCTTCTTCTCAATCAACTCTTGGAGGTTCCCCCATGAAGCGTCATCTGCAACAAG
>JBDSWB010000085.1:0-8706 GCA_039926915.1 Ramlibacter sp.
TGCCGCCACGCCCAGCGCGATGCCCAGCATCGAAACGCCGGAGATGAAGGAGATGAAGCCGTTGCGGCGGGTGGCGCGGCCAGCACGCGTGTAGCGCCAGCCCAGGACCAATTCGTAGGGGATTCGCATGGAGCCTGGTTATTGTTGAGCCGATTGTGGCATCCCCCAGAATAGCGGCATGTCAGACAGCGTCCACATGTTGATCCCCTTTGCCTCGTCCACGGCAGAGGGGTGCGTGCAGGCTTTGCGGGGCCTGGCGCTGCCGCAGCTTGAGAAGCTTCTGGCCAGGATGGTGCTGGTGCGGACCGACGCAGGAGACGACCAATCGCTATCGATGCCGCACGAGCGGGTGCTGGCCCGCGAATGCGGCCTTCCGGGGGATGACGGCCTCATTCCCTGGGCGGCCTGGCAGGTGCGGCAGGCCGGCCACGACACCGTCGACGCGGCCTGGGCCCGCGTCACGCCTTGCCACTGGCGGGTGGGGACTGACCATGTCCTGATGAGCCATCCGCAGGAACTTCACCTGGACGCCGGCGATTCGCAGTCGCTGCTGGCGGCGATGGAGCCATACTTCGAACAGGACGGCATCACGCTGGAATACGAAGCGCCCACACTCTGGCTGGCCCATGGCGACGCTTTCCGGGACCTGGCGACCGCGTCGCTCGACCGGGTGGTCGGCCAGCGCATCGACCCCTGGATGCCGCGCACGGTGCAGGCCAGGCCACTGCGCCGCCTGCAGCAGGAAATGCAGATGCTGCTCTACACGCATCAGGTCAATGAAGAGCGAGTGCGCGGCGGGGTGCTGCCCGTGAATTCCTTCTGGGTGAGCGGAACGGGAGCCTTGCCCGCGGTTCGCGCCTTCGAGGCGCCCGCTGGACTGCAGGTCATTCACTACCTCCGGGACGCGGGCTTGTTGGGCGACTGGCGCGGCTGGTCCACCGCCTGGCAGCAAGCCGACTCAAAAGAATGTGCTCGCCTTTCCAGTGTGCTGGACGACGGTGGGACGGTGACGCTGACGCTGTGCGGCGAGCGCAACGCCCAGACCTGGTCCAGCACCGGCGGCGGCGGGCTCACGCGCCGGTTCCAAAGCCTGTTCGCGCGCACCAAGGCGGCTGCGGTGCTCGAGGCCCTATGAAGATCATCCCCCGCGAGATTCCCCCGCGCGCCGCGTGGGCGCTCGAGCAGGCCGGCATCCACCCCCTGCTGGCGCGCCTGTACGCGGCGCGCGGGGTGGTTGGGAAAGAAGAACTCGACGATGCCCTCGGGCGCCTGCTCCCCCCCCTGGGCATGAAGGGTCTGCACGAGGCCGCCGTGCTGCTGGCCGACACCATTGCCGCGGGCAGGAAGCTGTGCGTCGTGGCCGACTACGACTGCGACGGGGCGACTGCCTGCGCGGTGGCGGTCCGGGGACTGCGCTTGCTGGGCGCGAAGCACCTGGACTACCTGGTCCCGGATCGCGTCGTCGACGGCTACGGCCTCACCTCGCCGATCGCCGAGCGGGTGAAGGCGCGCGGCGCCGATGTGCTGATCACTGTCGACAACGGCATCGCCAGCGTGGAAGGCGTGGCTACGGCGAATGCGCTGGGCCTGCAGGTGCTGGTGACAGATCATCACCTTCCCGGCCCGCAGTTGCCGGCTGCCGCAGTGATCGTGAACCCGAACCAGCCCGGTTGCGAATTCGAGAGCAAATCGATCGCAGGGGTCGGCGTGATGTTCTACGTGCTGCTGGCGCTGCGCGCCGAGATGCGGGAACGCGGCGTCTTCGGATCGGGGGCGGTTGCCGAGCAGCCCAAGCTGGACACCCTGCTGCCGCTCGTGGCCCTGGGCACGGTGGCGGACGTCGTCCGGCTCGACGCCAACAACCGGCGACTGGTGGCCCAGGGCCTCAGGCGCATCCGCGCCGGCGTCATGCCTTGCGGACTGGCAAGCCTGTTCAGGGCGGCGGCGCGTGACCCGAAGGTCGCCACCACTTTCGACTTCGGTTTCGCCCTGGGACCGCGCATCAATGCCGCGGGGCGCCTTTCGGACATGACAATTGGGATCGAATGCCTCTTGACCGACGACGCGGCCCGCGGCGACGAACTCGCGCGGGCGCTCGATGCCATCAACCGCGAGCGCCGCGACATCGAGGGCGGTATGCGCGACCAGGCCATGGAGATCGTGGACACGCTGTTCGAGCAGGGCGAGGACCCGCCGGCGGCGATCTGCGTGTTCGACCCGGACTTCCACGAAGGGGTGGTCGGCATCGTCGCCTCCCGTATCAAGGACAAGCTGCACCGTCCCACTTTCGTCTTCGCCGCCAGCCAGGCGCCGGGCAAGGAGCATGAACTCAAGGGCTCGGGCCGCTCGATCCCCGGGTTTCACCTGCGCGACGCGCTCGACCTGGTCGCCAAGCGGCATCCGGACGTGCTGCTGCGATTCGGCGGGCATGCCATGGCCGCCGGTTGCACCATCGACGAAGATCAATTGCCCGTCTTCGAACAGGCGCTGGAACAGGTGTCGCGCGAGTGGCTGGACTCGGCGACGCTGCTGCGCCGGCTGGACACCGACGGGCCGCTGGCACCTGAATACCGCCGGCCCGACCTGGTCGACACCTTGCACCACGAGGTGTGGGGACAGGGCTTTGCGCCGCCGGTCTTCAGCGAGGAAGTCGAAATCATTTCGCAGCGGCTGGTGGCCGACAAGCACCTGCAGATCAAGCTGAAGCACCAGGGCCAGCCCGTCGACGGCATCTGGTTCGGCCACACCGAACCGCTGCCGGCGCGGGTGATGCTGGCCTTCCGGCTCGACGCCGACGAGTGGAAGGGGGTGAGGCGGGTGCGCTTCCTGGTGGAAGGCGCGGAGTCCCTGGTCAGTCCATAATTGCCCTGCAAAAAAATATGGAGGGGATCATGGGGACCTGGTCTTTGACAAGCAGTGCGGCTTGGACCGTCCGAGCCGGCGTCATCTTCCTGGCGGCATTGAGCGGCGCATGCGGCGGAAGCGAAGGCGTTGGTGGCAGCGGGAACAGCAGCGGCGGAGTTTCCCCGGGGCCAGCCACCGGTGGCGGACTTGTTCTTGGCGAGTTCACTGATCCCATTCCTGCCGTGCAGGGGACGACCGGCACCCCCATGGTGGATGTCGACGGCAAGACCTATCGCTCGGTCGTCATCGACCGCCTGACCTGGTCTTCCGAAAATCTCGCGGTCACCCGCTTTCGCAACAAGGACCCGGCGCGGGGCAGCGACGCCTGGCGGACCAGCACTACCCGCCGGGATTGGGACTCGTCGAAGGACGCGACGAGCCGGTCTGGGCGCAACAGGCCAACCCCTTTTATTGCGACGACGACTTTCCCACCTGGAGGCTTCCACTCAGCCGCTGCCCCATCTACAACAGCGTGCGCAACTCGACGGGCTTTTCGGCGCGAGCCAGCGACGAGAATGCGGCAGCGTGGTGGGCGTCCTCGGGCGAGCAGTACCGGATGCATGTCATGCGAGCGACGATCGACCTCGACTCGAACCAACCCCGTGTTGGGGCCTACTCGGTTCGCTGTGTAAAGAACTGAAGGGCGAGCCCGACGGGCTGGCTAAGCGTGTAGTCCGACCGGTACCGGTGCACGGGTGTAGTCGAAGTAGCCGAACAACCGGACCGCGACTTCACGCAACTCCGCATCGCCCAACGCGTGCGCGCCTGCCAGTTGCCAAAGGGCGTATTCGCGGTCACCCAGCATCATTGAACTGTTGACGCAGTGCCCGTGCCCCGCCATGAGCAGGATGAATGCCGCAAGCAGCGAGGTGGGACAGTAGTGCGTGGCCCCAATGGTCTCGACGTGGTCAGAGGCATCGATCGAGGCCTGGCCCGGGTGGAACCCGACGAGCCGGGCAGAAGTGGTGGCGTTGTTCATGGTGCACTCCTTAGCGAAAGGTTCCATCAGCAGATTCAGCGGAATGCCGCGTAGTACTGAGTCTCGGCGCGGAAAGCCGGAGCGGCCTTGCCATGCCCTGCGACGCGCTGCGCCTGCAGCGTGGCGACGCGAAGTTCCGCCTGTTTCACCTGTTGACTGCACAGAATCCAGAAGGCAGCCAGCTGGGCGACCACCAGGAACGACAAGGCGATCCACAGCAGATTTCCCCGGGTCAGGCCAGTCGTTTTTTCGAGCATGAGGGACAGCATGGATCGACTCCTTGATTGAATGTCCCGATACTAGAAATCCGCACGCCGCGGCGCCAGCGTCTTTGCCGCGTGCTGCTGTAGGACAAAATCGCGCCATGCGGCCAAGCCGCGCTGCACCCCGCCATGCAAATCCTGGACGCCCCCCACACCGCCGCCCGCCTGCCCTATGCCGCCCTGGTGCGGGAGATTCGAGCGGTGCTGGCCGACCCAACCGTCACCGTGCCGGAACGGCTGGTGCAGCCGCTGCCTGGCGGCGCCAGCCTGTTCGTCATGCCGGCTTCGGATGGGCGCATCGCCATTGCCAAGTTGGTCACGTTCACGCCCGGCAATGCGGGCACGAGCCGGCCGGCGATCCAGGGCGACGTGGTGGTGTTCGACATCGCCACCGGCGAGCGGATACTGATTCTCGATGGGCCAACTGTCACCGCGCGCCGCACTGCAGCGGTGTCGCTGCTCGCGGCGCAATGCCTGGCGCCGAACCCGCATGGCCCGTTGCTGATCGTGGGTGCGGGCGCGCAGGGCCGGGCCCACCTGGACGCGTTCGCCGACGGACTGCCGATCAAAGAAGTGAGGATCGCCTCACGCAGCGCCGCAAGCGCCCAGGCGCTTGTCGATCACGCGCGTGCTCGCGGACTGCGTGCCAGCGTGGCCGTGCATGCCGACGACCACCTGGCCGATTGCCCTCTGGTGACCACCTGCACGCCAGCCGCCCGTATCGTGCTGCGCCGCGCTCCACGCGACGACGCGTTCATTGCGGCGGTTGGCGCATTCAGACCTGCCATGGTGGAACTGGATCCCGCGTTGTGCCGCCACTGCGCCGAGCTCGGCACGGTCATTGTGGACACCCCCGATGCGCGGCACGAGGCGGGGGACCTGCTGCAAGCCGGGCTGGACGTCGCGGCTTTCGCGCCCCTGGGCGAAGTGATCGCGGAGCCGGCCGAATGGGTGCGCGGCCCGGTGCTGTTCAAGAGTTGCGGCTGGGCCGGTTGGGACCTCGCCGCCGCGCGGGCGGCCTTGGCGGGCTAGGCCTTGGGCAGCGTGACGCCCTGCTGGCCCTGGTACTTGCCGCCGCGGTCCTTGTAGCTGGTTTCGCAGACTTCGTCGCTCTCAAAAAACAGCACCTGCGCGCAGCCTTCACCCGCGTAGATCTTGGCCGGCAGCGGCGTGGTGTTGGAGAACTCCAGCGTCACGAATCCTTCCCATTCGGGCTCGAACGGCGTCACGTTGACGATGATGCCGCAGCGGGCATAAGTGCTCTTGCCCAGGCAGATGGTCAGCACGTTGCGCGGGATGCGGAAGTACTCCAGCGTCCGCGCCAGCGCGAAGCTGTTGGGCGGGATGATGCAGTAGTCGCCATGCATGTCGACGAAGCTCTTCTCGTCGAAGTTCTTGGGGTCCACCACCGTGCTGTGGATGTTGGTGAACACCTTGAATTCGGGCGCGCAGCGGATGTCGTAGCCGTAGCTGCTGGTGCCGTAGCTGATGATCTTTTGGCCGTCCCGCTCGCGGACCTGACGCGGCTCGAACGGCTCGATCATGCCGTGCTGCTCCGACATGCGGCGGATCCATTTGTCGCTCTTGATGCTCATGGGATTGATTCGCTCCTCGGCCGCCATTCTAGGGCGCGAGCGCACCCTGCCTGCCGGCCGTCCGGGCCTGCCGCACCCCTAACCGGCGATCACGGCCCGTTCGACGATCCGGTCGTCGCCTAGCACGATCAGCGCGAACAGCAGTTCGTCCAGGCTCGCGGCCTGGGCGGTCTTGCGTGCCAGAAGCGGCATCGCCAAAGGATCGATGACGATGAAGTCGGCTTCGCAACCGGGTTGCAGATTGCCAATCACCCCATCAAGCCCGAGCGCCTGGGCCGCGCCGGCGGTGTGCAGCCACCACAGGTGCTGCGGCGACAGCGACAGGCCCGGCTTGGTCTGCCCCTCTCGCCCCACGTAGTAGGCCGCCAGCATGGTGTGGAACGGGCTGAAACTGGTGCCGCCGCCCACGTCGCTGGCCAGGCCGTACTTGAAGCCGATACGCTGCGCGCCCTCGAAATCGAAGAAGCCGCTGCCCAGGAACAGATTGCTGGTGGGGCTGACCGCCGCCGCCGCGCCGGTGCTGCGCATCAAGGCGCGATCCTCATCGTCGAAGTGGATGCAGTGCGCGTAGATCGCGCGGTCGCGCATCAGGCCGAAGCCGTCATAGATCGACAGGTAGCTGCGCGACCCGGGAAACAGCGCCATCGCCCACTTGATCTCGTCCACGTTCTCGGCCACGTGCGACTGGATCCACACGTCGGGGTACTTCGCTGCGAGCTGCCCCGCGCCGCGCAATTGCGCCTCGCTGCAGCTCGGCGCAAACCGCGGTGTGATCGCGTAGCCCAGGCGGTCAACGCCGTGCCATTGGCGGATCAGCGCTTCGGTGTCGGTGAGAGACTGTTCGGTCTGGTCACGCACCCCGTCGGGCGAATGGCGGTCCTGCAGCACCTTGCCCACGATCATGCGTATGCCGCGCTGCTGCGACTCCCGCATGAGGGCGTTCACGGACGAAGGATGCGAGGTGGCGAACGCCAGGGCGGTGGTGACGCCATGGCGCAACAATTCGTCGACGAAGACAGTGGCGAGTTCGCGCGCGTGCGCCGCGTCGGCGAAGCGCGACTCCTGCGGGAAGGTGTAATTCTCCAGCCAGGGCAGCAGACCCGAAGCGGGCGAGCCGATCACATCGGTCTGCGGAAAGTGGATGTGCAAGTCGATGAAGCCGGGGGCGATGATGCGGCCAGGCAGGTGTTCCACAGCCACACCGGGGTAATTCGGCGCCAGGGTCGCGTAGTCACCGACGGCACGCACTACCTGCCGGCCCTTCGCGTCCGGCCCGACGACGAGCAGGCCGTCCTTTTCATACACGGCCGACCGGTCGTCGGCGAAACGCAGGATGGAGGCGCGATAGGCTTGCATCGCCCTATTTTGATGCCTTGCCCTGCACGCCCGATACGAGAAAGTTCATAGACAGTATCTGTTCGTCCGTCATCGACTGGCCCTTGGCGACCACCGCCTTGCCTTCGTTGTCTTCGATCGGGCCGGCAAAGGGCCGCAGTTTGCCAGCGGCAATCTCCTTCTGGCGCGCCAGCACCTCCGACTGCACCGCCTTGGGCACCCTGGAGCCGAAGTCGCCGACCCGGATCATTCCCTCCTTCACGCCGCCCCAGACATTGCCGCTCTGCCAGCTGCCGTCCAGCACGGCCTGGACCCGGCGCTTGTAATAGTCGCCCCAGTGGTGGGTGACGGCGACCAGCTGCGCATCAGGTGCGGCCTTGCGCATGTCCGAGTGATAGGCCACGGCCAGTTTGCCGCGCTCCTGCGCAGCCGTCATCACGGCGCCGGAGCCGGTGTGGAAGGCGATCACGTCCACATCCTGGTTGAACAGGACCATCGCGGCGTCACGTTCGCGCGGCGGATCGAACCATGCATTGAGCCAGACCACTTTGACCTGGGCCTTCGGGTCCACCGAGCGCATGCCCAGCGTGAACGCATTGATGCCCTGCAGCACTTCGGGGATCGGGAAGCCGGCCACGTAGCCCGCCACGTGGCTTCGGGTCATGCGTCCCGCCGCAATGCCGGCCAGGTAGCGGCCCTCGTAGTAGCGCGCATTGGCGACCGCGACATTGGGCGCGGTCTTGTAGCCGGTGATGGATTCAAATTTGACGTCCGGGAAGTCCTTCGCCACCTTGAGCGTCGGCTCCATATAGCCGAAGCTGGGCGTGAAGATCAGCTTGTGGCCCTGCTGCGCGAGATCGCGGATCACGCGCTCGGCATCCGGGCCTTCCGCCACGTTCTCGATGAATGTGGACTTGACCTTCGCGCCGAAGGCCGCATCGACGGCCTTGCGGCCTTCTTCATGCTGGCGCACCCAGCCGGTCTCGGTGATGGGCGCGACATAGACGAAGCCGACTTTGAGCGGCTCGGCGGACAGCAGCGGCGTCTGGGATTGAGCGGGAGAGAAAAAACAGACGGCCACGAACGCGGCAACGAGGTTTTTGTACATGTGGTCCTCTACATGGCCCCTGAGGTGAAAACGACGACGCGGCGGGGGGCACCGCCGCGTCTCGAGCTTCATTTTACCGGCAGGGAGCGCCCATCAACCAAACAGGCTCAGGGCGCCCGAATTGAAATGCCCGATGTTCGGAAATACCGTGGGCAAATCCGAGGCGGGAACGCCGAACCAGCTGGCCAGCGCCGCCCCGAACTGGTCGACCGCCGTCGTCGGCAGCAGGCGGCCCTGCCCCACGTCATCGAGGCCGCCGACCGAGGTGGCCGGCAACACCCCATGAAAACGCCCGCCTTTCACAGCCCCGCCCACCACCATGTGATGGCTGCCCCAGCCATGGTCCGAGCCGTCACCGTTGGACGACAGGGTGCGGCCGAAGTCCGAAGCCGTGAACGACGTGACGGAGTTGGCGACACCGAGTTCAACGGTTGCGTCGTGAAAGCTCTTCATCGCGTTGCTCACCTGGGTCAACAGGCCGGGGTGTTGTTGCGGCAGAAAGTCGTGGTTGTCGAAGCCGCC
>JBDSWB010000086.1:0-30256 GCA_039926915.1 Ramlibacter sp.
TTGAAGTCGCGTGAGCGATCGGCTGGGTGTCCGGCGCGGTGGCGGGCCAGTCGAAGGCGACCCGCGCGTCCGGGTTGACGATCGGCAGGAAGTCGTAGGGGCCGGCCAGGCCAATCCATCCCGCCAGACGCTGCGGGGTCAGCCCGGCCGCAGCCAGCCAGCGCGCATCGAGCGCCAGCATGGCGGCGTTGTACGCGCCGGCGCTGTGTCCCATCACGTGAACGCGGCCCTCGTCCGCGCCGAGCTCGCGGGCATGGTCGAAAGCCCACTTCATCGCCAGGGCGCAGTCTGCGAGGAACTCGGGATAGCGCACTTGCGGGCTGAGCCGGTAGTCGGCCACGACGGTCACCACGCCGGCCGAGGCGAGCGCCTCGCCCACGAAACGGTAGTCGGCACGATCGCCTCGAGTCCAGCTGCCGCCGTAGAAGAAGACCACCAAGGGCGCCGCGTTCGCAGGCTGGAGCGGCAGGAACACGTCGAGCCGCTGCCGGGAGTCGCCACCATAGGGGACGCCCTCCCGGCCCCGGTAACTGCCTCGGGGAACCACGGCATCAAGCAGCCCCGCTGCCGAACAACCCGCCAGCGGCGCCGACAGCAGCGCCAGAAGGCCGGTGCGCCGGGTGATACGGGGCGATATTTCGATGCGATCCACCCTCTGGGTACGCGCAGCGGCAACCGCCGGTTTCAGCTCGCGACGCAGATCTTGAGCATGTTGGTGCCGCCGGGGGCGCCCATCGGCTCGCCGCAGGTGATGGCATAGATGTCGCCGCCGGACACGATGCCGCGCTTCTTCAGGTGCATCTCGGCTTCGCCGAGGGCTGTGTCGCGCTCGACGCTTTGGTCCATCAGCAGCGGTCGGACGTTGCGATAGAGCGCCATCTTGCGCTGTGTCACCAGCTTGGGCGTGAGCGCGTAAATCGGGATGTGGATGCGATGCCGGCTCATCCACAAAGCCGTCGAGCCCGAATCGGTGAGGGCCACGATGGCCTTGCAGCCGAGGTGGTGGGCGGTGAACAACGCGCCCATGGCGATCGACTGGTCGATGCGGCCGAAGGTCAGGCCGGTGAAGTCGGCGTCGAGCTTCACGTCCTCGGCTTTTTCCGCTTCCAGGCAGATGTTCGCCATCTCAATGATGGTTTCCAGCGGGTAGCGGCCGGCCGCGGTTTCGGCGCTGAGCATGACGGCGTCGGTGCCATCCAGCACGGCATTGGCCACGTCGCTGACTTCGGCGCGCGTGGGCACCGGGTTGGTGATCATCGATTCCATCATCTGGGTCGCCGTGATCACCACGATATCGAGGTCGCGCGCCATGCGGATCATGCGTTTCTGCAGCGCCGGCACAGCCGCGTTGCCGACTTCGATCGCCAGGTCGCCGCGCGCCACCATGATGCCGTCGCTGGCGCGGCAGATGGCTTCGAGGTTGGGGATGGCCTCGGCCCGCTCGATCTTGGCGATCAGGCCCGGCTTGTGGCGGAATTCCCCGCCCGCCACATTGCACAGCTGGCGCGCCATTTCCATGTCGGTCGCGCTCTTGGGGAAGCTGACCGCAACATAGTCGGCCTGGAAGCTCATCGCGGTACGGATGTCCTCCATGTCCTTGGCCGTGAGCGCCGGCGCCGTGAGGCCCCCGCCCAGCTTGTTGATGCCCTTGTTGTTGGACAGCACGCCGCCGAGCTTGACGGTGGTAAGCACCTGCTCGCCCTTGACCGAGTCGACCGTAAGGACGATCAGCCCGTCGTTGAGCAGCAGCAGGTCGCCAGCCTTCACATCACGCGGCAGTTCCTTGTAATCCAGCCCCACGCCCTGGATGTCGCCCGGCTCCATGCGCGAGGCATCGAGCACGAACTTCGCGCCGGACTCGAGGGTCACCTTGCCTTCGGCGAACTTGCCGACCCGGATCTTCGGGCCCTGGAGGTCGGCCATGATGGCCACCTCGCGCCCGGCGCGCTGCGCGGCGGCCCGGACCAGTGCCGCGCGGTCGATGTGGTCTTGCGCGGTGCCGTGGCTGAAATTGAGCCGGACGACGTTGACGCCGGCCCGGATCATCTGCTCCAGCAAGGCAGGGTCGCTGGAGGCGGGGCCGAGGGTGGCAACGATCTTGGTGGCGCGACGTGCCATGGAGTCTCCAGTAATTGAGTTTTGGATTCTCGCCGAGTTGGAGTTACATGTCAGGTACGAAAGATCCCGGAAGGCACCGCCCCGGGTAAAACTGCTTCAACCGGCCGCGCGCTTTTGCAGGATCTCGAAAGCTGGCAGGGTCTTGCCTTCCAGCACTTCCAGGAAGGCGCCACCGCCGGTGGAGATGTAGCTCACGTCCTTTTCGATGCCGTACTTCGCGATCGCGGCCAGCGTATCGCCGCCCCCGGCGATGCTGAACGCATCCGATTTCGCGATCGCCCGTGCAATGGTCTCGGTGCCGTGCGAAAAGGCCTCGAATTCAAACACGCCGACCGGCCCGTTCCACACGATGGTGCCCGCGGCTTCCAGCTGGTCGGCCAGCCGGCGCGCGGTTTGCGGGCCGATGTCGAGAATCAGGTCATCGTCCTCGACGGCGATGGCCGCTTTCACGGTCGCGACGGCATCGGCCGCGAAAGTCTTGGCCGTCACCACATCGGTCGGGATGGGCACTGCCGCGCCGCGCTGCTTCATCGCCTCGATCACCTCCCGGGCCTCGTCGACCAGGTCAGCCTCGACCAGGGACTTGCCGATTTTCAGCCCTGCCGCCAGCAGGAAGGTGTTGGCGATGCCGCCGCCCACGATCAACTGGTCGACATTGCGGGCCAGCGATTTCAGGATGGTGAGCTTGGTCGACACTTTCGAGCCCGCGACGATGGCCACCAGCGGCCGCCGGGGATGGGCAAGCGCCTTGGTGACGGCGTCGATCTCGGCGGCGAGCAGCGGCCCCGCACAAGCCACCTTCGCGAATTGCGCGATGCCATAGGTGGAAGCCTCCGCGCGATGCGCTGTGCCGAAGGCGTCGTGCACAAAGATGTCGCACAGCGCCGCCATCTTCTTCGCGAGCTCCGGGTCGTTTTTCTTCTCGCCCTTGTTGACCCGGCAGTTCTCCAGCAGCACCACCTGGCCCGGCTGGACGTCCACGCCATCGACCCAGTCCTTCAGCAGCGGAACCGTGCGGCCGAGCAATTGCGAGAGACGCTGCGCGACGGGAGCCAGTGAATCCGCAGGCTTGAACTCGCCTTCGGTGGGTCGGCCCAGGTGCGAAGTGACCATCACGGCCGCACCGGCCTTCAGGGCCATTTCGATGCAGGGGACGGAGGCGCGAACCCGCGTGTCCTCGGTGATGTGGCCCGCTTCGTCCTGCGGCACATTGAGGTCGGCCCGGATGAAGACGCGGCGGCCATTGACCTTGCCTTGGGCACAGAGATCGGAAAAGCGCAGGACGTCCATATCGGCGGGTTAGGGGCAAAACCTCCGATTCTAGGAGGACCCGACGCACCGCTACAAGCCCAACACCAGGTGCAGGGGCAGGTAGACGGCCATGCCCGCGGCGATGGTCAGCAGCACGCTACGGCGCCAGAAGTAAACCAGTGCACCGGCGGGAGCGGCGAACAGGCGCGCGTCATGCCAAGTGGCGATGAAGTGGCCGCTGGACATGACCACCTCGGGTGCAACCACGCCGGCCAGAGCCGCAACCGGTGCGTACTGCAGCGCGCGATGAGCCCAGCCCGGCAGGCTCCAGGGCCGGTCCAGGATGAAGAAGAAGCAGCGTGTGACCACAGAGACGCAAGCCAGCCCGGCGATAACCGCCAGTGTCCACAGGTCGGTCTCGGCATTCACGCCGGCTGCTTCCAGTGTTCGGGCAGCCGCTTTTCCAGCCAGAAGCTCACCAGCACGGCCACGCTGATCGCGACCACGATGTTCAGCTTCAGCGGCAGCGCATAGGCCGCCACGGCCGCGCCTCCCGCGAGGGTTGCCGACAACAGCCGCAAAGGCGTATTGGCCAGTGAGCAGAGGATTCCGATCAGGCAGAGCACCCCTGCAAAGCCCAGGCCCCAGGCGCTGGGGATGAGGTTGGCCAGCGCGATGCCGGCGACGCCGGAGAGCATCCACGCGCTCCAGGTCACGAAGTAGTTGCCGGCCAGGTAGGCCTCTTCCTCGAGGCGCTGGGCTGGTGTTTCGCCCGGCTCCGGGAAGCGGCGTGTGAACATCGCGTAGCTCATGTCCGCGGTGAGGTAGCCGTGCGTCATGCGGCGCCAGCGCGGCAGGTGCATCAGGTAAGGGCGCAGGTGCAGGCTGAACACCACGAAGCGCAGGTTGACGCAAAAACCCGTGGCCAGGATCACCCAGGCTGGCGCCGCCGCGACGATGAGGGGAATCGCGGCCAGTTGCGCGCTGCCCGCGTAGACGAGGAAGGTCATCGCCAGCGCCTCGATCACGCTCATGCCCGACTTCACCATTGCGACGCCGGTCATCAGGCCCCACGCGGCGACACCGGTCGCCAGCGGCGCCATGACGCGGGCGCCCTCCCGAAAGGCCGGGTGGCGGTGGATGGAGGGAAGGAAGAACACTGAGCCCGCTCACGCCGATTTTGCCGACTCAAACGCCGAGCCGGGCTTCAAATCGAAGCCGCGCAGGAAGTCGGCAACAGGAAGGCGCCTGCCGCCGGCGCGCTGGAGCTGCTTCACGCGCAGCACACCTTCGCCGCACTGGATGTCGAGGCCCTCGGGGCCGACCGCGACGATGCTTCCGGGCTGCCCGCCCGCCGCACCGTCACCGGGCGCGACTTCGGCACGCCAGAGTTTGACCGGCTCACCGCCGATCGATCCGTAGGCCCCTGGGAACGGGTCAAACGCGCCAATGCGCCGGACGAGGGTGCCTGCGGGCTGCGACCAGTCGATGGCGGCTTCCGACTTGTCGATCTTGTGGGCATAGGTCACGCCGGTTTCCGGCTGCCTCACCGGCTCGAGCCCCCCGCACGCGGCCAGCTCCAGCGCTTCCACAATCAGCCGCCCGCCCAGTGCCGCGAGCTTGTCGTGCAGCGAGCCCGTGGTGTCTTCCGCGGCAATGGGCATACGCTCCGCGAGCAGCATGTCGCCCGTGTCAAGCCCCGCGTCCATCTGCATGATGGTGACGCCCGTCTCGGCGTCTCCGGCTTCGATGGCCCGATGGATCGGCGCCGCGCCGCGCCAGCGCGGAAGCAACGAGGCGTGGATGTTGAAGCAACCCCAGCGCGGCTGGTCCAGCACCCACTGCGGCAGGATGAGCCCGTAAGCCGCGACCACCATCACATCAGCCCGCGCAGAGTCGATCGCTGAACGGGCCGACGCTGCGTCTTCAGGGTACTTGCTATCCAGACGCAGGCTGCGGGGCTGGTCGAAGGGAATGCCTCGTTCCACCGCCAGCTGCTTGACCGGTGACGCCTGCAGCTTCATTCCGCGCCCGGCAGGGCGGTCGGGTTGGGTCAGGACCAGGGGAACGGTGAACCCGGCGGCCAGCACCCGCTCCAGGGCCGCGCGGGCAAAGTCGGGGGTACCCGCGAAGATGACGCGCACGTTGAAGGCTTAGCTCTTGTCGTTGGGTGCGTTGAAGAATTCCATGCCGGGATGGGCGCGGCGCACGATGTTCTGCTCATCCAGGTAGACCCAGTAGAACATGTCGCTGCCGACGGTATCGCGCCAGCGATAGGTCATGATCGGCCCCTTCCAGCTCGCGACGCCGTCGACCCATGCCGGCCGGCCGAACTCGCGCTCCACGTCGTCGCGGGTCCACTTCCCCGGCTCGATGCGATTGAAGTTGGCTTTGGTCAGGACCTGGCGCGACTGCACCACCCGGCCGGACGCGTCGAGGTCGATCATCCACGCGAACTGGCCGTGCGGCTGCAGCGAGTATTGGTAGCGCTCTCCGGCGGTAAGGCTCACCACCCGCTGCGGCTGGCCCATCCGGGCAATGACCGCTTCACGGGCCGAGCCCGGGGGGATGTCGTAGCTGCCGAACAGGTTGCCCGCACAGGCGGACAGGGCGAGGACGATGGCCGGGAACAGCAGAATGCGCACTGACTTCTCCTTGGCGGACCCGTTCAGGCCCGCTCGGTCTCGCGCCGAGCCTTGATCATTTTGGTCTTGATGCGATTGCGCTTGAGCGGTGAGAGGTATTCGACAAACACCTTGCCCAGCAGGTGGTCCATTTCGTGCTGGATGCAGACCGCCAGCACGCCTTCGGCTTCGAGGGTGCGCGAACGGCCTTCCCCGTCCAGTGCAGTGACCTTGATGGCCAAAGAGCGCTCCACCCCGTCATAGATGCCGGGCACCGACAGGCAGCCCTCCTCATTGACCTGCTGTTCGGGGCTGGCCCAGGTGATTTCCGGGTTGATCAGGACCAGTGGGCTGTTGCGCTCTTCCGAAACATCGATCACCACCAGCCTTTCATGGACGTCCACCTGGGTGGCGGCCAGCCCGATGCCATTGGCCTCGTACATGGTTTCGGCCAGGTCGGCAATGAGCTTTTTGATGCGGGCATCCACGGCCTGCACGGGCTTGGCGACCGTGTGGAGGCGGGGATCGGGGTAGCAGAGGATGGGGAGGAGGGCCATGGATAAACGTCAAAGGTGTCGCTATTTTCGCTACTTTTGGCTTTTCCGGCACAGCCCGAGCGCCATAAACGTTGCCCAATCAAGGGCTTGAGCGCAGAATCGCCAGTACTTTGTCAAGACTTTCGACTTCCTTCGGCCCTGCCGACAGTCTCGTCCAGCGATGCACAAACACAGCAATACACTGATGGACTACGCCCAGACCTGCGGCCCGCGCGGCACCCGCGCACTGAACGTCTGCACAGCGCTCGCGCTGCTGGCTGGCACGTTGGCAAGCACTGCGACACTGGCGCAAAACTTTCCGGTGACGCCGAGCCAGAAGTCGACGGCTCAGCAGGTGGCACGCGCCGGCATCCCGCTGTCCGAGCTGGCGCCGAACGCGCCGGAAGAGTACACGGTCAAACGCGGCGATACGCTATGGGCGATCTCGGGAATGTTCCTCAAGCGCGCGTGGCGCTGGCCGGAACTCTGGGGCATGAACCTTGCCGAAATCCGCAACCCTCACCTCATCTATCCTGGCCAGCATCTGGTGCTGGAAAAGATCGATGGAATGGCCCTGTTGCGGCTGAGGCCGGACGGCAGCATGCAACTGCCGCCGACCGAAACCATCCGGGTTTCGCCGCGCGTGCGAATCGAGCCCCTGTCCGGTTCCTCCGTGCCGACACTGCAGACCCACCTGATCGAGCCGTTCCTGGCCGAACCGGTCATCATCGACGAGGCCCTCCTGCTGCAGGCGCCCCGCATCGTGGCCACAACCGACAGCCGTGTGCTCATCACACGCGGCGACCGGGCCTACGCCCGCGGGCTGGCCGCCAGCCCGCTCAAACTCCGCGTGGCCGGCCGCTCCGACGAGTACCGCGTGTTCCGCAACGCGAAGCCGCTGAAAGACCCGGTGACCAACGTCATCCTGGGCTACGAGGCCCAGTACGTCGGCAAGGCCTCGCTGGTGCGCAGCGAAAGCACCGAAATCGTCCGCACGTCGGGTGGCGGGCAACAGGAAACCGTGGTGCCGGCCACGATCGACATCGTGTCAGCCAAGGAAGAAATGCGGGTGGGCGACCGCCTGTTGCCCGAGCCGCCGCGCCAGTTCCTGAGCTACGTCCCGCACGCCCCCAGCACCACCATGGAAGGCACGATCGTGTCTGTCTACGGCAACGCCGTGGCGATCGCCGGCCAGAGCCAGGTCGTGGTCATCAACAAGGGCACGGCCGACGGCATCGAAATGGGCCATGTCATGGCCATCCTCACGGATGGCGAGCGGCGAATCGACACCTCGCAGCCCGGCGAGCGCACCGCGATCAAGCTGCCCGATGAACGCAACGGCCTGTTGATGGTGTTCCGCCCGTTCGAAAAGCTGTCTTACGCCCTGATCCTGGAGATCAGCGACACCGTCAAGGTTGGCGACCGCGTCGCCAACCCGCGCTAGCCGCGGCTGGCATCATGGAGCGGGAGGAGCTCGCAGCGTGGCTGCGCCTTGCCCTCACGCCCGATATCGGTAACCACGCCGCGCGGCGCCTGCTCGCTGCATTCGGCCTGCCCGACGCCATCTTTGCCCAGCCCGAAGCCGCCCTGGTGCAACTGGTCGCGGGAACCCAGGCCAGGGCCTTGCGCATCGCGCCGCATCAACTCGACTCACTGCTGGAAACCACCTGGGCCTGGCTGAATGACCCGGATGCGCCCGACCCGCGGCGAATCCTCACGCTGGCCGACGCCGGCTATCCCGCGGCACTGCTGACGACGGAAGACCCGCCCCTGATGCTTTACCTGGTGGGCGTGCAACTGCGGGACTGGCCCGCCGCCCTCGCCGTGGTGGGCAGCCGAAACCCCACGCCTCAAGGCGTGACCAACGCCAGGCAGTTTTCGCGCAGCTTCGCGCAATCGGGTCTGACGGTGGTGTCGGGACTGGCGCTGGGCGTGGACGCCGCCGCGCATGAAGGCGCCCTCGACGGCGCGGGCGACAACGCCTTCGCCACCATCGCGGTGGTCGGCACAGGCCTGGACCGCGTCTATCCGCGGCAACACCTTGAGCTGGCGCGCCGAATTGCCCGGCGCGGCATGCTGGTGAGCGAATACCCACTCGGGACCCCACCGCTGGCCGCCAATTTCCCCCGGCGCAACCGGATCATCGCCGCCCTGAGCCAAGGCACCTTGGTGGTGGAAGCCGCGTTGAAGTCGGGCTCGCTAATCACTGCCCGGCAGGCAGCGGAACAGGGCCGCGAAGTGTTCGCCATTCCGGGATCCATCCATTCACCGCAATCTCGCGGCTGCCACGCCTTGATCCGGCAAGGCGCGAAGCTGGTCGAATCCGCGCAGGACGTGCTGGAGGAACTGCCGGCCGGCACGGTCACCCGGTCGAGCGCTGGCGGCGCCGGCCCGGTCGATCCGCCGAGCGGCGCCGACAGCACGGGCGCAGAGGAAGGCTTGCTGCAGGCCCTGGGGTTTGACCCGGTCAGCCTCGACGCGCTGGTGGCGCGCACTGGCATGGCCCCGGCGCTCCTGCAGGCCAGGTTGCTGGAACTTGAATTCGCGGGCGAGGTGAGCCGGCTTCCCGGCGGCCTTTTCCAGCGTATGGGCGCCGGCTGAGCGGGGGCCCGCCTGACGCGGTCGCGCAACAAGGCGGTGCGGTTGCATGGGCACGCGACGTTCTGGGCTATATTGAGGCATGTTTGAAGTGCTCGTTTTTGTGTACGAACACTACTGGCGCGGCGATGCCTGTCCCGAGCTGGAGCAACTGGGCCGCAGGCTTACAGCACACGGCTTCGAGGCCGAGGAAATCAACGCGGCGCTGGTCTGGCTCGACGGCCTGAACCTCGTGGCACAAAGCACGCTGGCCGTGCCCGAGAGCGAGCCCGCCGCGGTCACCCTGCAGTCCGATACCAGCCTGCGTGTCTACTCGGTCGCGGAACAGGACCACCTCGGCGCGCAATGCCTGGGCTTTGTCACCTTCCTGGAAACTTCCGGGGTGCTGCCGGCGCCGATGCGCGAGATCGTGATCGACCGCGCCATGGCCGTGCCGGGTGACCCGGTGTCGCTGGATGACCTCAAGATCATCGTGCTGATGGTGTACTGGAGTTTCGGCGAGGAACCCGACGCCCTGGTGCTCGATGAATTGTGCGACCCGGCCGAAGGCAGGTTGCCTCACTAGGAAGCCCCCTACTGCAGGAGCCGTTCGGGATTGGCGTCGAGCTTGGCCAGAGCATCGCGCGTGGCGCGCACCGTCAATGCTTCTTCTTCGGCTGGCAACAGCAGGCCCGCCTGCAAGTAGGCCGCCAGGCGCCGCGCCTGGATCAGATAGCTGCGCCCGCCGGGCGCAGCGAACAGGTGCAATTGCTTGCGCTCGCTACGCCAGGCGTACTGAACCTGCGTCGAAGCGCCGTTGTGGTCCAGCGTGAACCAGTTGCCCAGCTGAAGTTCGGTGGCCCAAGCCAGCATGCCGGCGCTGGGACGCGAGCCGCCGTCGGCCACCACTTCGATCTCGGAAGCGTCGATGCCCAGCATCAGCTCGATGCTCTGCGCGTCGAGCGGCAAGTCCGTGGCCGGATCGTCAGCGACGAAATCCTCCAGGTGGGCCAGCCGCTTGGCCATGGCCTCGATCTGTAACTGCGGAATGGCCTCGGTCTTGGACAGGAAGGCATCGGCCAGCGTGTCGCCGATGGCCTTGATCTGCGATTCCTGCGCCTTGCCCTCGATGCTCACCAGCGTCATGCCCTGGCGCAAGCGCTGCAGCAGCCACGGCAGGTCCTGGATCACCCGGGAGCGCTCGTTGCGGTTGGGCTTGGCACTGGCCGCCCACACCAAGTCCGACGCCGAGGCCTTGAGCGCCAGCGTGTCCGCATGTTGCGGGCCGTTCTTGATGGCAGAGATCGCGAGCACCTCGGCCCAAATCTTGAACAGGAATTCGCGGATTTCGTCGCGTACCGGCATGTCGGCAAGCATGCTGCGCATCTCGATGGTGTACTGGATGGCAAGCGTTTCCTTCTGCTCGACCTGCTGGGCAACGCTCACCAGGCGCTGGGTCGGCGCCTTTTCGGTGAGGTACTTCGAGAGGAATTTCTGGAACTCGTCGTACACCAGCTGGAAGACGCGGCGTCCGGTTTCGGGATATTGCTCGATCACCTGCACGACGCGCTTGATCTCGGTCTCCAGCGCGTTGTCGCCGATGGTCGCCGCATTGAAGCCCATCACGCACGAGCCCATGCGGTCGATCAGCTGACGCGCCGGATGCTCCAGCGAGCCGAAGAATTCCGGCTCGGCAATCGCCAAGCGCAGCACAGGCATCTGGAGCCGCGCGAACCAGACGCGCACGGCCGGGGGAATTCGCTCCTCGGCCAGGATGCTCTGGAACATCAGGGCGACGATCTCGATGGTCGCCTTCTCATTGGAAGTCGAGGCCTTCTTCTTGAGCTCTCCGGTGCGCCGCCGCAGGTCGAACGCGACTTCCTGCACGGCGGCATCGTCGTACACGACGTCATCCTGCACCGTTGCGCCGTAGTGCATTGACGTCGAGTGGGCATGCGTGGCCTGCTGCGACAAGGCCTCGGCGAGCGCCGGAGAGGGACGCGTGGGCGGATTGCCGCTGTCGAAGCCGGCGATGCGCTCCGTCAGCAGGCGCTTGAGTTGGCCGAGCACGCCGGTGGCACGCATCCGCGCGCGTGCCAGTGGCGGGCTGGAAGTCATCAGGCGCGTCTCATCCGAAACGCCACCGGGCCGGCCGCCACGACCGCCGCCGCCCGAATCAGGGTTCTGCCCGGCGCCCTGGCGGGAATCGGCATAACCGCTCTGCCTGCCTCCGTTGCCCCCGCCTTGCCCTCCGCCTGCGCCCGAACCGCCGCCGTCGGCAGGGTTCTGCTGGCCTGTCGCGCCAACAGCGTCGCCCTTGCGGCCGGTCCCGGGCGGCGAAGAAGCGCCGCGCTTGACGCGGGCGGTCAGGTCGATGTCGCGCAACACCTCCTGGCTGATCAGGAATTCATTGGCGAGGCGGTAAGCCTCAGGCACATGCTCCAGCACGTGGCGCTGGATCACGTCTGGGACCAGGGTCCAGGCTTCGCGCGATAGTTCCGCGCCGATCCAGTTCTCAATCAGCAACTGCGCCAGCGCTTCCGGACGAAGGATGTCGGTGGGGACTAGGTCTTCGCCGCCCTCCAGATACTGCATTCGCACCCGCAGGTCGTTCAGGTCCCACGACGCTTTCTCCACGATGGCGAGGGCCAGCCGGGAGGAGAGGATCTTCATCTCGACGACTTCGTCGCCAATCAGCGTCAGGTTGACCGCTTCCAGCCGGATGCGGGCCGTGGCTGTGGGCGGCACCAGCGCCTGCCGCCATGCCTTCGACGCACGCTGGGACCAGACCGCGCCTTTACGCTCGAACTCCATCAGCGCATCGCGGCGTTCGTGCATTTCACGGGTTCCGGGGCTGGTCTCGACCAGCTCGGACAACCGGCTGCGGATAGCCTGGACCATCGGTGCCAATGCCGCTTCGGCGCGCTTCACGAACTGCTCCCGGGCCTGCCGCGCGAGACGCACGGCGGAGTCATGGGGCAGGGGCGGCGCGGTCACGTTGTTGTCCTAGACCGTGGCGCCCGCGTTCGGGTCGTTCGGGTCCTCATCCTTGCGGCCGGCGGACTTGACGAGGTCTTCGCGCTTGATGCCGAGCCACATGGCAATCGCAGCGGCGACGAATACGGAGGAATAAATGCCGAACAGGATGCCAATGGTGAGCGCCAGCGCGAAGTAATGCAGCGTCGGCCCGCCGAAGAACAGCATGGACAGCACCATCATCTGGGTGCAGCCGTGGGTAATGATGGTTCGGCTGATGGTGGAGGTGATCGCGTTGTCGATGATCTGGACCGTGGTCATCTTCCGGTAGCGCCGGAAGTTCTCGCGGATCCGGTCGAAGATGACGACCGACTCGTTGACCGAATAACCCAGCACGGCCAGCACCGCCGCAAGCACCGCCAGCGAAAACTCCCACTGGAAGAACGCGAAGAAGCCCAGGATGATGATGACGTCGTGCAGGTTGGCGACGATCGCGGCGACGGCGAACTTCCACTCGAAGCGGAACGCCAAGTAGATCATGATGCCCACCACCACCATGGCAAGGGCCTTCAGCCCGTCCGTGGCGAGCTCTTCGCCCACTTGCGGGCCAACGAATTCGGTGCGGCGCAGGCTCACGCCGGGATCGTTGGCCTTCAGCGTGGACAGCACCTTCTCGCTTTGCTGCGCGGAACTGACGCCCTTCTGCGCCGGCAGGCGGATCATCACATCGCGCGCGGTGCCGAAATTCTGAACCTGCACGTCGGCAAACCCCAGGCCGGCGACCGTGCTGCGGACCTTCTCGACATCGGCGGGCTGGGAGTAGCTCACCTCCATCACGGTACCGCCCGTGAATTCGACCGACAGGTGCAACCCGCGGTGGAACAGGAAGAAGACAGCGGCCGCGAACGTCAGGAACGAGACCACGTTGAAAATCAACGCGTTCTTCATGAACGGGATGTCGCGGCGGATCTTGAAGAATTCCATGTAACCCGTCTTCCTTACTCTGCCTTGGTTATAGCGCCATCCGCGTCCGGCCGCCATACGGTACCGATGGATACCGACTTGAGTTTCTTCTGGCGGCCGTACCAGAGGTTGACCAGGCCGCGCGAAAAGAACACCGCCGAGAACATCGACGTCAGGATGCCGATGCAATGCACGACCGCGAATCCCCGCACCGGGCCCGACCCGAACGCCAGTAGCGCCAGGCCGGCGATGAGCGTGGTGATGTTGGAATCGAAAATCGTGCCCCAGGCGCGGTCGTAGCCCGTGTTGATGGCCGCCTGCGGCGATGCGCCATTGCGCAATTCCTCCCGCACGCGTTCGTTGATCAGCACGTTGGAATCGATCGCCATGCCCAGCGCCAGTGCCATGGCGGCCATGCCCGGCAGCGTCAGGGTGGCCTGCAGCATCGACAGCACCGCCACCAGCAGCAGCAGATTCACCGCCAGGGCCAGGCCGGAGAACATGCCGAACAGCATGTAATAGACGGCCATGAACAGGCAGATCACGGCAAAGCCGGCAGCGACGCTGTAGAAGCCCTTGTCGATGTTTTCCTTGCCCAGGCTCGGGCCGATCGTGCGTTCCTCGATGATTTCCATGGGCGCGGCGAGCGAACCGGCGCGCAGCAGCAGCGCGACGTCGTTGGCTTCCACCGTGGTCATCCGACCCGAAATCTGGACCCGGCCGCCGCCGATCTCGCTGCGGATCACTGGCGCCGTCACCACCTCGCCCTTGCCCTTTTCGAACAGCAGGATGGCCATGCGCTTGCCCACGCTTTCGCGCGTCACGTCCTTGAAGATCCGGGCGCCCTTGGCGTCCAGCGTGAGGTGAACAGCCGCTTCCTGCGTCTGGTTGTCAAAACCCGGCTGGGCATCCGTGAGGTTGTCGCCGGTCAGGATCACCTGTTTCTTCACCACCACAGCCTGGCCGCTTCGCTCCAGGAAACGTTCATCGCCGAAGGGGACAGGGCCGTTGCCGATTTCTGCTGCGCGGGCTTCGGCGCTTTCGTCGACCATGCGCACTTCGAGTGTCGCCGTGCGGCCCAGGATGTCCTTTGCCTTGGCCGTGTCCTGCACGCCGGGCAACTGGACGACGATACGGTCCAGTCCCTGCTGCTGGATCACCGGCTCGGCGACGCCGAGTTCGTTGATCCGGTTGTGCAGGGTGACCATGTTCTGCTTGAGGGCCTGCTCCTGGACTCGCCGCGCGGCTTCCGGCTTGATGCTGGCGGTGAGTTTGTAGTCGGTTCCCTCGGGAACATCCACCACCTGGAGATCGGGAAACTGGTCGGCGATCACGGCCTTGGCGGCTTCCAGGGTCTGGCTGTCGCGAAAACGCACCTCGATCGCCTGGACGTTGCGGCTGATGCCCGCGTGCCGCACATTCTTGTCGCGCAGGATGGTGCGCAAGTCGCCCGCCAGGGCCTCGGCCTTCTTGGACAGGGCCGCCTGCATGTCGACCTGGAGCATGAAATGGACGCCGCCGCGCAGGTCCAGTCCCAGGTACATGGGCGCCGCATTCAGCACCGAGAGCCATTTGGGCGAAGCGGACAGCAAATTGAACGCCACGACGTAAGCCGGGTTCCCAGGGTCGGGCACGAGGGCCTTCTGGATCGCATCCCGGGCCTTGAGTTGCACGTCGCCGCTTTCCAGCCTCACCTTCACCGAGTTGCCCTCCAGCGTCACCGCCTGCGCGACGATGCCGGACGCCTTTAGCACCTGCTCGACGCGGGTCAACGTGGTCGAGTCGACCTTGACGGTGGCTTTGCCGGCGGAGATCTGCACGGCAGGCGCCTCGCCGAAGAAATTAGGCAGCGTGTAGATCGCCCCCACCAACAATGCGATCACGATGATCGCGTACTTCCAGACCGGGTATCGGTTCATAGCGCTTGAAACCTCGAGGACACGCGGTGAGCAAGCACCCGTGTCGTCGCCTTATTTGATTGTGCCTTTGGGCAGGACCTGGACCACGGCGCTGCGCTGCAACTGCACCTCGACGCCGCCTGCAATCTCCACGCCGAGGTAGACGTCGCCCACTTTTGTCACTTTGCCGAGAACCCCGCCGGAAGTAGCCACTTCGTCGCCCTTGGCGAGCGCGTCCACCATCAGGCGGTGCTCCTTCTGCCGCTTCATCTGGGGCCGGATCATGACGAAATAGAGCACCACGAACATCAGCACCAGCGGCAGCATGCTCATCAGCGACGACTGCATGTCGCCTCCTGAGGCGGTTTGGGCAAAGGCAGAGGAAATGAACACGACGGCTCCAGTGGGTGATCTTGTTGAATTGCGCCCGCAGTCAAGCCGGCACCGATGTGCCGAAAGGCGAAGATTCCGATTGTATGTCGCGCTTGGAAGCGTAATCGGATGTAACCCCCGCAAACCGGGGGACAAGAGCCTCAGGCCGTTTGCCGGGCTGGCTGCGGATCGCGCCAATCCTGCATCAGCCGCTCCCACTCGGCGCGCGCGGCGGCGAGGTTGCGCTCCTTCACGTGGCCGAATCCCTTGACCTTCTCCGGGATGCGGGCGATCTCGACCGCCAGGGCATGGTTGGACGCAGTCAGCGAGGCGGTCACCTGTTCGATGCTTTCGCGGTACTGGCCAATCAATGCGCGCTCGGCGCGGCGCTCTTCGGTCCGGCCAAAAATGTCCAGCGGCGTACCCCGCAGGCCTTTGAGTTTCGACAAGACGCGGAAGGCCGTGTGCATGGCCGGGCCGTACTTTCGCTTCTGCAGTTCGCCTTTTTCGTTCCGCTTGGCGACCAGCGGGGGCGCCAGGTGATAGTTCACCTTGTAATCGCCCTCGAACATGGCGGCAATGCGTTCCTGGAAGCCGGTTTTGGTGTGCAGGCGCGCCACCTCGTATTCATCCTTGTAGGCCATCAGCTTGAAAAGGTAACGCGCAACGGCCTCTGTCAGCGCCGACTTGCCCAGTGGGGACTCGGCCAGCCGAACTTTCTCGACAAAGGTGCGGTACTCGCCGGCGTAGGCTTCATTCTGGTACGCCGTGAGGAACTCCACGCGGCGCGCCACGAGGCCTTCGAGCGTTTCACGCTGCTTGAACTCGATCACCTGTGCCGGGGCCAGCAGCTTTTCGAAAGCCCCCGCATCGTGCGCGGCGCGGCGACCCCATTCGAAGGCCGCCTTGTTGTTGTCCACCGCGACGCCGTTGAGCTCGATCGCGCGTATCAGCGATTCGCGGCCCAGAGGGATCCAGCCCTTTTGCAAGGCGTAGCCCAGCATCATGGGATTCGTGTAGATGCTGTCGCCCATCAGCGTTGTCGCGGCGACGTCGGCATTGAAGGCGCCCACGCCCTCGGCCCCCACCGCTTTCACGATCTCGCCGACGCAGGCGTCGGAGGGGTTCGCCCAGTTGGCGTTCTTCACGAAGGCCGCGGTCGGCGTGCTGTGGGAGTTCAGCGCCACGTGGGTGCGGCCCTCGCGCATGCGCACCACTGTTTCCTTGCCGGCCGTGACGATGGGGTCGCAGCCGATGACCAGGTCGGCCCCAGCCATGCTGACGCGCGTGGTGCGGATCTGGTCCTGGCCGTCGCCGATCAGGATATGGCTCCAGGTCGCGCCGCCTTTCTGCGCGAGCCCCGCCGAGTCCTGCGTGACGATGCCCTTGCCCTCGATGTGGCCGGCCATGCCCAGCAGCTGGCCGATGGTGATGACGCCGGTGCCGCCGACACCCGCTACGACGATGCCGAAAGCGCCGGCGATGGCCGGCTGCACGGGCTCGGGCAGGACGCCGAGCTCAAACGGTGAAGCGACCTTTTCCTTGCTCTTCTTCTTCAGCTGCCCGCCTTCCACCGTGACGAAGCTCGGGCAGAAGCCTTTAAGGCAGCTGGTGTCCTTGTTGCAGGTGCTCTGGTTGATGGTGCGCTTGCGTCCGAACTCGGTTTCCAGCGGCTCGACCGACAGGCAGTTGCTCTTGACGCTGCAGTCGCCGCAGCCTTCGCACACCAGGTCATTGATCACCACGCGCACGGCCGGATCGACCATCGTGCCGCGCTTGCGGCGGCGGCGCTTCTCGGTGGCGCAGGTCTGGTCGTAGATGATCGCGGTGGTGCCCTTGATCTCGCGGAACTCGCGCTGGATGCGGTCGAGCTCGTCGCGATGATGCACCTCGACCCCGGGCGGCAGCTTCGCCACCGTGTATTTTTCCGGCTCGTCGGTGACGATCACTTCGCGCGTCACCCCTTCAGCCATCAGGCTGTGGGCGATCTGGATGACCGAGTGGCCTTCGGGCCGCTCGCCGACCGGCTGGCCGCCGGTCATGGCCACCGCATCGTTGTAGAGGATCTTGTACGTGATGTTCACGCCGGCCGCGATCGACTGGCGGATGGCGAGCGAACCGCTGTGGAAGTAGGTGCCGTCGCCCAGGTTGGCAAACACATGCGGCTCGGTGCTGAACGGCTGCTGGCCGACCCACGGCACGCCCTCGCCGCCCATCTGGGTGAAGCCGATGGTGGATCGGTCCATCCAGGTGGCCATGAAGTGGCAGCCGATGCCGGCCATGGCGCGCGAACCTTCGGGCACCACCGTGGAAGTGTTATGCGGGCAGCCGGAACAGAACCAGGGAGCCCGGTCGCCCTTGACCTCCATCACCTGCATGGAGCGCTCCTTGGCTTCCAGGATGGCGAGTTGCGCATCGATTCGCGCGCCCATGTCGCCGTCCACCCCCATTTTCTTCAGGCGCTGGGCAATGGCCCGGGCGACCAGCGCCGGCGACAGGTCGGCATTGGCGCGCAGCAACGTGTTGGCGGTGGGGTTGGCCATCGACCATTCGCCGCCGGAGAAATCGCCCTCGGTCTCGTTGAACTTGCCCAGCACCATCGGCCGCACATCCGGCCGCCAGTTGTAGAGCTCTTCCTTCAGCTGGTACTCGATGACCTGGCGCTTTTCCTCGACAACCAGAATTTCGCGCAGGCCGGTGGCGAATTCGCGCGTGATCTGCGCTTCCAGCGGCCACACCACGCCCACCTTGTGCAGGCGGATGCCGAGGTGGCGGCAGGTGTCGTCGTCCAGGCCCAGGTCGAGCAGGGCCTGGCGCGTGTCGTTGTAGGCCTTGCCGCTGGCGATCAGGCCGAACCGGTCCTTCGGCCCCTCGATGGCGTTGTAGTTGAGGCGGTTGGCACGAATATAGGCGAGTGCCGCATACCACTTGTAGTCGAACAGGCGCGCCTCCTGCTCCAGCGCGGTGTCGGGCCAGCGGATGTGCACGCCGCCGGGTGGCATCTGGAAGTCGGTGGGAATGCGAATGTCGACGCGCTCCGGGTCGATCATGGCTGTCGCACTGGACTCGACCACCTCCTGGATGGTCTTCATGCCCGCCCAGACGCCGGAGAACCTGCTCATCGCAAAGGCGTGGATGCCCAGGTCCAGGATTTCCTGCACGCTGGCCGGGAAGAACACCGGCAGGCCGCAGGCCTTGAAGATGTGGTCGCTCTGGTGCGCGGCGGTGGAGCTCTTGGCGATGTGATCGTCCCCGGCGACGGCGATCACCCCGCCCCACGGCGTGGTGCCGGCCAGGTTGGCGTGCTTGAAAACGTCCGAAGTGCGGTCCACGCCGGGGCCCTTGCCGTACCAGATGCCGAACACGCCGTCGAACTTGTGCGTCGCGGCCGGCGTGAAGCCCAACTGCTGCGTGCCCCACAGCGCCGTGGCCGCCAGCTCTTCATTGACGCCGGGCTGGAACACAATGTTCTGGGCCTTGAGGTACTTGCTGGCCTTCCACAGCGCCTGGTCGTAGCCGCCGAGGGGCGAGCCCCGGTAGCCGCTGATGAAACCCGCCGTGTTCTTGCCGACCTGGGCATCGCGCAGCCGCTGAAGCATGGGCAGCTTCACCAGCGCCTGGACCCCGCTCATGAAGGCGCGCCCATAGTCGAGCGAGTACTTGTCGTCGATCGTGACGGTTTCCAGGGCCTTGCGGATGTGTTCGGGCAGGGGCGCGTTCATGGACGTCTTGTCTCCAGGGCTTGCAGGTGGTTCCAGCCTTGTGGGCCAGCTTGGAAAAGGTGTGCGCCGGGTAGGCTGCGCCCTCTAGCGAACTGCAAAGTGTATGCCCGCTGTGCAGATATGTCTTTGCTTTTTATGCCGGGAAATCACTAAGATGAGGAAGATTCTTGCTCAAATGGACCGATCATGGAAACACTCGACAAGTTCGACGTCGCCATCCTGAATGAATTGCAGACCGACGGGCGTCTGTCGAACGCCGAACTGGCCCAGCGCGTCGGCCTGTCGGCGGCGCCATGCTGGCGCCGCGTGCGCGCCCTGGAAGAAGCCGGCTATATCAAGGGCTACCGCGCCGAGATCGACCGCCACAAGATCGGGCTGGGCGTGCTGGCATTCGTGCGGCTCGATGCCAATCGCAACACCGGTGAACTCACGCGCGAGATGGAAGAAGCGATCCGCAAGATCCCCGAAATCGTCGCGTGCCACTACATCAGCGGCGCCGGCACTTTCGAGCTGCAGGTGGTGTCGCGCGACCTCGACACCTTTTCGCAATTCGCGCGCAAGGTGCTGATCAACCTGCCGAACGTCAAAGACCTGCACACCAGCTTCTCGCTGGGCGAAGTGAAGTCCAGCAGCCGCCTGCCGCTGTCGCACCTGGGCGCGCGAGCGTCCTAGCGTCCTGCCGTCAGTGTTGCGCGCAGTGCGCGACCAGCGGCGGCGACGCCACACGCAGGATCGCAGCGCGGCCGTTCCCGCCCAGGCCGAATTCGGCACGCATGCGGGCGTTGCTGTACACGGTTTGCTGCTGCGTGAGACCGCCGGCATCGCGCAGCAGCATCTCCTTGCCCAGCATTGCGCTGTCGATCGCAGCCGAGTCATCGCCAAAGCGCACGGCAAATGTGATGTTGCGGTCACAACGGTATTGCGAGACCGATGCGGCCGGGACAGTGACTGGAGTCGTCATACAGCCTGCAAGGACTGCGCCTGCGACCGTTGCCACGAACCCGATCCTGCCCATGTAGAGTCCTTGATGCGTCATTGCGCGGCCATTGTGCGGCCTGCGCAGCGCCTTGTGTTGCCGTGCGCCGAAGTCTGCCGTCACCGCGGCCAAAGCACCCAGAGCGACAACGGTTGCTTCAGGCGGCCGGCCAGTTCACCGGCCTCCGGACCCCAGCCGGTGAAGTAATCGGCCCGGACGCCGCCGACGATGGCGCTGCCGGTGTCTTGCGCCAGGGTCAGCCGCTGGAGGTTGACCTGGGGGCCACTGGACACCAGCCAGACCGGCGTGCCGTAGGGGATGCTGTCCTTGTCCACCGCGATGGACCGACCGGGCGTCAGCGCAACGCCCTGCGCGCCGCGCGGCCCGAAAGCAACGTCCAGTTCCGACAACGGCTCTTCGCGAAAAAACACCACGCGCGGGTTGGCCCGGATCATTTCATTGACGCGATGCGGGTTCTGCGCGGCCCAGGCTCTGATGCCGGGCCAGGACGCGTCGCGGATCGCACCCTGTTGCAACAGCCAGCCGCCCACGCTGCGGTACGGCTGGTCGTTGCTCGCGGCATAGGCCACACGCACCATGCGCTGGCTACCGTCCGCCTCGGTGAGGCGCAGGCGCCCTGAACCCTGAATCTGCAGTACCAGCGCGTCGAGCGGATCGGCCACGTACGCGATCTCCCGCCCACGCAAAGCCGCGCGGGCTTCAGGCAACGTTTCGATCTCCTGCCGCGTGAACCAGGGCTTGCGGCTGCCCAGGCTGGCCGGCGGCCGGTACAGCGGAAAGGCGTGGCGGGCCGTGGGCTGCCGGCTGGCTTCCAACGTGGGCTCGTAGTACCCCGTCAGCAGTCCCTCCGCCGGACCCTGCAACGCTTCGACGCGATAGGGTTGCAGGCGCAGCCGCATCCAGGCGCGTTGTTCGTCGCCTGAGCCGATGGAGAGCCGCCGGACCTCCGGGCAAAGCGCCACGAAGTGGCGGCCGGGCCGTTCGCAACTCTTGAGCCACGCGTTCCACGCCTCGTGCAGCGCGTCCTCGCCGAAACCCGGCAGGTCGGTCCAGCGCACCGGCAGCCACCGGCTCTTGCCCTGCTCTATCGCGGGAGGCAGGGGGCCGACATCCCCCGGCGCCGCCGGGACGCCCGGCTGCCGCGCCATGGGAACCTCGTCCGCGGGCGGCAAGGGCACGCTGCCGCAGGCGCCCAGCATTCCTACAATGGCCGCAGCCCAAAGGAAACGATTCATGCTGCTGATTCTGCTTGAAGCACTGCTCGCGCTGGCGCTGCTGGTGCTGATCGTCTGGTGGACGATGTTCTCGGGGCGAAAGAAAGGCGAGCCGGTTCGCGACGACGAGCCGAAGTAGCGTTCAGAACTCGCGCAGCAGGTTGGCCAGCTCGACGGCGGACTTCACTTCCATCTTGTCGAAAACCCGCGCGCGGTGCACTTCGACCGTGCGCACGCTGATGTCGAGCTGGTCGGCAATCAGCTTGTTGGGCAGGCCCTGCACCACCAGCCGCATCACGTCGCGCTCGCGCTCGGTCAATTCGCCCAGCCGGGACTGGAGGCGCTTCTGCTCGCCACGGGACGCGAGCACCAGCGCCGATTGCCGGATGGCCTGCTCCACCCGGTCCACCAGGGCGTTGTCGGAAAACGGTTTCTCGCAGAAGTCAAAAGCGCCGCGCTTGACCATGTCCACAGCGGTGGGCACGTCGGCGTGGCCGGTGAGGAAGATGACCGGCATCACCTCAGCCAGGCCGCGCACCACCAGCTTGTCGAACAGCGCGAGGCCGCTGATGCCGGGCATGCGCACGTCCAGCAGGAGGCAGCAGGCCTGTGAGGGGACATAGCCGGCTTCGAGCATCGCCTCGAATTCCTCGCCGCCGGGAAAGACTTCGCTCAGCAGGTGGCGCGAGCGCAGCAGCCACGCCAGCGCCTCGCGCACGCTCGCATCGTCGTCGACGATGAAGACCGTGGCATCGCAAGCAGGCTGCATCAGGAGGGACCGTCGGGAGTTGCAGGATCCACCGGCAGGGTGAACTTGAAGATCGTACCCTGCGGACGGTTGGGCTCGAAAGCGAGGAATCCCCCGTGCTGTTCGACCACCGTGCGGCACAGGCTCAGGCCGAGCCCCATGCCCTCGGCCTTGGTGGTGAAGAAGGGCGTGAACAGCTGCTGCCGCACTTGTGGCGGGATGCCTGGCCCGACGTCGGTCACGCACAATTCCAGCCAGTTCTTGCCGGAAGCCTGCTGCGGCGGACCGGCTCGCCGCACTTCGATCACCACCGACGGCTGCGCCACCCCGGCCTGGTCCATGGCCTGCATGGCGTTGCGTGCCAGGTTCAGCAGCACCTGCTCGACCATGGTCCGGTCGCACAACACCGGCGGCAGGCCCGCCTTCAGGCGGATTTCGATTCGCACACCCAGCTTGCGGGCTTGCAGGTTCACCAGCGGCATGATCGCGTCGAGCAGGGCCTGCGGCGCCACCGGTTCACGGTCCTTGTCGCGGCGGCGCACGAAGTCATTCACGCTCTTGATTACCTTGCCGGCGCGCTCAGCCTGCTCGGCGATCCGCCGCATCGCCACTTCGATCTCGGGCAAGGGGTCGACGCCATACCTTTCACGGGCGCCCGCTCCCTGCGCCATGCCGGCCGGCGACGTCTGCGCCTGCAACAGGTTGATCGAGCCGGTCGCGTAGCTGGAAATCGCCGCCAGGGGCTGGTTGAGTTCGTGCGACAGCAGCGAAGCCATTTCACCCACGGTCGCCAGCCGCGCCGTGGCTTGCAACCGTTCCTGGCTGGCGCGCGACAGTTCCTCCACCCGGTGCTGTTCGCTGATGTCCAGGAATGCGCTCATCCACCCGGTCTGCAGCCCATGGTGGTTGATCAGCGGGGCTTCGATGATCAGCACGGGAAAGCGCGAACCGTCTTTGCGCATGAAGACAGATTCGTAGCCCTCGCGCGGCGGCGCATGCTGGCCGGTCAGGCGGATCTCCTGGCGCTTCTGATACTCGCCGGCCAACTCCGGGGGCCAATACGGGGCCGGCGAGACATTGCCCAACAGCTCTTCCGCCGAAAAGCCCACCATCTGGCAGAACGCCGGATTGACGTAGGTGATGCGACCCTGCAAATCGCGCGCGCGCAGGCCGGTCACCAGTGAATCCTCCATCGCCTTGCGAAACGCCAGCGCGTCTGCCAGGTCCTGCTCGGCGCGCAGCCGACGGCGCATGTCCTTGCCCAACAGCACCAGCACCAGCACCAGCGCGATGGACATGGCAGTGACCAGCGCCGTGAGGACGTTGGGAAACAGTTCGGGCGCGCCGCGCCAGCTGTCCAGGCGCAACACGATGGTATTGCCCGGAAGGTCCAGCAGCTGCTGCGAGGTGAACACCCGGTTGCCCCGGCGCGCATTACCGAACGTCGCGAGTCGCGTTCCGTCTGCTTCGGTGAAAGAGGCGTCCTGGCTGCGCGTCAACTGTGGACCGACCAGCCCCGCGAGGATCTCGGCAAGCGAGTACGTCGCGACCACATATCCCGTCAGTTGACCTGCCGTCACCAGCGGCAGGCAGACCTCCATCACCTCGACGCCAAGCCCGTCGAGCTGGGGCACGAAATAGCTGCTGGAATAGGCCGGACCGCTGACGCGCCGGCTGTTGGCGCAAGCCAGCGCCACATCGGCCTGGGCGTTGTTGCGGCCGAGCCGCGCGAACACCGGCGCGCGGTAGGGCGAGTCCACGAACGTGGCGGTGTGCAGGTTCGCGTCGCGCCACTCGATGCGCATCCACTCGCGGTGCGCACGCAGCAGCGACAGCGCCTCCTCGCTCCAGCGGGCCGCGGTCGGCGGGCCCGACTGCAGCGCTTGCAGGCTCTGCACGTTGCGCGTGAGCGCCGAACGGATATCGCCCAGCGCGTCGGCCGTGTCGCGCTCGAGCTTGGTCTGCACCTGGCTGGCTTCGTACCGGCCCGCCAACCACACGAGCGTCGCCAACAGCGCAACCACCAGCGCAACCAGCATCGCCCACAACGACCAGCGCATGAAGGCCGAGGTCCGGCGGCTCACTGGGTAACTCCGCCTTCGGCTGCGGTGCCATTCGCCTTGGGAGCGGCCCGTCGGCTCACTGGGTACCCTCCGCTTTGGCTGCGGTGCCATTCGCCTTGGGAGCGGCCCGGCGGCTCATAACACCCGGTGTTCCAGCGCGGGCAGCTGCGCCCGCAATTGCGCCTGCCGCGAAGCATCGAGCTGGGCTAGCACCACCCCGGGCCCCTCGGCTTGCTGCGCCAGCACCGTGCCCCAGGGATCGACAATCATGCTGTGGCCCCAGGTGCGCCGTCCGTTCTCGTGCACGCCGCCCTGCGCCGGCGCAATAACGTAAGCCAGGTTCTCGACGGCGCGGGCACGCAGCAGCAGCTCCCAGTGCGCCTGCCCGGTGACGTGAGTGAACGCGCTGGGCACCAGCAGCACATCGGCCAGCAAGGCCCGGAACAACTCGGGAAAGCGCAAGTCATAGCAGACCGACAAGCCGATGCGCCACAGCTGACCGTCGGGCGCGGAAAGATCGAAGGCCGCCGGCTCGCGGCCCGCTTCGATCACGCGCGACTCGTCGTAACGTTCGCGGCCGTTGTCGAACTTGAACAGGTGGATCTTGTCGTAGCGGGCCACACATTGGCCGGCCGGCGAAAACACCAGGTTGGTGTTGCGCACATGGTCGTCGTCGGCGGCCGCCAACGGCAGCGTGCCGCCGACGATCCACAAACCCAGTTCACGCGCCGCATCCGCCAGGAACCGCTGCACCGCGCCGTCGCCGAAGCGTTCGCGCACCGCCAGCTTGTCGGTGTCGCGTTGACCCATCAGGCAGAAGTATTCGGGCAGCACCGCCAGCACGGCGCCGCCCTGCGCCGCCTTCGCGAGAAGGAGGCGCGCCTGGTCCAGGTTCGCTTGCAACGAAACACCGGAGACCATCTGGATAGCGGCGACTTTCATAACCGTGCTTTCATCTCAATTGGTTCCTTTCGGCCGCGCCTCCGGCGCCGCGTCGGCACGGCCCTCGGTCGTGGGCGCCGCCGCGGGCTTGCGGCTGATGCGCGTGACCTGCGGGTCGGCCCAGGTGCCGTCGATCTGGAACTCCTGCGTGGCGGCGCGGATCAGCGGTTGGCGCAGGAACATCTGGGCCAGGAAAGTCCCCAGCCCGATCGCTGGGTTGATCACAGTCGCCACCAGCGACGCCGTGCCGGCATTGATTTCCGGCACCACCACCACCTTGATCTCCTGCGTCTCGCGCGCGATGTCGGCCTTGCCTTCCATCAGCACCGCCGCGTTCACCCCCTTCATCTGGAGGTTGTTGGTCGACGCAATACCTTGTTGGATCGTGACGTCCCCGCGCAGGAAGTCGAATGCGAAGCCTTCCGTGAACACATCGCGGAAATCCAGCGCAAGGCGCCGGGGAAGCGACTGCAAGCTCACCACCCCCAGTAGCTTGGCCAGCCCCGGATCGGCCTTCAGGAATTGCCCGGACTCCACGTTCACGTAGAAATTGCCACTCATTGTCGGGTAGTCCAACGAAAGGGGCGAACCCTGCCAGGAGACCTGCCCGTCCATCCGGCCCTTGCCGCGCCGCACCACGTCCTTCATGCCCATGCGGCCAAGCAGCTGGCCCGAGTCGGCGATCTCCAGCTTGAAGTTCATGACCGTGCGACGCCGGTCCGGCTGGCGCGCAGCGCGCGAGGCAGGCGGAGCCGCCGCCTGCGCATTCAGGCTGGCCCAGTTGCCGGTGGCGCTGAACACAGCCTCGGGCATGGCGAGGTTGAGCTTGTTCAATCGCCACTCGCGCACGCCGCCTTCGCGTGCCACCGCGCCTGCGCCACGGTTCACGGCCTCGATCTCCAGCCGCCCCAGCTTCTTGCCGCGCAGCTCGAAATCCTCGACCACGATGTCCAGCGCCGGCAGGTTGTCCGGCTGTTGATCGAGCAAAGTCTCAACGTCGCGCGCTGCCGACGCGGCGATGGAAAGCCGGGCCAGCCGGGCGAGCACGCGGCCGGAGCCAGAGCCGGTGGACTGTCGGTATTCGAGGTAGCCGTTGAGTTCGTTGGCATCCACATTCGCGCGCCACGTCACCCCGTCGCGAGACCCACCGACGACGACGTTGTGAAGCGTCCTGCCCTCCACCGTCAGCTCTTTGGCCCGCACCGATATCACCGTGGGAAGGTAGCCGGCAGCTGCGCCCGAAGTCGCGCGCAAGGGCGATGCTGCCCCGGCGCCGCTGCCGGCGGCCTGGCCCAGCAAATCGTCCCAGGCATCCACGTTCACGGTCGCCAGGTTGATGGTGGCGGCCACCCCCTGCTCGACCAGCGGCTCCGCTTCGCCTGGCGCCAGGCCCACGGCGATGCCGCCCCGGATCACCCTTGGCTCGGGCCCGGAGACATCCCGCACGTAGACCACCGACGCGACGCGCCCCAACTCGACGATGAGCTGGTCTTGCAGCCGCAGCGGGCTCCCCGGACCGGCAGGCACGGCCGACTCACGCAAAAGCGTGTTTTCGTAGCGCAGCGGCAGCGCGGCATCGGCTGTTTTGGTCAGAGGCGCCGGCAAGTTGAGGGCCATGCCCTGCAGCGTGCTGGTGATCGTGATCTCCGGCACACCGCGCCTGAAGGCGAGCGTCAGGTTGTACGGCGCGGACCCGCTTGCGTCCTTCGCCAAACGCGACACAAACCCCAGCTCCCGGGCCTGCCGCAGCCCCTCGGCGGTCGCCGTGCCCTGGACGCGCACCAGGATGCTCGCATCCGGGCTGCCGGGCAGCGGCGCCGCCGCCATCCCGCGGCTGCCGCCTTCCAGCCGCACGTCGCCCCCCAGGGCGCGCGCCTGCGCGCCGACCAGCGCGAAGCCGTGCTCGTTGAACGTGATCTCGCCGCGCGAACGTGCCAGCATGGGGGTGTCCGGGGAGATCTGGATGTCGTTGCCGCCCAGGAGGACGCTGCCCTGCACCTTCGACTTGTCGATGGCGGCGATCGGCAGCTCCAGCTTCAATTTGATTTCCGCGTCGCCGACGGCACTGGCACGCGCCAGTGAATGGCCAAGCATCGCCGCCAGGGGCGACGTGTTGACCACGCCCAGCGACTGCGCGAGCGGCCCGCGAACGTCTCCGGCAACGGCCACGATCGCACCGCGGAAATCCGGGATCTGCGCCTCGGCCTTGACCTGCAGTCCCGGCGAACCCACGAAGCGGCCCACCGCCGACTTGATCTGCATGCCATTGCGCTCGAAGACCAGTTCGCCCGAGAGCTGCGTCAACGGAGGCCAGGTGGCCGTGCCCCTGGCGAATGAACGCGGCACGTACGCGAAGGTGACGTTGCGCACATCCGCCGAAATGCGGAACTCGCCCTGGCGCGGATCCTTGAAAGGAAAGTCGCGCAGGTCACCCTTGACCCTGAACTTCGCGCCGCTCGCGTTGCCCTGCACCACGGCCTCGCGCACGTACTCGCGCGCGGCCTTCGAAACACCCAGCGGCAGGTAGCGGTACACCCGCGCGCCTTCGGCTCGGCTGATGCTGGCCTGCAGGTCGAGCACACCGGGAAAGCGCGAGCGCGCGGGATCTCCGGTGCGCCAGGTCGCCTGGCCCTCGCCCTGCGCGTCGGCACTGCTGAACTTGAGGTTGCTGACCGAGACCGACAAGTCCTGCCCCTTGACCTGCCATTGCAGGTCCGCCGCCAATTCGCTGACCGTGATCACGGGGTCCTCGAACACTCCTGGAAAGTCCAGCGCTCCGTTCTGGACGGCCAGCTTGCCTTTGCCGCCAGCCTGATTCAAGTCGAACTCGACCGTCGCGCCGCGAATGCCCGGCGTCCCCGCACGGGGCGCCGCACCGGAAGCGGCTTCGGTGGGTCGCGCGGCGATCTCCAGCCGCGCCGCGTGGCCTTTCGCCTCGTATTTCTGCAAGGCGTCGAGCGGCCCCTGCCATTTGGCGTGCACGGTTTCCACCAGGCCGCGGGGCGCGTAGGCCGCCAACGCGGCGTGGGTAGATGCGCCCAGCGGCAGGCGGCTGGCGATCTGGCTGACCGCCAGCAAGTCCAGCTTGTCGGCGCGCAGCTCGCCCTGGCCGGCCCGATTGTCCGAGCCTTCTGTCCACTGGACAAACACATTGCCGCCCGGCCAGCGCTGACCTTCACGCGTTTCGAACTGCAGCCCCTGGGTCTGGAATTCGAAACCTCCGGCCAGGCGCTTGCCGCCGATCCGCCCGGACAGCGAACGCAGCGCGAGCGGTTCGAGCTTCGCGCCCAGCGTGGTGCTCACGTCGGCCAGCACCAGGTCGGCCACACCCCCGGCCAGCTGCCCATTGTCCAGGTCGGCCCAGGCCCTCACGGCGCCGCGTCCTTCGCTGACCTCCACGCCGAAATTCGCGTAGCGCCGCAGCCGGGAAACATCCACCCGGGAGAAGTCGCCATGCACCTGCCCGATCCAGTCCTGCCAGCGGCCGTGGCGGGTGGACAGGATTGGCTGGCGAAAGAGGCCGCGCAGGGTGAAGCGGTCGCCCCATTGGGACGGTGGCGTTGCATCCAGCCGCAGGGCATGGCTGCGCGCGCCGTTGCGCGAAACGAAGTCCACATTCGCCAGGGCCAGCGGCGGCGCGCCGCGCAGCTCGTCGGTCCAGCGCACGGTGCCATTGCGGATCACGAATTCCGTCTGCTGGAAGAACCAGTCGGCGGCTCGGCCCTCGTTGTCGCTGCTGCGCGAGAAGTCCAGTCCCGCCACGAAGATACGGCCGTCGCTCGCGCGGCGGATGTCCAGCTCGGGCCGGTCGATGTACAGCTGCTCGAAGCCCAGGTTCCACAGCGAGCGCGGCGACAACGCGGCCAGGACTTGCGGCAGGCGAAGCGCCGCCCGGCCCTGGGGATCCAGCAGCACCACATCATTGAGCTCGAAAGAAGGGATCAGCCCTTCGCTGCGCGCAGCGATGCTGCCGATGCGCACCGGAACTCCCAGGACCCGCCCGGCCTCGATCTCCAGGTCGGGGCGAAGCTCGCCGATTCGGGGCACAATCCAGACATGGAGCGCTCCCCAGGCCAGCACCAGGACCAGCCACACGGCCAGAAGAAGCCACAAAGACAATTTAGCGAACGTGGCATAAATCTTCAATGGACCTGATGGAGACGGCGGCGCGGCGTTCATGAAAACTTCGATGTGTCAGGAATTATGACCCCCGGCGGTGAATTGGGTTCAACGCATCGGGCCATTTCGTCCCGGGACAAAGGCGCGCCGGCAGCCCTGGCTGAACGCGCCGACGTCGAGCCCCGCCTCTCCTCCCATTCGCGGTTTGCCCAGCGGCTGCGACGCCGGTACGCAGGCGACCTGTCGCTGTTGCCGCCCGGCGCCCCCGACATGGTGGTCATGGCCTCGGCCTACGCGACGCTGAGGTCGCGGGGCCACGATACCGGCACGGCACTGCGCATCCTGCGCCAGCTGGTGATGGAGCGCCTTATCACCCTGGACTGCGACCAGCAGGCGCCACTCGCCCTCGTGACCGCCGCGGTCACGGCATTGGCCGAGTTCGCGCTGGACGCATCCTGCACCCAGGTTCAACAGGAACTCGACGCACAGCACGGCGCGCCCCTCGGCCCGGAGGGACAACGCGCCGGGCTCTGGGTGGTCGGCATGGGCAAGCTGGGTGCACGCGAGCTTAATGTCTCCAGCGACATCGACCTGGTGTACGTGTACGACCATGGCGGCGAGACGGCCGGCCGGGCCGGTGGTCACTCCCGCATATCCAATCACGAGTATTTCGCCAAGGCCGTACGGATGATGTACGGGCTGATCGGCGAAACGACCGAGCACGGCTTCGTGTTCCGCGTCGACCTGGCGCTGCGCCCGAACGGAAACTCCGGCCCGTCGGCGGTATCGCTGGGCGGCCTGGAAGAGTATTTCCAGGTCCAGGGCCGCGAGTGGGAACGTTTTGCGTGGCTCAAGAGCCGCGTCGTCGCGCCGCGCGCTTGCATCGACGACGGTTCTGCCCAGGGCCTGCGATCGGCTGTGCTGCCGTTCGTCTTTCGCCGCTACCTCGACTACAGCGTCTTCGATTCGCTGCGGGTGCTGCACAAGCAGATCCGCGAGCACGCCGCCAAACGCAGCGCCGGCCGGCCCGAGCGTGCCAACGACGTCAAGCTGTCGCGCGGCGGCATCCGCGAAATCGAATTCACCGTGCAGCTGCTGCAGGTGGTGCGCGGCGGCCAATACCCCGAGTTGCGCAC
>JBDSWB010000087.1:0-15698 GCA_039926915.1 Ramlibacter sp.
GCGGCTATCGTGCCCCGGAAGCGGCGGGTTGGCAACCGCGGGTGTCACGGCGATCGGTGGAGCCGCGGCGCGGCGAGCGCCTGCAGACTTTCGGCCAACGCGGTGTCGACGCCCGGCCACTTTCCCGCGAGCTGGGCCGCGCCCAGCGCCTTCTGCAGCGTGTTCAGGTCACGCACGCTGGGTGCCACCTTGATCTGGGCGATCGCGGCTTCAGGGTTGCGGGCGCGCAGCAGCGCCATTACCTTGTCAGGCCAGGGAGAGGGGTGGGCCAAGTCGCTGCTCCAGGGAGTGGTCGAAGCCCTATTGTCCACCGCCGCCGCGACTTCGCCCAGGCGGTAAGCTTGGACCGTGACCCAGCTCAGCTCGCTTTGCGAACGCCTGCGCGCCGGTTGTGCGATGCGCTGCCCGCCCACAACCTCGCCAACGTCTTTGAGGCGATCAACCTGCTCGGCACGGTAGGCAAGATCGGGCACAAGAGCCTCGTGTTCTCCACGGTTGGGGACGGCCAGGACGTCGATGCGGGCTGTGGCCAGTTGCGCGCCCACGGACTCGGCAACGGTCGATCTCCTATCGTTTCCCCGGGGGCCGGTTGACCGCATGTCCGCCCGCTCTGTACCCTCTGGGGCTTACCACCGGGAGCCCCCATGCGTCTGCTGAAACGAATCGTCTCCGCCTTGGTCCTGCTGGGCTGCGCGCTGGCGCTGCCCGCCATTGCGCAGTCCGACTATCCCAACAAGCCCATCCGCTGGATCGTGCCTTACCCGCCGGGCGGCACGACCGACATCCTGGCCCGCCTCATGGGGCAATACCTGTCGCAGAAGCTGGGTCAGCAGGTGGTCATCGAAAACCGCGCGGGCGGCGGCAACAACATCGGCACCGAGATGGCGATCAGGGCGCCGGCGGATGGCTACACCCTCCTGCTGGTCAACCCGGCCAATGCGATCAATGCCACGCTTTACCCCAAGCTGCCGTTCGTTCTGCTCGACGACATGGCGCCGATCGGCGGCATCATCCGCGTGCCCAACGTCATGACGGTCACCAAGAACTTCCCGGCCACCACCGTCGCCGAGTTTATCGACTACGCCAGGAAGAACCCGGACAAGATCAACATGGCGTCGTCCGGTTCGGGCACGTCGGTGCACCTTTCGGGCGAGTTGTTCAAGTTCATGACAGGCATCAGCATGAAGCACATTCCCTACAAGGGCGCCGGTCCCGCCACCGTCGACCTGATCGGCGGCCAGGTGGATGTGATGTTCGACAACATGCCTTCCATCGTCACCCACGTCCGTGCCGGCAGCGTCCGCGCTCTCGGCGTGACGAGCGCACAACGTTCGCCCGCGATGCCGGACGTTCCCGCGGTCGCCGACACCGTGCCCGGCTATGAGGCCAGCGCATGGTTCGGCGCGGCCGCGCCCAAAGGCACGCCGCCCGCCGCTATCGCGCGGCTCAACCGCGAGTTCAATGCGGCGCTGGCCGACCCGGTGATGAGGGCCAAGCTGGCCGACCTGGGCGGCGTTCCGATCGGCGGCACGCCCGAGCAATTCTGGGCGATCCACCGTATGGAGACCGAGAAGTGGGCGAAGATCGTGCAGTTCTCGGGGGCGAAGGCGGAATAGGGGCGGCAAGCCCGGCGCGCGGCGTGTAGGACAACAGGCCGCAATCGGCGCATGTGCGCGCACGTCGCGTCCCCGAGGCGCATCATGGGACACATTCAATTCGGCCAGGCGGATCCCGTGATCTCCAGACCACTCGCGGTGGTTCGCACCATCGCGCTGTTTGTCGCCTGTGGCCCTTCTCCCGCTTCCGACCGCTACGACGTGAGCAAGCGGGACCTCAAGCCATCGCATTGAAAGCTCCACCATGATGTCCGCATTCCTTTCCAACAACCACGCCGAGTTGATCGAACGGTGCAAGGCCAAAGTTGCCTTGCGACCCAAGCGGGCGGCGACGCCCGATCAGTTGAGCAATGGTGTCCCGCTGTTTCTGGCCCAGCTTCGGAGAACTCTGGAGGCGGAAGAGGGCACCGACGGCGCCTCCGAGAGCCTGAGAATTTCGGGAGAGTCGGGAGGCAGCGCACTCGCCGTGTCGGAGATGGGCGTGAGCGCGACAGCGCATGGCAAGGAACTTCTGCAGCTTGGGTTTTCCGTGGACCAAGTCGTTCATGACTACGGGGACTTGTGCCAGGCAATCACCGACCTGGCATTCGAGCGAGACGCCCCCTTTTCGATCGACGAATTCCGGACGCTGAACCGCTGCCTGGACAACGCCATCGCGAGCGCGGTGAGTGCATTCAGCATTCAGCGCGATGCCATGGTGGCCCGCGGGCAGGATGCCGACGTGAACGAACGCGTTGGCGCGCTGGTGTACGAATTGCGCAATTCGCTGGCGACGGCCTCCTATGCGGTGGCCGCGCTCGAGCAGGGGAACCTTCCTATCTCCGGCTCCACCGGCGCTGTCTTGAAGCGGAGCCTGGCGTCCCTCAGCACCCTGATCAACCGGTCGATCGCCGACGTCCGCACCGACGTGAACGCGATCGAAGCGCGCCAGGTGTTTCCGCTGACCCTGTTCATTGCCGAAGCGAGAAACGAGGCATTGCTTTATTCGCATGCCAGCGACTGTGGATTCGCCGCCGCCGCCGTCGATCCCACGTTGAAGGTTTTCGGTAACTACGCCAGTCTCCTGGCGGCGCTTGAAAGCCTCCTGCAGAACGCATTCCAGTTCACGCAGCCGCACTCTGAAGTGACGTTGGGCACGCAAGCGGTTGGCGGCAGAATCGAGATTTCGGTCAGTGACAGGTGCGGCGGTTTGCCGCCTGGCTACAGCAAGCTCATGTTCCAGCGGTTCTCCCAACGGAAGCCGGGCGAAAAGTCGGGGCTGGGCCTGGGTCTTTCGATCGCGCGCAAGTCCGTCGAAGCTGACGGGGGCACCCTGACCGTAAAAGATGTGCCGGGCACAGGCTGCATCTTCACCATCAGCCTGCCCCAGCACGACTAGCGGCCGGGAAGTCGCCGCGCATCAGACGCAGCAACCCCTCCCCTGGGGGCTCATCTGAACGGGCGGACAAGGCGATGAGCCATAGGAGCAAAAGACGCAACAGTCGCCGCTCCTGGGGCTGAGCACAGTGCGACATTGCTCGCATTCATAGAACCATTGACAGGCGTCTGTTGGCATGGTCTCCAACTTGGTGTGGCCGCATTCGGGGCACGTCAGGAGCGACTCCAGGATTGCGCCGCTCATTTTGTGGTTTTGACCAGAGTGGATGGGTAGCCCGCGTTCTTTGTAGCCCGGGAAAGCGCGGCCACGTCGGTCTTGGTGTCGTCATAGGTCACGGTGGCTTGCCGCTTCTCGAAACTCACTTGAGCCTTGGTGACGCCCGGCACATCGCCAAGCGCTTTCTTGATCGTGATCGGACATACCGGGCAGTCCATTGACGGCACAGACAAGGTGATCGTGGCGGGAGCTGCAACCGAAGGCAGCGTCCACACGCACAGCAGGGCAACGGTGATCAGAGTCTTCATGGGTATTCCTTCAATAGAAAAGCGGAGCAAGGTAAGGAAAGGCCAACGCGACAAGCACGAGCAAGGCTACGAGGGCAAACATCCATTTGTACGTCTGCTTGATCTTCGCCGCCGCGCAGACCTCGTCGGAGCGGCAGCCCACAACGGGTCTCCAGATCCGTCGCCATGCAAGAAACATGGCCACCAACGCCGCACCGAAGAAGACCGGTTGATAGGGTTCAAGCGCAGTAAGGTTTCCGATCCACGCACCCGAAAAGCCGAGCAGGATCAGTACCAACGGGCCGAGGCAACAGGTGGAAGCCAACAGCGCAGCCACTCCACCTGCCCATAGCGCAGCGCGGCTTTGCGAGTCGTGAACGGGCTTGGAATCCAATGAATTCATCGGGTAAGCTTAGGGCCGTACTAATGTACGGAGTCAAGTCGAATGAGAAACCCTGCCGACTGCGCTGTTTTGAGCCTGACCATCGGCACGCTTGCCCAAGCCGCATCGGTCAATCTGGAGACCGTCCGCTTCTACCAGCGCAAGGGATTGATGCTCGAACCCGAACGCCCTCAAGGCGGCATCCGTCGCTATGGCGATGCCGATCTTGCCCGCGTGCGATTCATCAAATCGGCGCAACGCCTGGGGTTCAGCCTGGACGAAGTGGCGGAGCTCCTGAAGCTCGAAGATGGAGCACATTGCCGCGAGGCCCGCGGGTTGGCTGAGCTGAAACTGTCAACCGTGCGTGAGAAGCTGATCGACTTGCGCCGCATAGAGACTGCCCTGCAGCAGTTGGTCACGCGCTGTGGTTCGGCTCGTGGTGCGGTCACGTGCCCGCTCATTGCGTCGCTGCGGCAGACTTGACGCTGTCGAATATGTTGCGCCCCGTCCAGGTCACGCGGAAGGGTCATGGGCACCGGCGCGCGGCTTTTCAAACCGCGTCTTGCGTTGTTTAATCCGCTCGATGCTCAAGCGCTGGCTCTCCTACCCTTCGGTGCAAATCGCCCTGTGCCTGGCGGTGTTTGCCCTGGTCGGCTGGCGCATGGGGCCGTTCGCGATGGTGGTCGCATCGCCCCTGCTGGCCGCCGCCGTCGCCTGGCCGGTGATGACCCTGGCGGCCAACATCCGCCATGCCGCGCGCGAGCGCACCTGGCTGCCGGTGCATGGCCAGCACTATGTGTTCAAGGGCATCACCATCCATGTGCTGGAGGATGACGACCACTGCCGCTGGATCAGCCTGGCCGACATGCACAAGGTGGCGGGCGTCACCGCGACCGAGAGCGTGCTGGCCACTGTCTACCCCGAGCGTTGTATGCGGCTGGGCAGGGCCGGGCAGCCGCACTTGCGTGACGATGCCGTGATCGAACACCTGGGCAAGGAGAGCAACCCCGTCGCTCTGCGCTTTCGCACCTGGGTCGATCGGGAGGTGGCGTACTCGGCACGGCGCGTGCGCAAGAGCAAGGGCATCCGGCCGGAGCCGCCCTACGCGAATTGACCACCGCCCTACAATGATTCGCACGCCCGGATCCGGGCACCGCAAAGGACAGGGAAATGATCGTCGAGCGAATCTGGACCGGCAACTCGTTGCGTAATTTCAACTACCTGGTGGCCTGCCCGGAGACTGGCGAGGCGCTCGCGATCGACCCGCTGGACCACGAGAAGACACTGGCCACCGCCCGGGTCAGGGGCTGGCAGATCACGCAGGTCCTCAACACGCATGAGCACCACGACCACACCGGCGGCAACGCGGCCGTCGTGGCAGCGACCGGCGCCAAGGTCATCGCGCACCATCGCGCGGCCGGCGCCATTCCGGGCGTGGACCGCGGCGTGAAGGCGGGCGACGTGATCAAGGTCGGCAAGCACATCGAGCTCGAATGCCTGGACACGCCGGGCCACACCTTCTGCCACATCTGCCTGCGCTCGCACACCGACCAGCCGGCGCTGTTCTCGGGCGACACACTGTTCAATGCCGGCGCCGGCAACGTGCACAACGGCGGCGATGTCGGCAAGCTGTATGAGACCTTCATCGACCAGCTCGGAAAACTGCCGGACAACACGCGGGTCTACCCCGGGCACGACTACATCGCCAACAACCTGCGCTTCACGCTGGCGCGGGAACCGGGCAACGAGGCGGCGAAGGCGATGCTGCCGCAGGTCGCGGGCCAGGAGCCGGCCGGGGCCGTCACCACCCTCGCCGATGAAAAGCGCATCAACACCTTCATGCGCCTGTCCAGTCCCGAGGTGATCGCGCGGCTGCGTGAAGACTTCCCGGACCTGCCGGAGCAGCCCGATGCGAAGACGGTGTTCGCCCGGTTGCGGGAACTGCGCAACAAGTGGTGAAGGAGCGCGCGCTCAGTCGCCGGCCAGGCTCAGCACGGCGCGCCGGGTGCCGCCGTCACCGACATTCACGCCCAACGTCATGAGCGCAGCCTCGACGCCCGCAATGGCGCCGAGGATCATTGCGGGGTTGCAGTCGCCTAGGTGGCCAATGCGGAAAGCGCGCCCGGTCTGCGGGCCGAGCCCCCCCGCGATGGCGACCTGGAAGCGGTCGCGCGCGACGCCGCGCAAGGCTTCGATGTCGATGCCTTCGGCCACGGTGATGGTCGTGACCGAGCGCGAACGGCTGGCGGGGTCGCGGGCAAAGAAATCGACCTCGCCGCCCTCCCGCCAGCCTTCGACGGCGGCATGCACGGCACGCGCCAGTTGGTCATGACGGGCCCACACCGCCTCCAGTCCCTCGTCAAAGATCAGGCCCAGGGCTGCTTCCATGCCCAGCAGCAGGTTTTGCGGCGGCGTGCCGCAGAACTTGCGGTACGAGATGTCGTGCCGGCGCCGCACCCAGTCCCAGTAAAAGCGAGGCGACGGGTTGCGCCCGGCCACGCCGAAAGCCGCGGCGTTGACTGCGATGAAGCCCACTCCCGGCGGGCACATCAGGCCTTTCTGTGAGGCGCCCACCGCCACGTCCACGCCGAGCGCATCCATGGAGAACGGCAGGGCGGCCATCGACGCGACCACGTCGGCCACCAGCAGTGCGGGGTGGCGGGCCGCGTCGATGGCGCGGCGCAGCGCGCCGAGGTCGCTGGTGACGCCGCTGGCGGTATCGGTGTGCACTGCGAACACCGCCCGGATGGCACGCGCTTCGTCGGCGCGCAGGACCTGCTCGACGGCCGCGCTGTCGATCGGCCAGCCCTCGCGCCACGGCGTGCGCACCACCTTGCGGTCCAGGGCTTCGGTCTGTACCGCCCAGGATTCGCTGAAATGGCCGGTGCCGGGCACCAGCACCGTCTCACCGTGCGCCGCGAGGTTCTCGACGACCGCTTCCCACACGCCATGGCCGTTGGCCGCGTAGAGAAAGACGTCGGAAGACTCCGTGTGCAGCAGTCGCTTCAGGCCCCGCTCGCAGGCGGCGATGTTGGCATCCACACGCGGGTCGCCCAGGTCCATCGGCTGCACGCTCATGGCATGCAGCACCGCATCGGGCAGCGGCGTCGGGCCGGGGGAATGGAGGAAGCGGCGGCCAGGGAGGCGGGAGGCGTTTGTCATGCAGGCACGGCAAAAAAAGGTGCCGCCATGGTAGCGCGCCCCTGGGCTCAGGTCCGCAGGCCGGCCGGCGATGACCCCGTGGTTGCGCCGGACGATGTGAGTCAGTATCGTTACGGAGTCTCAGCAGGGTTTCGGCCCGGAAAGCACCGCCATGGCTCAAGCAGATTTCGCTGTCCGGCGTACCGCGTCCGTGGAGCAGCGCGTCCAAGCCGTGCAGGCCGCGCTCGATGCGCGCGGGTTCCAGGCCACCGAGGCCGTCGCGGAACTGGGTCACCTCGCCCAGGAAGAATGGCTGCCGCGCAACGGTGCGCGCGTCGTCGCCAGGGCATGGACCGACCCGGCGTTCCGACAGCGCCTGCTGTCGAACGGGCGCGAGGCCGTCGCCGAACTCGGCCTCGGCATGCCGAAGCACCACCGCCACTTGGTCGTGCTGGAAAACTCCCCGGCCTTGCAGAACGTGATCTGCTGCACGCTGTGTTCGTGCACAGCGTTCACCCTCGTCGGCCTGCCGCCGGACTGGTACAAGGACCTGGAGTACCGTGCCCGCGTCGTGCGCGAGTCGCGTACCGTGTTGAAGGAGATGGGCCTGGACCTGCCGCAGGACGTGGAGATCCGCGTCTGGGACACGACGGCGGACACGCGCTACATGGTGCTGCCGATGCAGCCCCCGGAAACCATCGGCTGGCCGGAGGAGCAACTGGCCGCCATCGTGACGCGCGACGGCCTGATCGGCGTCGCCCGCCTCTGAAGGAGTAGACGATGGACGGAGTGCACGACCTCGGCGGACGGCAAGGCTTCGGGCGCGTGCGCTACACGCTGAATGCGCCCGCGTTTCACGCCACCTGGGAGGTGAGCGCCAATGCGCTGTACGCCCACGCCGTGCGGCGCGGGGTCTTCAACATGGACGAGTACCGCCACGCGATCGAGCGCATGGAGCCGCGTCACTACCTCGGCGCCGGCTATTACGAGCGCACGCTGACCAGCCTGTTGACGTTGTGTGTCGAGAAGGGCGTGGTGCCGCTCGCAGAGCTCGAGCAGCGCGCGGGCGGTCAGGTACCGCTGGCGGCCCCGAGCGCGCCCGGCCGCGGCAATGCGCCGCAGCGCGAGCGCTTCCAGCCCGGTGACCGCGTGCGTGTGCGGCTCGACTTCGTGCCTGGCCACATCCGCTTGCCGGGCTACATCCGGGGCAAGGAAGGCGTGGTTGTGAGCGAGTCGCCGGCCTATCCGTTTCCCGATGCCCACGCGCATGGCGTGCACGCGCAGGACGAACCCACCTACGATGTGCGCTTTCGCAGCGAGGACCTGTGGCCCCACGGCGCCGACGCCGCGCTGGTCCATGCCGGCGTGTTCCAGAGCTATCTCGAACGGGCGTAGCAGGCCCCCGGCGAGCAGGCTCGCCATCCGGGCCCGATCCGATTAAACTGCCCCGCAGCATTCCGGCAGTTCCGCCTTCGCCTGATGCGAGAGGAGGCGGCCCAGACATCGCATCTGAACTTCTGGAGGAGCCCCCATGGCATCGCTACGCGTTTTCCTTGCGACACTGCTTGCAGTCGCCATCAGTGCATGCGGTGGCGGCGACAGCGGCGATTCGACGCCAGCGCCGCCTGCCCCTCCGCCCACCGTGATCACGATTTCCCTGGCTACCGCGACGCCGGCCATCCAGGTGAACCAGGCAGCGCAGTTCCAGGCCACGCTGGCGGGCACGACGAACCTGCAGGTGTCCTACAGCGTCGAAGGCGGCAGCGCCAACGGCAGCATTTCAGCTTCCGGCCTGTACACGGCGCCGGACCATGCGGGCGTGTTCACCGTGCGGGCGACGAGCGCGGCGGACCCCACCAAAAGCGCGACGGCCGCCATCGCCGTGACGGCAGCGCCTGTGGTCACCATGACGATGACGCCCGCCAATGCCACCGTCACCTCTGGGGGCAGTGTGGCGTTCAGCACCAACGAGCCGGCGACCTTCGCCGTCGCCGGGGGCAGTGCCAATGGCACCGTCACCGCGACCGGCCCGGGCAATGCCAGCTACATCGCGCCGGCAACGCCGGGCGTGTACCAGGTGGTGGCGACTGCCACAGCCGACGCTGCCCGCAAGGCCACCGCGACCGTCACGGTCAGCGCCGGAGGGGGCTTTCGCATCAGTTCCAACATGCGAATCGCGCCGGGGTCGATGACACAGTTCTCGGCGTTCCTCAACGACCAACCCACCGCGGCCACCTGGTCGATCGTCGGCGCCTGCCAGGGCTGCTCGATCAACAGCGCCGGCCTGTTCGCGGCCGGGAACGCCGTCGAGAGCGTGACGGTAAAAGGCGCCAACCCGACGAACGCGACGCAGGTCGCAACGGCGATCGTGACGATCGCCAGCGAGGTCATCCTGACCCTCAACGCGCCGCAGGGCGCCAGCCTGACCTGGGCCGACATGCTGACGTTCAGCGCGTTCATCTCGCCCCAGGGCATCGAGAACGGCGTGGCCTGGACCACCAGCCCCGCCGGCAGCGGCTCGATATTCAACGTCGATTACTTCTTCGGCTGGCTGCCGCCCCCCACGCCGGGCGCCTACACCTTGACGGGCGCCAGTGTGGCCGACCCCACCAAGACCGGAAGCTTTGCCGCCCAGGTCACGGCGCCGCCCGCGACGGCGCTTGTGGCTGCGGCCGGTGTTCCGGCTTCCATGCGCTACCAGCACGCCGCCGCCGCCATGCCGGATGGCCGCATCGTGGTGGTGGGCGGTCTGCAGGACCGGCAGTCCTTCATCCCGGTGCGGACCTCCGAAGTCTTCGACGCGATCCCGCGAACTTTCAGCAACGGGCCTTCGCTTGCGGTGGACCGGGTGCAGCCCGAGGCCGTGTCTATCGACGCGAACCGGGTCCTGGTGACCGGGGGGCGCGAGGAATACAATCTTTCGCGCAACACCGCGGAGGTGCTGAACCTCTCCAGCGGCGTGGCGAGTGCGACGGCGAATTCCATGGCCGCGCGGCGCATCCACCACCAGATGGTCCGCCTGGGATCCGGCCCGAACAGCGGCAAGGTGCTGGTGATGGGCGGCTTCAACGGCCCGGTGCCCTATGGCGAGCCGACCTGGCTCGCGACCAGCTCGGTCGACCTGTTCGACCCGGCCAGCAACACGTTCACACCGTCCGGGGTGGCGCTGAAGACGGCGCGCGGGTTGTTCTCAGCGACGGCGCTGGCCGATGGCCGCATCCTCATCGTGGGCGGGTACGAGCCCGCGCCGGGCGCGGGAACCCTCGCATCGGCCGAGATCTACGACCCGGTCGCGGGCACCTTCACTTTCACGGGTTCGATGAGCACCGCGCGCGACGGCCACACCGCAACGCGCCTGCCGGATGGCAAGGTGTTGATCGTGGGCGGCGACCAGAGTGCCACCACCCAGTCCAGTGCCGAACTGTATGACCCGGCGAGCGGGACGTTCTCCACGCTCGGATCGCGCCTGGCGGTCACGCGCATTCACCACTCGGCTGCCTCGCTGGCCGACGGGCGGGTGATGATTTTTGGCGGGGAGAGCGGCAATTTCCTGGTGCGCGGCACCGTCGAGGCCTACGACCCCGCGACGCAGTCGTTCAGCCTGTTCGGGCGCATGGCTACGCCTCGAGCCCGTGGCACCGCGACGGCGCTGACCGCGGGTCCTGCAGCCGGAAAGATCATGGTCTTCGGGGGCGGAGCGCGGAACACGCCAGCGACGGCGGCCGAAGTGACGCCGTAGGTCGCAGGGATCAGACCGACATGGGAACCTTGAAGTCCTGCAGTGGAATCAGACCCTGGTCGCCGTCCTCGTAGATCAGGTGGGCCGCACGGCCGTTCACGACCCAGCAAGCCTTGAACGACTTGCCTTCCACGACCGCCGTCGCGTCGCGCAGGGCGGCATGGAATTGCGGTTTGAGCCGGCCGAGGACCTGTGTGCTGGTGCAGGGGTTGTCGGAGAGGCGGAATGAGTCGCCTCCACTGAAGGCCACCAATTCGTCGGCGAAAGCCGGCGCTGCAACCAGGGCCGCTGCGCAGAGAAGGACAAACCTCATGAATGTCTCCCGGTGATGGGCACAACAGAATGGTTGCACGCGTTCCCATCGTGCGATCGGGGCACCGGTAGGTCTGTAGGAATTACGCGCCATGGCGGGTCGTCGCCCGCCGCACCTCGGTGAAGGCCTTTCCACCAGCTTCAGCCGGATGTCGTCGGTCAGCAGCACTCCTCAGCGCCGTTCTTGTTCGTCCAGCAACTGCTCCCGCCGCTCCGCATACCAGTCCAGCAGACACTCCTTGTCGCGGCAGGTTGACTCGCGGCGGCGCCACTCGTCTTCGCTCCGGCGCCTGAAGGCGGCCGGGTCGGCTGAATCATGTCTCGCCCGAGCATGCAGCTGGCCGAGCTTGCGATCGAGTTGTGCCAGCTCGGCATCGGAGCAGATCAGCCTCTCGGTTCGTGAACTCGCTCGTGCGCAATCGAAACTGGGCCTCGCACGGGGCGGCACATCTGTTCGCGGTGCTGGCGGCTCCGCTCTTGCGACCTCGACCTTGCGCGGTGTGTGTGGGGCCGGTTCGGTCGGTGCCGGGGCCGGTGAAACGGGCTTGTTCACTGCGGCCGGCGGGGCTGAGTCCACCGGTTTCTTCGTTTCCGCTGACGCGACAGTCGCTTTCTGGGAATGCGCGACTTTTTGCTGCAAACCCGCCAGACCTTCCGCCGCGAAGCGAGACTTCTCGTGGCCTTGGCCGTACAACGTGAGATACGACCGCAGGCTTTCGGAATACAGCGACTCAGATCGCCTGACAAGTTCGGCCCGGCGGGCCTCGACCGCGCCCATCTGTGCCGCTTGGGCGTAGTGCCGTCCTAACTGGTAGCGGGCATCGGCAGTCTCTACCGAACTTTCTCCCTTGAACTGGGCGGCCAGCCGGCACGACATCAGGAATGCCACTTCTGCATCGCGCCATCGAGCGGCGGCGGCCGCCTCCTTGCCCAGCACGAGAAAGGAGGCGGCGTCCGTCGACTTGTTAGCCGACAGGTCAGCCTTGACCAGGTACTGCCCGTCCTTGGCGCCCGCTACCGGCAGCGTGGGCTGCACCTTGCAACTGGTACTCTCCGGTCGAACGCGTGGGGCGGCAACAGCCACGGCGGGCGCCGAAGCCTTGGCGGCCAGGGATGGCGCCGCTTCGGACGTCGTCGCGAAGAGCTTGGGTGAGGCATGCAAGAACCAAGTCACCGCCACGCCAAGGGCGAGCCCCGACGCAAAAATGGCTCCCTGCCTCGAAGTAATCGTCATTTGCAGTTTCCCGGGCCGAAGGCCTGTCACGACATCATCAAAACGCACCCTGGATGGATCGCCTGTCGGACAAGCCCGGCGCTGCGCGTAGGTGGGGAATGGCCTGCTCCTTCCTGGGTTAAAGCTGCTGTGCTTGCCTGAACTCGACTGGAGATTTGCCGGTCCAGCTCTTGAAAGCCCGGGTAAAGCTCTTCTCGTTGCGGAATCCGGCGGCTAGGGCGACCTGCTGAACCGGCTTTCGGCTGCGAAAGAGGAGGTCTTTCGCGCATTCGCAGCGCACCTCGTCCTTGAGTTGCTGGAGCGAGGCGCCTTCTTCTTTCAGCTGGCGATGCAGTGTGCGCGCCGACATATGCAGCCTGCCGGAAATCTGGTCGGCGCGGGCGCGCCCGGGGTGCGCCACCAGTGCCTGGCGCACCTGCTGGACCAGCAGGCGGTCCCGGTGGTATTGCAGCACCGTGAGCGGCAGCGCGCGCTGCAGCATCTGCGAGAGCGCCTTCTCGTCGCGCCGCAGGGGCAGGGGCAGGTAACGCGCATCGAACACGATCGAGGCCTGCGCCGCGCCGAATTTCAGCGGACCCGGGAACATGAACGAATACGCGTCGGCATGCGGTGGCGCGGCAAAGGGAAAGTGCGCTCCTTGCAGCGGGATGCGGGAGTCGACGTACCAGCACGCCAGGCCATGGATGTTGCGCAGCACATGCACCAGGCAGAACTCGCGCGCGGCCGCGCAATGGCGCACCTGGTCGGCACGCTCTTCGATGGCGATGGCCGCGCTGTCGCCGCTTTCGACAACCTTGAGCAGGATGTCGTCGGTCAGCAGCGCGTGGTGCCGGCACCAGCGCTTGAGCGCCACGCGCAGGTCGGGTGAGCAAAGCGATGCCCGCGCCAGCATGCCGTAGCTGCCCCAGGGCAGTCGCCGTGCGAAGGCGCCGAGGCCTTCGTCGTCGAGTTCGTGCATGGCGGCGCCGGAAAGCAGCTCCATCTGACGTGCGGTGATGCGGCCTTCGGACTGCTGAAGTCTGGCTGGCGTGATCTGTGCCAGCTTCAAGGCCTCGGCCGGGTTCTGCCCCCGGCGCAAGTAGGCGTCAACTATCACTCTGGTAAAGGCCATGGGTGTGGCTGCGGCGGGGTGCCGGCCAGGGCTGCGCAGCGGATCGGGCGACATCGGCACAGTCTGCTGCAATCTGGCACGATTTGCAACCTCGGTGGCCGCCCCATCGCCCTGCAGACAAGGGCGCAAGCGTGGGAGCACGCTACGATGGGTGAAGACTGAGAGACATACCCGATGCCTGCCCTGGAGACACAACTCAACCCCCGGTCCGCCGAATTCCAGGCGAACGCCGCCGCCATGCGCGCGCAGGTGGAAGACCTGAACGCGCAGGTCGCCAGGGCCGCGGCCGGCGGCGGCGAGGTGGCTCTGGCGCGTCACGTGTCCCGCGGCAAGCTGCCGCCGCGCGAGCGCGTGCAGATGCTGCTGGACCCGGGCACGCCGTTCCTCGAGCTGTCGCCGTTGGCTGCGCATGACATGTATGTCAACAAGGACGGTGTCAGCGATGCGCCCTGTGCAGGCGTGATCACCGGCATCGGCCGGGTGAGCGGGGTGGACTGCGTGATCGTCTGCAACGACGCGACGGTGAAGGGCGGCACCTACTACCCGATGACGGTGAAGAAGCACCTGCGCGCGCAGGAAGTGGCCCAGCAGAACCGCCTGCCCTGCATCTACCTGGTGGACTCCGGCGGCGCCAACCTGCCGAACCAGGACGAGGTGTTCCCCGACCGCGACCACTTCGGCCGCATCTTCTACAACCAGGCCAACCTCTCGGCGCAGTGCATCGCGCAGATCGCAGTGGTGATGGGCTCGTGCACGGCCGGCGGTGCCTACGTGCCGGCCATGAGCGACGAGACCATCATCGTCAAGAACCAGGGCACGATCTTCCTGGGCGGCCCGCCGCTGGTGAAAGCCGCGATCGGCGAAATTGTGTCGGCCGAGGACCTGGGGGGCGGCGACGTCCACACCCGCCTCTCGGGCGTGGCCGACCACCTGGCGCAGAACGACATGCATGCGCTGGCGCTGGCGCGGCAGGCCGTTGCCAGCTTGAACCGGGGCAAGCGTGTCGAGCAGGCACTGCGCGAGCCCCGGCCGCCGAAGTTCGACCCGAAGGAAATCTACGGTGTGGTACCGGTCGACACCCGCAAGCCCTACGACGTCCGCGAGGTCATCGCGCGCGTCGTCGACGGCTCCGAGTTCCATGAGTTCAAACAGCGCTATGGCAGCACGCTGGTCTGTGGCTTCGCGCACATCGAGGGCCTGCCGGTGGGCATCGTCGCCAACAACGGCATCCTTTTTTCAGAGAGTGCGCAGAAAGGCGCGCACTTCATCGAACTGTGCTGCCAGCGCAAGGTGCCGCTGGTGTTCCTGCAGAACATCACGGGCTTCATGGTCGGGCGCAAGTACGAAGCCGAAGGCATTGCCCGCCATGGCGCCAAGATGGTGACCGCAGTGGCCACCGCCAGCGTGCCCAAGTTCACCATCATCATCGGCGGCAGTTTCGGCGCCGGCAACTACGGCATGTGCGGCCGGGCGTACTCGCCGCGCTTCCTCTGGATGTGGCCCAACGCCCGCATCTCGGTGATGGGCGGCGAGCAGGCGGCCAGCGTGCTGGCAACCGTGAAGCGCGACGGCATCGAAGGCAAGGGCGGCCAGTGGAGCGCCGAGGAAGAAGCCGCATTCAAGCAGCCGCTGCTGGACCAGTTCAACCACCAATCGCATCCTTATTACGCCAGCGCGCGCCTCTGGGACGACGGCGTGATCGACCCGGCCGATACGCGCCGGGTCCTGGCGCTGGGCCTGTCGGCATCCCTCAACGCGCCGATCGGCGAGCCGAAGTTCGGCATCTTCCGGATGTAAGCATGGTGCCCCCACGTTCACTTCGTTCTCTGCCCCCCGAGGGGGCGCATGCCTCCCTAGAGGCGGCTGGTCGGGAGGCATGATCCACCTGATGTCCAACACCTCCATTTACGACAACCCCGACCACGAACTGCTGCGCGATCAGATCGCGAAATTCATCGCGCGTGAAGTCGAGCCCTATGCCGACGCCTGGGAAGAGCAGGGCTGCGTGCCGCGTGACGTGCTGCGCCGCATGGGCCAGGCGGGGCTGTTCGGGCTGATGTACGAGAGCCGCTACGGCGGTGCGGAGGCCGATGCGCTCACCAACCTGGTGTTCGCCGAGGCGCTGTCGCAATCGACCTACGCCGGCTTCATCATCACCGTGCTGGTCCACACCGACATGGCCAGCCCGCACCTGCACCATGCCGGCAGCGACGCGCAGAAGGACAAGTACCTGAAGCGCGTGATTGCCGGCGAGCTGATCACGGCCGTCGGCATCACCGAAC